>JAICLH010000136.1 GCA_025927495.1 Gemmatimonadaceae bacterium
CGCAGCGCCGTGCGCTGCGCCGCGGGCGCGAGCGCCCCGCGAAAACTCGCGAGGCGCGACGCCCGCGCGTCGGCCGCATGGCGGCCGAGCGCGCCGGCGTCGCGCACCTCGAGGGCCGCACGCACCGACCCACGCCGGAGCGACCGCTCCGACTCGATGGCCCGCGCCACCGCGTGCGACGACGCCCGGGCCCGCACCGCCCCCCGCGCCCACCAGCACGCGATCGCGGCCGCCACCAGCGCCACGCCCCACGATGCCAACGGCGCCGTGGGGCGCGTGATCCACCGCGCACCGCCTAACGCCAACGTGCTCGCGGCCAGCAGCACCGCCGCCACCGCGACGCCCACCGCCACCCCGCGCGCCAGGATCGCGACGCCTAACCGCGACCGCTCGCGCCGGACCAGCCCCGTGACCGTCACGACACCGGCCGGCTGGTGACCGCGTACACGAACAGATTCACGCCCATGCGCAGCGCCGCTTCGTGCTTCGCCGGTGGATCATGGTACACCGTCGTGTCCTCCCACCCGTTCCCCAGGTCGCACTGGTAGTCGTAAAACACGGCCAACCGGTCGCCCAGAAAAATGCCCAACCCTTCGGCCGGCTTGCCATCATGCACGTGGATTTTGGGCAGCCCGCGCGGGAAGTCGTACACGATGTGATAGATGGGATGCGTGAGCGGCACGTCCACCAACGGCCGGTCGGGGAACACGCGCTTGATCTCGCGCCGGAAGCTCTCGTCCATCCCGTAGTTGTCGCTGAAATGGATGAAGCCGCCCCGCTCGAGATACTCGCGCAGCCGCGCCACTTCTGCGTCGCTGAAATGGATGTTGCCGTGGCCCGTCACGTGGATGAACGGATAGTCCCACAACCGGTCATCCATGAGCGTGATGCGCGCCTCGGTGCGCTCCACCTTGAGCGACGTCCGCGTCGCGATCGCATCGAGCAAGTTAGGCAGGCTCGAGGGATTGGCGTACCAGTCGCCGCCGCCATCGTACTGCAGCCGCGCGATGGTCATCACGAGCCCGTCGGGATCGGCTGCGCCCGCTCGCCGCGCGGCGCGACCCGCGCCTAACGAAACGGCGGCGGCGAGGACGATGCAAACTACACGTCGGATCGGCATGGACCACTCACGACACGTGGGTCAAAGGACATGCTACTCCGGCTCGTGCGCCAGCCGGTACGCGGCGTTGCGGGCGAGCCCGTGCTCCTCCACCAGCGCGCGCGCCACATCGCGCGCGCTCGCGCCGCCCTGCCGCAACACGCGCACCCGCTCGCGCGCGGCCCCCTCATCCGGTGACGACGGAGCACACCCAGCCAGCACAATCACCACCTCGCCCCGCGGCGGCACATCCGCGTAGTACCGCGCCAGCTCGGCCACCGTTCCCCGACGCATCTCCTCGAACTGCTTCGTCAACTCGCGCGCCACGACCACTTCCCGCTCTCCGGCCCCGTGACGCTCGAGCTCGGCCAACGTGTCCGCGACACGGCCCGGTGCCTCGTAGAGCACGGCTGTGTGCGGCAGCGCATCCAGCGTGGCGACCGCCTCCGAGCGCTCGCGCCCCTTCCGTGGCAGAAAGCCAAAGAACGTGAACCGCTCAACATCCAACCCCGATGCGACGAGCGCGGCCAGCAGCGCGGAGGCGCCGGGTACCGGCACCACCGCGATCCCCGAGTCCAACGCCGCTCGCACCAGGCGCGCACCCGGATCCGACACCAACGGCGTCCCCGCGTCGCTCACGAGCGCGAACGATTCTCCGCCCGCGAGGCGCTCGAGAATGCGCGGCGTCTCACGCGCCTCGTTGTGCTCGTGATACGATACCAGTGGCGTGTCGATCTCGTAGTGCTCGAGCAGGTGGCGCGAGTGCCGCGTGTCTTCAGCAAGCACCGCGTGTACCGAACGCAGCACGTCCACCGCGCGTGTCGAAAAATCGCCGAGGTTCCCGATCGGCGTGCTGACCACGTACAAGCGTCCGGGAGGAGACGTCACGAAGGTCGCGCCACCAGCGTCGGTTGGAGAACTGAACTTGGCCGGTATCCGCCGGCGTCTCTCTCGCTCAGTCTAAGCGCCGGGCGAAAAAAAAGCCCGGTCTTGGACGTCCCAAGACCGGGTCTTCGTTGATCAATCGGAGCGCGACGCGATCAGGCCTGCTTTGCCGTCGCCGTGTCCGATACGGAATGCTCCTGAAACTTCGACGCCAGCTTCGCCTTCGGTACGGCGCCCACAACCGAGTCCACCAGCTTCCCGTTCTTGAAGAACAGAATGGTCGGAATCGATCGCACGTTGAACCGCATCGCCGTCTTCTGGTTTGCGTCGACGTCCAACTTCGCGACCTTCGCCTTACCCACGTACTCCACCGCCAACTGGTCGAGCATCGGAGCGATCGCACGACACGGGCCGCACCACGTTGCCCAAAAATCGACCACCGCCAAGCCGTCGTGCTTCTCGATCTCGTCCTCGAACGTAGTATCCGTCACTGCCAATGCATTCGACATGCTGCTCGTGCCTCCCCCGTGTATTTTCGCCCGCCGCGAATCTACTGTGTAGTTTACTGTTGTACACCCGCACCTGAAGGCCGATGCCGTCCACGACACCCGCTCCGTCAGGCCGCGCGCGCATTGCCCACATCGGCATCGCGGTTCGCGCGCTCGATCAGATCCTTCCGTTCTATCGTGACATCCTCGGACTCGAACAGGTTCCGCTCGACGACGCCGATGGCGCGCACATCGCCGGTCTTGCTGCCGGTGACTCGCTCGTCGAGCTTCTCGAAGCCGCGCAAGACGATTCACCAATCGCCACTTTCGTGGCGCGACGCGGGCCCGGCATTCATCACATCTGCTTCGCCGTTCCCGACCTGAATGCCGCTCTCGACCGCTGTCGAAAGGCAGGCATCAGGCTCATCGACGAAACGCCCCGCATCGGCGCCGAGGGGAAGCAGATTGCCTTCCTCCACCCCGGCGCGACTGGAGGCGTCCTGATCGAGCTTACCGAATTGTAAACGAGTGAACAGGCGGCTGTGTTCCCGCCTGCGATATCACGACGACGCGCAGAGATCCTTGAGCGGCTCCAACTGCACATCTTCGACAAACCAGCGGTCGCCGCGGCCCTTCACGGCGGTGAATTTGGACTGGCGCGCTACCTGGCCTTTGGTGAGCGACACCGAGAGCACGCGTGCGCCCTTCTCGCCCGGGACTTCGCTCAAGACGCTGTACGAGTCGTGGGTGACGTAGCACTGCATGATCAGCTCGCGCTTCTCGAGCTGAGCGTGATCCACGACGTCGCGCGCCGGACCATCATTGGTGCCCCATACGAGTGCCATCGCCTTGAGGTCCTGCGCGTGCGCGGCGGCCAGGAATGCCTGCACCGCTTGGCGGGGATTATCCGCGCCGACGACGTTGCCCGAGACCGTGGTTGTCGGCTGCTGTTGGGCGGCGCTGGTGCTACACGCAGCAAGGAAGACGAGGACTGCGACGAAGCGCTTCACGATGTCACTCCGAGTGAAAGTGGTGCGAACCTACGCCGATTAGTCAATGCGAGCGAACCATCAGCGGCTCTACATCAACGTCGACCACGTGGCGACGCTCCGGCAGGCGCGCAAGACCGACGAACCCGATCCGATTGCGGCTGCACTGCTGTGCGAAGATGCGGGCGCCGAAGGCATTACGGCGCACCTTCGCGAGGACCGTCGCCACATCCATGACGACGACATCCGCGGTCTCGCCACAAGCATACGAACCGTGCTCAACCTTGAGATGGCGTTGACCGATGAGATGGTCGCCATCGCGACTGCACTCAGGCCGTACCAGGTGACGCTCGTTCCCGAGCGGCGGCTCGAGGTGACCACCGAGGGCGGCCTCAATGTGGACCAGGATCCCGCGCGGTTGGCGGACGGCATTGCGCGACTGAAACGCGCCGGGCTTCGGACCAGTCTGTTCATCGATCCTGACCTCAAAGCGGTGGACCGATCGCGTGAGTTGGGCGCGGACGCGATCGAGCTGCACACCGGGACCTACGCCTTGGGCGGCGGCGACACGGCACTCGACGCGCTGCGACGCGCCTCCATTCGCGGCGCCGAGTTGGGCCTGGCGGTTCACGCGGGACATGGGCTGACCGTGCGGAACGTCGGCCCCGTGGCGGCGATCCCGGAGATAGAAGAACTGAACATCGGTCACTCGATCGTCAGTCGCGCCATCTTCATTGGGATCGGCCAGTCGGTACGCGAGATGCGTACGGCCATGGATGCCGCCAGGGTCGCGTTGACCGGGGCCCTCGATCGTCCGTAACTTGCTGCCCCCAGTGTTCCTCCGGTTGGAGCCTGCATGAGTTCGTCGGTCCGCGTTCTGGACTTTTTCGTCGTCGAAGCCACCGAGTACATCGACCAGATGGATGCCACGCTGGGTGCTGCGCGACCGGGCGGGACGGCGCCCGATCTCGATGCGCTCGGCGCGGCTGCGCACCGGCTTCGCGGGAGCGCGACCATGGCTCGACAGACGGCGATCGCGGCGGTGTCGGCCGGCGTGGAGCGGGTCGCGCGAGCGCTTCGGGAACGGCGGGTTTCGTGGGATGCAGCCTCGAGCGCTGCGATGGTGGCGGCGGTGGACGACCTGCGGTTGTTGGTGCGCGGCGCGCGGAGCTGGAGCTCGCTCGAGGAGCAGCGGGCCCGCGCGCGCGGTGAGGAGCTGGCGCGTTTTGCGCCGCCTGGAGCGACGCCGCACACCGCCGGACGCACGGTTGGCTCGCGCAGCGGATTCCTTGCCGCGGAGACGCTCGAGCTGGCGCGAGCGCTCGACGCGCTCGGCCCCGGTGCAAGTCCGGCGATGATCGGGTCAGCGACGGAGCGGGTGCGGGCGCTGCGCGGCGTGGCCGATGTGCGCGACATGCAGCCGTTGCCGGACGTCATGGAAGCGCTCGAAACGACGCTCAAATCCATGGAGCTCGCGGGCGCGGCCCGTCCGTGTGGACCAAAAGAAGCTGCGCTGTTCGCGACCTCGGCGGCTGTGCTGCGGCGCGCGTCACGCGACATCACCGCACTGGGACGACCGGCCACCGACATGAGCGAGATGGTGGCGTTCGAGTCGGCGCTGTCGGCGGTGGCCGACGAGAGCGGGCGGGCAGATCGCATCGTGCCGATCGCGGAGCTGTTCCATGGCGACGGCAGCTCGGGTGTGGTGTCGGCGGCGACGCATCCGCCGACGACGCCGGCGGAGCGGTTCCGACTCGAGGTGGTGAGTCTGGCCGAGCACCTGCGCGGGGTGGTGGTGGACGCGCGCTCGCACACGGGCGGCGAGCAGCGGGACCGGTTGTCGCGCGAGGTGCGCAACGCCGTCCGTGCGTTAGGCGCGACGGCGAACAGTTTCGGCGAGAAGGCGGTGGCGCGGTTCGCGGCCGAGTGGAGCACGCGGGCGGCGGCGCTGGAGGACGGCGCGCTGGCCGCGCTCGACGCGGCGGCGGCGTTGTTCGCCAATCCCGACACGAGCTCGGCCGAGATCGCGCGGGGGCTGGAAAAGTTAGGCACGGGTGCGTCGCCGGTGCGGCCGACGCCGATGGCGTCCCCGGCGCAGGCGGCTCCGGCGCGCGCTCCCGCCGCGGCCGCGGCGCCGATCGCCCCGCCCGCGGCGCCGCCTAACGCACAGGCGGCGCCGCCTGAGGTGCCGATGGCGCCGACGGCCGGTGTCGCGCGCGGGCGCGTGCGCACGCCAACCGGTCCGGCGTTACGAGCCTTGTTACAGGACGGTCTCACCGGGTTGAGCAATCTCGAGACGACCCCGCTGAGCCAGCCGGCGGTGATCCCGGATGCAGACGTCGTCCCGATCGAGACGCTGCTCTATCGCGGGCGGAGCGCGCTGGCGCGCGCGGCCGAGCTCCGCGAGCAGATCCGGCAGCAAGGCGACATGCCGTCGCGCGAGAGCGTGCAGGAGTTATTCGACTTGATCGACCTCGCGTTGGTCGAGTAGCGCGCGTGCACGGAGGTCGCGACCGGTGAAAATCGGCTGGCGGAACGTGCTCGGCATTGTGCTGAGCATCGGCTTGCTCTATTGGGCATTCCACGCGGTGGACTATGGGCGCGTGGTGCAGCATCTGCGCAACGCCAATCTATATTATTTCGCCGGCGCGACGATCGCCGGGACGCTCATCTTCCCGCTGCGGGCCAGGCGGTGGCGGCCGATCCTGGCGTCGGTGGCGCCGGACCTTCCGTTAGGCATGCTATGGCGGGCGACCGCCATCGGGATGATGGTGAACAACGTCGTGCCCGCGCGCGCGGGCGAGCTCGCCCGCGCGTACGCGCTGACGCAGGAAACGCCCAGGGTCTCGTTTTCCTCGGCGCTCGCGTCGCTCGCCGTGGACCGCGTGTTCGACGCGTTCGTGGTGCTGCTGCTCATGCTGGGCGCGATGCTCGACCCGGCGTTCCCGCGGGAGCATCTCGTGGCCGGCCGGCCGGTCGTCACATGGATGGTGGGCGGCGCGGTGCTGGTCGCGATCGCCGTGTTCGTGCTCTACCTCGTCGTCTTTTTCCCCGACCGCGTGATCCGGCTGTTCGAGCTGTTCTCGCGGCGGCTGGCGCCGCGGCTCGAGCGGCGCGGTGTCGAGGCGCTGTCGTCGTTCGCGTCCGGGTTAGGCGTGCTCAGGCATCCGGGTCGGTTTCTCGAGGTGTTCTTCTGGGCGGTGGTCCACTGGTTGATGAACGGCCTGGCGTTCTGGCTGGCGTTCAAGGCCGTGGGTATTGGTGCGCCGTTCAGCGCCGCGCTGCTCGTGCAAGGGCTGATCGCGATCGGCGTGTCGGTGCCGAGCGCGCCCGGGTTTTTCGGGGTGTTCGAGTACGTGGGACAGCAGGGGCTCGGGCTGTACGGCGTGGATGTCGCCCGGGCGACGAGTTGGGCGGTGGGCTTTCACATTCTGACGTACATCCCGATCACGCTCATCGGCATCTACTATTTTCTCCGGTTAGGCCTGCACTTCCGTGATCTCTCGCGCGCCGATGCCGGCGACACGGCGGACGTGACGCGCGGCGAGCAGGCCCCAGGACCGCCCGCCGGCGAGCGGGCCGGATGAGCGCCATGGCGCGCGTCACGGCGCACGCGAAGCTGAACCTGCTCCTGCACGTGCTCGACCGCCGGGCCGACGGCTACCACGATATCGCGACATGGCTCATCCGGCTTGCGTTAGGCGATGACGTCGCGGTGCGGGTGACAGCCGGCGGCCGCAGCATCGAGTGTCGCGGCGCGGATGTCGGGCCGCCCGAACGAAACCTGGCGCTCCGAGCGGCGGTCGCGTACGCGGAGGCAGCGCGATGGCCCGATGGGTTCGCGATCCGCATCGATAAGCGGGTTCCGGTGGGCGGCGGGTTGGGCGGCGGCAGCGCGGACGCCGCCGCGGTGCTCCGGGCCCTCGACGCGCTCGCGCCGCAGCCGATGGGCGAGGACCGGTTGATCGAGATCGGCGCGGGGTTGGGGAGTGACGTGCCGTACCTCGTGTCGACGGATCCGGTGGCGTTCGCGACGGGTCGCGGCGAGTACCTGCTCGCGATGCCGCCGTTAGGCGAAGCGCACGTCGCGCTCGTGTGTCCGCCGTTCGGCGTCGCCACCGGAGAGGCGTACGCCTGGCTCGACGCCGATCGCGATGCCGCCGGCTGGCAACCGAAGGCCATCCGTTACGACGACCTCTTCGCGTGGACGTCCTTTCCTCGCGAAGTGCCCAACGACCTCGAACCGCCGGTGAGCCGGCGGCATCCGGAGATCGCGCGATACATCCAGGCGCTGTTCGATGCGGGCGCTCATAGTGCGGGCATGTCGGGGTCGGGCTCGACGGTATTCGGTGTGTTCGACGCATCACCGGATGCCGCCGCACTGGAGCGCGCAGCACTCGCACCCGTCCTGCTCACGCACACGCTGGTTCGCATCGATGATGTGCACGTGATCGATTGACGCGCGGCGTGCGTGTGCTTGAGTCGGTCACCGCCGCCATGTAAGTTTGATCGGTTGCTGCCCCCTCGTCCAATGGCAGGACATCGGACTTTGGATCCGAGAATGGTGGTTCGAATCCACCGGGGGCAATCAAAGTGCTTTCCTTCCGCGCCGCCTAACCAACCACAACACAAGCCATTCCGCCCAGCCGATCGAGGCAGCCGTAAAGCGACATCCCCGACTGATGCGGAGACTATGCAGAGGCGGTCAACCGCGTGACGCACCAGCCTCGCCCCCAAGGTAGCGCGTCCGCGCGGGCAGCCCGATGAATGTCGGTCGCCTTGGTCGGTACTTGGCGTAGTCGCTCTAGCGGGTGTAACGGTTCCCCTCATCTCTTTACGTCAACACCATTCCCCCCGTACGTCGAATCGCGTATCGCTCGCGCATCGGCGACCTCGCATCCTGCTCCCTCGACGCCGCGCCCACTAACGCTCCGCCCGCAGCGCGCGGCCCTTCCGGAGAAGAGCGATGCGAAAGAGGAACCTGATGCCGGCACTGGCCGCTTCGGCGATGGCACTCGGCGCATGCAGTTTGCCGACGCACCCCTCCGAGGCAAGCCCGCCCAATTTCTACATCGAGGCGGTGCAGTCTGCTTCGTTCAACTGGATCAATGACACGCTGCCGGCGGGAGATACGATCCAGTTCTACGCTTTCAGCTGGGACTCGCCGTACGTGCCGCCCGGGTGCATCGATTGGTGCCCGACCCCGAACAAGATTCCGATCGCGAGTGGCCTCGTCACGTGGGAAACCACCGATCCGCGCGTCGTAACGGTTGACGCGACGGGCCTGGTACACGCGACCGGCGTCGGCAGTGCGCGGATACGCGGCACGCTCAGAGCGAACCCGGCGGACACAGGCTCCCACCCGGTGGTGGTGGTGAACGCTCTGCGCTGAGGCGTGGCCGGACATCCCGCACCGCGCCCAACGACAACGCCGCGAATCGTTAGGCGTTCCAATAGGCAGTCACGCCGATTGTGACAGCCGGGTGTGAGCTGGCGCCCCAATGGCTTCCCGCGTTTTCCCTTCCCCGCCTTTGCTCTGGCCAAGTCCGGCGCCGGTCGCCGACAGCGCTTCGCGGAGCATCTGATTCGCATAGCCCCACTCGTTGTCGTACCAGCTCATGACTTTGACCAAATCCCCATCGACGACCTTCGTAAGGTCCAGGTCGATGATGGACGCGCGCGGATCGCCGACGACGTCCGAGGAGACGAGCGGGTCGCGCGACACGCCGAGCACCCCGGCGTAGCGCGCGGTTGCGGCCTCCTCCGTGAGAACCTCGTTCACTTCTTCCACGGTCGTCGTCCGCGACGTGACAACCGTGATGTCTGCGATCGACCCGACGAGAACCGGGGCCCGGATCGCGACGCCGTCGAAGCGACCCGCGTACTCCGGCAGTGCACGTGTCGTCGCGACTGCGGCACCCGTTGTGGCCGGGACGAGATTCGCAGCCGCGGCCCGGCCTCGACGGAAACCCTTGCGTGGCGCATCCACGACCGACTGAGACGCGGTATACGCGTGGATGGTCGTCATCACCGCTTTGTCGATCCCAATGCGACGGCCGATGACCTCGATCACGGGCGTGATGCAGTTCGTGGTGCAACTCGCGCAGGAAATGAGCGCGGGATGGCCCTCCAGGGTGTTCGCGCCATGGACGAGCGTGTCCACCTCTCCTCCCTTCGACGGCGCCGACAATAGCACCATCCGCGCGCCGGCGCGGAGGTGGTTCTCGAGATCCTGACGTCGCGTGAGCACACCAGTGCACTCGAAAACGAGCTCGACGTCCAGCCCTTTCCAGGGAAGCTCGAGCGGATCGCGAATGCTCAGCGTCCGCACGGTGCGGCCGTCGACGACCAGATCGCCTCCATCGACCGTCACGGCGTGCGAGTACCGTCCGTACGCCGTGTCGAATCGCACGAGGTAGGCGAGCTGTTCGACATCGACCAGATCATTCACCGCAACCAGCTCGAGCGATGGCTCATCGATCACCAGCTTGAGCATCGCGCGTCCGATTCGTCCGAGACCATTGATGGCGACTCTGGTGCTCATCGGGCGCCTCCGGCATCCCCTGCAGTGCCTAACCCGCCGACGCCGACGGCCTGCACAGGATCGCTCGTCGCAAGAGAGTGGGCCGCATGGAGTGCCTCCTCATGCGCGATAACATCCAGCGCCAGCGCCGAATGCGCGTAGGAACCGCCGGCACGCATCTCGGCCGCGACCCAGATGGCTTCCATGATTTCCTCGGCCTTCGCTCCGTGGCGCAGGGCAGCACCGGTGTGACTGCGGATGCAGTAAGGGCATTGCGTCACGTGCGCGACGGCGACC
>JAICLH010000141.1 GCA_025927495.1 Gemmatimonadaceae bacterium
CCTTCGTGGCATCGCCGTATAGATCCCACTGGATGCGGTTGAGCCCCACGTGCGGCCTCACCTTCATCGTGCGCACGACGGCGCCCGAGTTGTCGGCAATCGTCACCTTCGCGCTGTCGGTGCTGTCTTTGCGCGCGGTCTTGAGCCAGAAGTCGAGCGTCGCGCCGTCCGCCGGATTCTTGCCCGCAACGATGTCGTCCAGCTCCGTCGCCGGCTCGGCGACGCCGCGGAAGCGATACTGCGGACGCGGCTCGAACAGCGCCAGCGATTTCGACGCGACCTCCGGATTCCACTCGTGCAGCGGCGTCAAGTCGTCCAGGATCCAGAACCCGCGCCCGTACGTGCCGATCACGAGATCCTGAAAGTGCGGCTGCACCGTGACGCCGTACACCGGGGCGTGCGGCAGGCCGCTCTGCAGCGGCATCCAGTTGTCGCCGGCATCGAAGCTCACGTACATGCCGCCTTCGGTGCCGAGATAGAGCAGACCTTTCCGCGCGGGATCCTCGTAGATCGTATGCGCGTAGGACAGCGGCGACTTGGCGATGCCGTGCGTGATCAAAGTCCAGGTCTTGCCCCAGTCGGTGGTGCGGTAGACCCACGGATCGAAGTTGTTCACCTGGTGGCCGTCGATCGCCATGTACGCCGTGCCCGGGGTGAACCGCGACGGCTCGATGCTCGACACCGTGCCTAACGTAGGATACCCACTCGGCAAATTCGTGACGTTGGACCACGTCTTCCCATCGTCGCGCGTCACCTGCACCAGGCCGTCGTTCGTACCCACCCACAGCTCGCCCTTCGCCAAGGGCGACTCGGCGATCCAGTAAATGACGTCGGCGTACTCGACGCCGATGTTGTCGGGCGTCAGGCCTCCGGAGATTCCCTGCTTCGACTTGTCGTTGCGCGTGAGGTCGGGGCTGATCACGTCCCAGCTCTGACCGCCGTTCGTCGTGCGGTGCACGACCTGCGAACCCGTGTACACCGTGTTGTGGTCGTGCGGCGAGACCATGAGCGGGAAGTTCCAGACGAAGCGATACTTCGCCATGTCGGCCGGCGCGCCGGCGACATTCTCGGGCCACACTTCCACGTTGTCGATGATGTGCGTCGGGACGTGGTAGCGCACCACGATGCCGCCGATCGCGCCCGATCCCGACGCACTCGACCACACGAGATTCGAATCGACCGTGTCGGGAATCGCGAAGCCGCTCTCGCCGCCTCCCACGCTGCGCCATTCGCCGCGCCAGATCCCGCCGTCCGCGCCGAGCTTCGAGTTGCTCGGTCCCATGTACGAGGTACCGTCCTGCTTGTTGCCGTAGACGTTGTACGGAATGCGATTGTCGACCGTGACGTGGTACATCTGCGCGATCGGCAACTGCACGCGCAGAAAGTTCTTCCCGCGATTCATCGTGATGGCGACGCCGCCGTCGTGCGCGACGGCGAACCGGTTTCCGTTAGTCGGATCGATCCAGATGTCGTGGTGGTCGCCGCGCGGGAACTGGTCGCCCTCGAGGTCGATCATGGTGACGCCGCCGTCCAACGTCTTCGTGAAGTTGGCGGCGAGGAAGTACACCTCGTCGGCGTTGTCCGGCATGACGCCCATGCGCGAGTAATACGCGGTACGTCCCATCGGCTGCAGGTCGCTGTTCACGAGCTTCCACGAGCCGCCCGCGTCATCGGAGCGCCAGAGCCGCCCCGTGTCGGTGGGCGCGCCGTGCCACGGCACGCCGTCGCCGGTTTCGATCTGCGCGTAGACGCGCTGCGGGTTCGCCGGGCTCAGGCCTAACGTGACCTTGCCGACCGGACGCGTGGGCAGTCCGTGCCCCGTTAGGCGGTTCCACGTGGCGCCGCCGTCGGTCGACTTCCAGATGCCGCTGCCCGCGCCGCCGCTCTCGCGTCCCCACGTGTGCACCGCGATCTGCCACGTGCTCGCGTAGAGGATGCTCGGATTCGTCGGGTCGAACAGCACGTCCACCGCACCGGTGGAGTCGTTGACGAAGAGCACTTTTGTCCACGTTTTGCCGCCGTCGGTGCTGCGGAACACGCCGCGGTCGGGTTCCGGACCGTACGCCGTGCCGAGCGCGGCGACGAAAAGACGATTGGGGTCGGATGGATCGATCGCGATGCGCGAGATGCGCCCGGTGTTCTCAAGACCTGCGCGCGACCAGGTCTTGCCGGCGTCCGTCGACTTGAACATGCCCCAGCCGACCGAGATGTGGCTCCGGATGTACGGCTCACCGGTGCCGACGTACACGACGTTCGGATCGGATGGCGCGACCGCGATGGAGCCGATGGATTGCACCGGCTGATCGTCGAAGATCGGGTTCCAGTGTGCGCCGCCGTCGGTGGTTTTCCACACACCGCCGCTCGCGGCGCCGGCGTAATAGATGTTCGGATCACCCGGGACGCCCGCGATGGCGTCGGCGCGATTTCCTTCCGGGCCGATGAAGCGCCATTTGAGCGTGGCGAGAAATGCGGAGTCGGGCGCCGAGCCCTTTCCTGCTTGCGACGCAGGTTGGTTCTTCGACTCCTTGGCGCGGGACTTGGATTTCTGGGCGTGCGCCGAGGCGGCGAGCAGCCCGAGCAGCGGGACGACCGTGGCCAGGCGCAGTACGGCGCGGAGGTAGCGCGACATCGAGTGGACCTCGAAGGAGAGTCGTGGAATGGACACTGTTGCAGACCCAGCAGGCCAGTGCAGCCGCAGGCAGTGTCGATATAGAGGCCAACCGAGTCGCTCGCAAGGCGGACGCTGTCGCGCACCCAAGGTAAAGACGGGTTCCGCATCAGCGCTTCAAGCGAGTACATGAGCTCGAGGCGAGGGGACGGCTGACGACCTTCAGCTCTCAAGCGGGAGCGTCCAACGAGCCGGCGCCTGCGTGACGTACGACGCCGATGGCGTGATCCTGCGCCTCGAGCTCCGTTAGGCGTCGATGGTGTGGTCGGCGGCCGCGCCGTGGGTGCTGGTCGTACGCGAAATCTCGCGCTCGATGCGGCGATCAGGGACCAACCATAGTAGCGCGCAGGCCCCATACAGAATGCCGGCAATCCACGGTTGCACCAACGCGAGCGGAATCGCCACGGCATAGAGCAGCAGGGAAACCTTGGTCTTCCGATCTCGGCCCACGGCCGTCCCCAACGTCGAGCTGCCGCCCTCCGCGAGCAGTATCGCGCGCTGCAGCAGCCAGTACGCGAGTCCGGCGAGCAACAGGATCACGCCGTACAACATCGTTGGGCCCGGCGCGAAGTGGCTGTCGCCCATCCACCGCGTGACGAACGGCACCAGCGACAACCAGAACAACAGGTGCAGGTTGGCCCACATCACCCGGCCGCTGATGCGCCGGGTGACGTAGAGCATGTGATGATGGTTGTTCCAGTAGATGCCGATGTAGAGATAGCTCAGCGCGTAGCTCAGGAACACCGGGCCTAACGGACGTAGCGCGCCGAGCCTGACGCTGGACGGCGTCTTCATCTCGAGCACCATGATGGTGATGATGATCGCCAAGACGCCGTCGCTGAATGCTTCGATTCGTCCTTTCCCCATCACCACCCTCCATGGGTCGTTAGGCCGTCAGCGGCGATGGCCTGTCAGTGCTTGACGGGCACCACCGCCGGCGCGCCCTTCTTCTTCACCAGGATCGCCACCAGCTTGGCCGGCTCGGTCTGACTCGCGTTCCGTCCAACAGCCTGGGACCGCGACGCACATGCGTACCGCGTGGTAGTGATCCCATAGCCGACATGTTCCGTTAGTCCTTCTCGTGCTCGAGCGGCCCGACCTTCCCCGTCATGGCATCGACGTTGACCTCCGTAATGCCTGGCTTGCCCTTGACCTTGATCTCGAACGAATAGATGAGCTTTCCGTGCTCGCGTTCCAACTCCAGGTTCTCGATGGTTCCGTTGGACACCTTCTTCTGCGCGATCTCCGTGGCCTGCGCCTCGGTGATCTTCGTCGCCTTGAGCAGCGAGTCCGGAACGTCGCGTTTGTAGGCCGGTGCCTGGGCCGCGACCACCGACGGCGCGCCCGCCATCAGCGCCGCGGCAGCGAACACGATCGCGATGTTTCGCATGTGAATGCCTCCCCGAGTGTGCGTGCGTCACTGACGTGATTCCAGTTCGCAGATTACCTGGCCCACCTGTCGGCCCCATGACAGACGCGACCGCCCGCGCGACGTCGCCCTCTTTGTCACGGCACTGACAGGTACGACGCGCGGCGCCCGGCGCGCGCACCGTCACCGTTCGCGCGCGCGGCCTGTCCGTCGATATGGTGACCCGCGTCGCACAGTGACGAGGAACGCATCGTTGGGCGGCGACGAGCTGCGGTTCGAGGTCCGGTCCGACGAGGCCATCGCCAACGTGGTACGGTTTCTGGTCGACGCCGGAGCCGGCATCGTCGAAGTATCGCCGCAGCGCGGACACGGCCGGCGTGGCCAGCCCTCATTGCACCTTCGTGGCCGGCACGTCTTGGCCGTTCTGGTGCAACACCGCGGACCTCACTTTCCCCCGCGTATCGAGCAGAAACGACAGCTGCACGTCTGCTTCCTTCAGAAAGAACCCGGTCTGCGACATCGGCCACAGACGAAACGTCGGCTGATCGGTGGGATGCATGTACAGCGCGCTGTCCTCGAGCGTGACTTCGATGGTGAGGTTCGGCGCGAGCCGGTATGTGCCGATGTATCGCGCGAGCACGTCGCGCGGCAACTCGATCGCGGTGTACTGCTTGCGAGCAGGCGTGAGCGGGAGAGCCGGATCGAGCAGATGGAATCCGATATCGTCCGCCCCCGTGCCGCCGGTGTTCGTCATCACGATCACACCGGTTTTCCGCGAGGGCTCGAATCCGATGAACGTGCGATAGCCGCCCGTGCCGCCGTTGTGCCAGACGATCGTGTCGCCGCCCGCATGCAGGCTGAGCCAGTTGAGCCCGATCATCATGTTTCCAGCCGGCGCCCGCTCCTCGTGCGCGAACGCCAGCGCGCGCTCGAGCGCACCGCGTTCGGGGTGCAGATTCGCGGCGAGAAACTCGAGCATGTCATTGGTCGTGGAGCGGATTCCGCCGGCGCCGGCCATCGCCGGGATGTCCCAGTTCTCGACGACGTGGCCGTCCTCATCGTGGCCTAACGCGAGGTGCGCCTTCATCCATGGGTTGAGCGTGATCGCCGTGTGCATCATGCCGAGCGGCTGCCACACGCGCTCGCGCTCCATCTCCTCGTATGATTTGTGCGCGGCGTCGGCGAGCACGTTGCCGAGGAGCCCGACACCGAGATTCGAGTACTCGAACTGCGCGCCCGGATCCCGCGTCAGTTGGTAGTGATCGAGAAAGTCATACATCTGGTCGACGGTATAGTCCGCGTACGGATTGGCGGTGTCCCGCGGATGAAAGTTCGTCGGCATGCGGGGGAGACCGGAGTTCTGCTCGGAGAGATTGCCGAGCGTGATCACCTTGCCATCGCGCGAAGGCAGATGGACCGACGTGGGGAGATACCGTTGGGCCGGATCGTCCAGGTGGACTTCTCCATCCTGCACCATCTCGGCGAGGACGGTCGAGGTGAACACTTTCGAGATCGACCCGATTTCGAATACGCTGTTGCCGTCCAGCGGCGGCTGGCCTGGCCCCGGATCGCCATATGCGACGACGTGCGACTTGCCGTCGGCATCGATCAGTCCAACGACAATGCCGGCGGCTCGTTTCTCGTCGACGCGCTGCTTGATGATCGCGAGAATCGCGCTGGGCGAGAATGCAGTGTCCACCACCGCCGCGACCGGGGGCGCGACGTGTCCCTGGGCGCCGGCAAGCGTGGCGAACGGACACGCGAGGAATCCGAGGATCGTTAGGCGGGATATTCGCATGGTCGCTTGGGTCAGAGGTTGTTTTCCCTTGAGATGCTCACGACTCGAGTTGGGCGCCATACCGATCTAGGAACCGACCGACTCACGGCCTGACCGGTCCCGCACTGGGGAGAACGTCATGCCGCCGATGAGTTTGGCAAATTACTTTCGCGAACGAGCGCGGTGTCGCAGTTTGAGATCTCGGGATTGGGAAGTGGACCCGTGGTCATTGGTCACATGCACACTGCCGCGCGCAGGTAGTGTTCAACCTCACCTCCAGCGTGACGTCGGCTCACGCTACTCTGAAGAACGTGAGACGGAGATTTACGGCGTGGCAAAACTTGTCTACGGCTTGAGCCAGTCTCTTGATGGCTACGTCGACCACATGAAGCTCGGGCCGCCGGCACCCGCGGCCTTCCGTCACTTCATCGGGCTGGTGCGCGGCGCGACGGGCCTCATTTACGGTCGGCGCACGTACGAGATCATGCGTTATTGGGACGAAGATCTTCCTGATTGGGACGCGGAGGATCGCGAGTTCGCGGTGGTGTGGCGGAGCCAGCCGAAGTGGGTGGTGTCGCGTTCCCTCGAGTCAGTTGGTCCCAACTCGACGCTTGTCGCGGATGACTGCGAGAAGGTGATACGCAGGCTCAAGGCCGAGCTGGCTGGAGAGATTCACGTTGCCGGACCAGTCCTGGCGCAAAGCCTAACCGAGGCCGGTCTTATCGATGAGTATCGACTCTACCTCCGCCCCGTCGTGCTTGGTGGTGGCCAGCCATTCTTCGCGGGTCCCCGGCCGCCGCTGCACCTGGTAGCCACCGATTTAATCGTCGATGACCTGATTCGGTTGACGTACGTTCCTGCTTAATTGCGAAGACTCGCCCGACGGACTGCGCTCCTTGCAATTCCCGTCATGAACGAGCAAAAGATAATGGCGCCACGATGTGATTTGTGGCGCCTTTTTGCAGTTGCCCCTCCTGGGCTCGAACCAGGACTCTCCTGATTCCGACTCTCTGTGGCAGCCATCGTGGGGCATTTCATAGGGGAGCCGCCTAACGGCTCACCCGCCGACCGCGCTGCGGGCGGAGTAGTCCCCGCTCCGCGCTCACTAACGTCGCGGCACCCACGAGGGCGCGCCCTCCTCCGTCGAGTTGTCGGTCAGAAGATGCACGTCGGAGCCGTCTACGCGCATCACGGCGATCTCGCCGTATGGCTGGAACGTGGCGGATAGCAGGAGCTGCACCGCTTCGTCCTTGAAGCCTTGACGGGCCGTCGCGAATGCGATCCACTCTCCATCGGGCGAGAAGGACTCGTGCGCATCCGTCCCCGGCGATCGCGTCAGGCGCTCGAGCCCGGTACCGTCCGGATGGATGCGATAGATCTCGTAGTCGCCGTCGCGCTTGCTGGTGAATGCGATCCAGTCTCCGCGAGGCGACCACGAGGGAAATGTGTCGTAGTCCGAACCGGTCTCCAGGCGCCGCGACGTGCCCGTGGCGAAATCGAAGATGCGCAGTTCCCGCCTGGCACCGTGCGCCGCGCGGTACACCACCTGCCTTCCGTTAGGCGACCAGCTCGGCATGCCATCGCTGATGCTGTCGTGGGTGAGCGTCGTGAGGCCGCTGCCATCGGCAGCAACACGCATGAGCTGCGCGGGCCGGATTGGCGCGCGCTGGAAGAAGCCACCGACGCCAAAGACGATGGTGTCGCCGCGCGGCGACCATGCGGGCCCGGCCATGTCTTCGGTGAGTGGCCCGGTGTACACCACCCGGCGCCCGGAGCCGTCGGCGTTCGCGACCACCAACGCGCCGTTGCGCACCGGCCCCGTGAAGTTCGTCAGCAGGTACACCATGCGGTCGCCTAACGGGGAGAACGACGAGGCATCGGGCACCCGCAGCAGCGCGAACCGGGCGTCCGGGCTGGGCCACCGCTGGAAGGCGCGGTCGCGATCGCCGCGCGGGTCCGTCTCGCGATGAAAGACCATCATCCGGCCATCGGGCGACCAATCGGGACACTGGAAGGCGCCCTCGATCCGGGCGCGCGCGCGCTTGCCGGTGATCACGACACCGCCGCTCGTCTGGTATGCGATCCGGTTGGCCGTCAGCCATCGCGGATTCACTTTCAGACCCTCGCCGGACGTGAGCGTGTCGCGCGCCCCCGCCTCGAGCGCCACCGAGATGATCTGCGTCGTACCGGTGCCGAAGATGAGACCGCCGCGGCAGATCTGTGCTGGATCACCGGCGTAGAACGTTAGGCGAGCGCCGTCCGGCGACCAGTGCGGCGTGCCGGCGATCTCCGTCGAGTCGCTCACGCGGCGGAGGCCACTGCCGTCGGCGTGCACGATGTAGACGGCCGTGTACTGTGGTGTGACGAATGGCGCTGGACCCGGCTGCGTGGTCTGGGGACACGCGCCGCGCGCGCTGTTGCGGTCCGACGAGAACGCGATCCATTGCCCATCCGGCGACCACGCTGGACGGAAGTCACCGGCCGGGTGGCGCGTCACGTTGCGCGCCGCGCGCGTCGCCAGGTCGAGGACCCAGACGTCCGCCTGTCCGCTCCGGCTCGACACGAACGCGAGCGACCGACCGTTAGGCGAGAGGGCGGCCTGGTCGTCGAAGGCGGAGTCGTTCGTTAGGCGCTCGAGTCCCGACCCGTCCGGGTGTACGCGGTAGATGGCTGCCTGGCCGCTCCGCTGCGACGTAAAGACCACCCACCGCCCGTCTGGCGAGAACGACGCGTCGTAGTCCTGCGCCGGATCGGGCACCAGCGGCCGCGCGTGGCGCCCGTCGCTGTCGGCGATGAAGATGTCCACGTTATTGGGCGCGAAGCTCTTGAAGGCGATGGTGTACGGCGCGGGCACCGCCGGCGTGGCGCGAGGCGCCGGCGCGCCCGCAGAGACAGCGAGCAGTACGGCGCAGATGACCATGCTGTGTGCGCCCAACGTGCGCGTGCGCATACCGCCAAGCATTCGCGAAATGACCGAGAGGACGGGAACGCGGAGCAGTGCGAACCTCCATCGCCGATGACGCCCCCGATGCTGCTCGGTCGTGGAGGGAAGGTCAAGAGCAGAACGTCGGCCCGTGAGCGGCGGCATCCTCCGACCGCGCCGAGCTCGATCGTTGTTCGTTGTCCGAATTTTCCGGAGCGCCCCGAGACGCCGTCCGTGACGTGCCGCTCGTGGGCGTGTCGACCGCGCCGCCAATGCACCGCCGCATTTTCGAGGACAAGCTGCGCGAGCGGACAACCGAGATCACCGCCTATGACCTGAGGCGCACCTACGCGAACTGGCTCGAGGCAGCAGAGATTCCCGGACGCGGCGCGTGACGGCGTTTCTCGTCGACGACGGAAGCCGCTTTGGCCGCGCTGCTCAAGCCGTCTCGCAGAAAGTCCCCATACAAGTCCCACACATCGATCCGAAAAGGGCGAAGGCGCCATGACGTAAGTCGTAGCGCCTTCTACAGTTGCCCCTCCTGGGCTCGAACCAGGACTCTCCTGATCCAGAGTCAGGCGTGTTGCCAGTTACACCAAGGGGCAGTGCGATCGATTTTCTACCCTCACAAGCAGGCCTCAATTTACCCCGGCAACGCGACGACCTCAAGCCACGGCAACTCGCCTACCGCGGCGCAAAAAGGTACCTGTTTGCTCGGCTCGTGAACCCCGTGCTGTTGGCCGGGCCTTCCAGCACGAGTCGAACGTTGCTCCCCACTATCGTGCCCGCACCCAAACCCTCCCCCTCGAGGACCAACGAGTCCGCCTGGCGTGTGTACGGAATGCGCGCTTCGAACGAAACGGTGTCGCCCACCGCACGTCCGTTTGCATCGACCGGCTGCAGCGCCAGGTCGAAATAGAGCGTGTCCGGACCAACGGTCAGCGCACCGCCCGCGATCTGCGGATTGTTCGTGTTCTGATAGAGCGGCTGTGGCTCGGGCAGACCGTTGACGGTGATCAATGTGTAAGCGCCGCCGAACGGACGCACCGAGGTGGACCCGCTGCAGGCCGCGAGCGCGGCGATGGCGACTACCGTTAGGCGAATCACGCGACGTTCACAGGTTAGCCTGCCGGAGCAAAGAGACGCTGGGGAGCGCCCACCGCGCACCCAAGGCCGAGGAGTTGGACGCACGTTCGCATATGCCTAACGTGAAAGTCCGACCCCAGTCGTATCGGTTACGGCGCGGGACTGAACAGGAAATGCCGGGCTCTTACGGTGAAGCCGGTACTCGTCGGAATGGGTCGATAGAGCGTCAGCGAGACGTTGCTGCCCAGAATCACACCGAGAGGTGCGGCCGGTCCGTTGGGCA
>JAICLH010000148.1 GCA_025927495.1 Gemmatimonadaceae bacterium
GTAGTAGTGTCCGTACTCGTACTGGATGGCGCCGAGATTGATGAGATCATCTGCGACGTTCGGATGGCGCGGGCCGTACAAGCTGCGATCGATTTGCAGCACGCGCTGGTTGAGCGAGTCGGAAACCGCGTAGTGGCCCGCATAGAAGTGCGCGTTGGCGAGCTCGGTGATCGCCGCCGCGAGGTCGGATGGCTGCGACCGAGGGGTGGACAACAATTGCACGGCTTGGTCGAGCGTTGCGATCGCGTCGGGGTATCGGCCCTGGTCCTCGAACACTCTGCCCAGAGCGGACGTGGTCTTGGCGATGATGGGATCGCCGCGCGGGAGAACCCGTTGCTGCATCGCGAGGGCCTGGCGGATCATCGCCTCGGCAGAATCGTACCGGGCCTGGGCATCGAAGAGGAGGCCGAGGGCCGTGAGGCTGCTGGCGATCTCAGGATGGTCGCCGTGAAACAGGGCGCGTCGCTCGGCGAGCGACGTTCGGAGGAGCGAGTCGGCGCGGTCATAGCTGCCGAGCTCCTGGTAGATGCTGCCGAGCGTCTCGAAGAGCTCCGCTTGCGATTCCGGCACGCCGTCGAGCGCGCGCGCTTCTTTGAGGCCCCGGTCGACCAACGTCACCACTTTCAGGCTCTCGGACGGCGCGACGTCGCCCTCGTCGCCCTCGAACAGGCTGACCATGAAGCCCTGAATGCGTTGGGCGCGTGTGGCTTCGCCTAACGCAACGTTGCGGGCGTTGGTCAGCCGGATGGTGTAGAACACGACCAATCCCACGATGATGACGAACACGGCTGCCGCGATCGAGACCGGGCGCCAGTTGCGGCGCAGAAACTTGCCGGTGCGATAGCGGACGCTGTCGCGGCGCGCCTCGAGCGGCTCGCCGGCCAGGTAGCGGTCGATATCGCGAATGAGCGCATCGACGGTGGCGTAGCGCCGCGCGGGCTCCTTGTGCATCGCCGTTAGGCATAGGACGTCGAGGTCGTCCCACTGGCTGTTGCTGGCGGCGGGCAGCCGTGCGTCCGCGCCCTCGTGCGCGAGGCGCCGGCGCGCCACCGCCGACGGTTTCACCGGATCGTGTTCGGCGATGAGCGTTTCGAACTCGGCCGGTGTGCGGTGCCCGACGTCGAATGGCAGGCGGCCCGTCAGGAGCTCGTAGAGTACGACGCCCAAGGAGTACACGTCGGTGTGGATGCCGACGCGGCCGGAGCGAATCTGCTCCGGCGCCGCGTAGGCCGGCGTCATCAGGCGGAGCCCGGTGCGCGTGTGGTCGGCATCGGCGCCGGCGGCGTCGAGATGTTTGGCGATTCCGAAGTCGAGCAGCTTCACCGTGCCATCGTCCATCACGAAGATGTTGGACGGCTTGAGGTCGCGGTGGATGATCGCGTGGCCGTGCGCGTGTTGCACCGCCTCGCACACGCTGCGCAACAAGCGCAGGCGGTCCGGCATGGGCGAGGCGTGATCGCGGCAATAGTCGGTGAGCGGCACGCCGTCGACGTACTCCATGACGAACCACGGCGTGCCGTCGGGCAGCATATCCGCGTCGTACAACCGCGCGATGAGCGGATGGTTGAGTTGGGCGAGCGTGCGCTGTTCGCTCTCGAAGCGATCGCGGCGCGCGGGCGAGAGCCACGCGTCGCGCAGAATCTTGATGGCGGCATCGCTGCCGAGGTCGTCGCGGCGGGCGAGATAGACCACGCCCATCCCGCCTTCGCCTAACAGACGGGTGATGCGGTACGGACCGAACCGCTCGGGAAGCGCGTGCGACGCGCCATGGCCCAACACCTCCCGCGCGACGTGCGCCACGTCCCGGTCGAGGAGCGACTCGCCGCGCGCGTCCTCATCGAGGAGGGCCGACACCTCCGCGCGCAGCTCGAGGTCGGCGCCGCACTCGGCGTCGAGGAGGGCATCCCGGTCCGCCGACGGCATCTCGGCAGCCCGGTGAAACACGTCCTGGATGCGCGCCCAACGCTCGGCGTCCATCGGCGTCTCCGTTAGGCAGCGTCAGCGGGGACGCCGCAGCTCGCGGGCGAGCCACGCGCGCGCGGCCCGCCAGTCGCGGAGAATCGTCGCCTCGGACACACCCAACAGCGCGCCGGTCTCGGCGATGTCGAGGCCGCCGAAAAAGCGGCACTCCACCATCATCGCCTGGCGCGGATGGATGCGCGAGAGCTCCTCGAGCGCTTCGTCGAGGGCGATGAGGTCATCCGCGGCAGCGGCACCCGTCGCCGACACGGCCAGCGCATCATCGAACGTGACGATCGCCGCAGCGCCGCCGCGCTTGTGCGCCTTCCGTCGGCGTGCCGCTTCGATGAGCACCTGGCGCATCGCGCGTGCAGCGATGCGCTTGAAGTGCAAACGCGGGACGGACGCGAGCTGTGGCGACTGCGCGAGCTTGAGCCAGGCCTCGTTGACGAGCGTCGTCGGCGTGAGAGTCGCGTTAGGATCGTCGCGCCGCACGGCTGACGCGAGTCGGCGCAGCTCCTCGTATGTCGCGCTGAAGAGGTCGTCGAGCGCGCGACGCTCCTCGAAGAGACCGCCCAGGTCTCCGTTCTCGAGTCCGTTGGCGACGGCGCTGCGGGTGCCACCACGCTGCATGACGGTATTCTCCACACGTTCGCGCAAAGCGATTTGGAGCCGACCCGCGGATCAGGAGTGCCGCGCTACTGCATTCACGTGCCGGTGGCGGCCCTCTAGCGTAGCGATCCCGGGCGTACCACGCAAATCCCGGAGGCCCGCATGGTCAAGCGGCCATACGGCCCGGCCGATACGAGTGCCCAAGCCGTTACCAGGAGGCTCAGAGCAACGGGCTCGTCCGATCCGGACGTGCTGTACGCCGCCAGGGAGGAGTTGGCGGCGCCGTTTCAGCGGCATCGCACCGTGTGCCTGTTGATCATCATCGCGGGCACGCTCGTCTGCTTGACCATCGTGCTCGCTCCAGTCGGTGTGCCGGCGGTGGTGTTCGGCGTGCGTCATCGCAGGCGCAGCGAGCAGAATCTGGCGACGATCGAGGCCGCGCACACCCAGTTCATCGCAGCGCTCGCGCCACTCGCCGTCGACGGCGCTCGACCGGCGCGAGCGACGGCTTCAGCGATCCCGGAGCGCCCGCAGCCGAACGCGCGCGCCGGGACTGAGCGATGAGTCGAGCGTACTCCACATGTCGGTCCACAGGCTGCGCAATTGGTCGAGCGCCTCCGGCGTCACAACACCATGGCGGTTGCGGTCCACCCACGTGGCCGCGGCCGTACGCGCGGCGATCAACGCCCGATGAATCGCCATGCTGTCGGAGGGCGAGGAATTCGCGACGTCGAGGAAGACCTGCTCGTAGAACGTGTCTCCGCCCGACAGGAGCGCGAGCGCTCGTCCGGCGACGGCACCCGGATCCCCCGCCGGCGGCACGAGGCCGGCGCGGACGAAGGGCAGCGCCCAATTGTCGGATCGGTACGCGCCCGCCGGGTTAGGCAGCCATGCCCAGACGTGGAGCATCGCGAGCCGCGCGCCCTGCATCGACCCGTGCGATGACATCGTCTGGCTGAGCAAGTCGGATTCGGATTCGATGGTACCCGAGTGCTCGTGCCAGGCAGCGTTGGCCGGGAACGCCGGCGGCATCTCTCCGGCAAGAAGCGGTAATGCATACGCGACGCCGACCAGTGTCGGGCGGCCGTCGATCGTCGCGTACTCGAGAATCGGCGGCCGTGCCGGCGTGAAGCGATCGGCGAACAGGATTCCGATGTTGATCCAATGTTCGCCCATGCCTGGGAAGTCGCCGCCGATGGGGCGATAGCCGTCGAGCGACGCCTGGCCGCGGTCTCGGTAGCGGGCGGTTGCCGCGCGGACGCGCGCCAGGAATCCGTCCGTCGTCGTGTCGTTAGGCGCGCTCGACGTCTCCGGCGTGCCGAGGGTATCACGCGGCGGGAGGTGGATCGCCGTCTGCGCGCGCGCCGGCGTCGCGCACGCGACCGCCATGACCAGGGCGAGCCACTTCATTGCGCGAGCACCACGAGCGCGCGCTGGTGATACGCCGCGAGCAGTCGCGTCTCGAGATCCGGGGTCAGCCCTTGCGGAAAGCGGCTCATCAGCCGAAGACGCATCCACTCGTCGTGCGACGGCGCGCCTCCGTCGATGAGCGTCACCGTAATCGCATCCGACGTGAACTTGGACGTGTTCGCGAAAGCCAGGTAGCCGACGCTGTGCGACCACAACACGACCATCCCCGTGTCATCGACTGCCAACAGCTCGACGTCGGATATCGTGCCGGTTCGCTCGACGATCGTGGCGCGGGCACCTCCTGGTTGGTGCGCCACCGAGAGGCTGCCCACCCGCTGTCCTATGGTGCAGCCGAGCGAAACGAGACTCAGGATCGTGATTGCGATGCGTTTCATGGGAGGCGCCTCATCGGAATCTTGGTGCGGGCGAATTGTCGTTCGAACTCCGGCGCGACCGTGGCCCAGTGCCGCACGGTTTCGGCGAGCGTCGAATCGGACGCGGTGAACGAACGGGGTACCGCTCCGGTTGCCTGCCTAACCCAACTGCCGCGGATCCATTCGGTGTAGTAGCCCTCCGTCGCCACGAGGAACGTGCGCAGCGAGTCGCGCGGGGCGCTTCCGGTCTCGAACCGCACGGTGAACTGCTGGCCGGGCGTGGTCTCGAGATAGTGTCCATCCGGTTCGGTCACACTGCGAAGCGCGCCCACATCCAGGGTGCCGCTCGCGTCCACGACCGCTGACGGCGCAAAGCGCTGGGCGACAGGACGGCGGAATTCGGCGGCCGCCGCGATCTTTCCGATGCGCCACTCGTCTGCCAGGAACGACAGACGCACGTGCAACGTGTCGCCCGTCCCCGCCGGCACGACGGCGGCGACATCGCGCCAGGCGATCGGTCCGGCGTCCGGCACGTCTGCCGCCTCCTCCAACGATTGACCGTGCCTAACGGAAATGTGGAGACCCATCCGGGACCCGTACCAGCGCCCCAGCGTCACCATGTCCGCGATCGTGTTGAGACTGCGTCCCTCGAAGTCCACGGCGCCGGCGCCCTGCGGGCGCAGCATCACGTCGTATAACAGCACCGTGTTGAGCAGACTGTTTCGAAGGTGAAACAACAGCGCGATGCTGTCGGCGCCGCGAGGAACTGGAATCGTGAGGTCGATCCAGTCATCGAGGTCGGCCGAGTCGACACCGGCGATCGTCCGCGGATCGGATCGAAACACGAGCGAATCGTCACCGGCCAACTCGGTGGTCACATCGTTTCCGGCACGATCGATGGCCCGCGCGACCGGACGGATCCTGCGGGCGGCGAGCGGGCGCTCGTCAGCGTCCGGCAACACGAATTCATCGGGCGCGTGCGTGACGCCGATGAGCTCGAGCTGGTTGATGTAGTGCGTCTCCAGCGCTTCGTTGCGCACGTCGAGCGAGAGCGTTCCGTCGGCGATGGGCTGCGCACGAAGTCGGTGGAGGTCGCGTCGCTCGAGGAGCGGCGAGATGCTGTAGGAAAATCCTTCGGCCTCGAGAGCCGGCACGCCGGCGCTGTCGGAGTAGATCGTTGGGCAGGAGCCGAAGATCGCCTTGAGCAGCGCGCCCGTGCCCAGTACGGCGCCCGTGACGGCGAGCGTCGTCACCACCGCCGTTTCCACGCCATTCGTATAGTTGGCGAAACTCTCCATGGCCGCGACGCTGTCGAGGGGAACGGCGCGCACGTCGCGGCCCTCAGAGGCCGCCGAGTCGGTGATGCCGAAGAGCCGCCCGCTGCCGCGTACGGTGTCCGCACTGATGCGAACGCCGTTCGAAAACACAGCCGTTTCGCCGTTCAGCAAATGCACCTTCACGGCGCTGCCTACGGTCGTGCCATCGGTGTGGGCGACGGGCGCCACTCGCACGCCGCCGAAGATGCAGGCGCCGAGCGACGTGACGACCAGCGCTGCGAGAAGTGGTCGGTAGGCGATGATTGCATTGCGCATGGCGCTTCCCTCGTGTGTGCTGTTGGGCAAGTCCTGCGTCGAAGTTCGTGTCGGCCGAACCGGGATTCGATACGTCGAGTGACGTAGGTCGGCGCGGCCGATGGCGTAGCGGGCTTGACTGGCTGGCCCAACGGGCACATGTATGTGGCTCTTGGGCCGTCGGCGCACCGGCGCGTCGCCATTGTTCGAGGCTGACATTGCCCTCGCTCGATCAGCTGCCATCCGCGTGGCCTCTCGTTGGCCGAGAGGCCGAACTCGAGCTCGTTCAGCGCGCGCTCGACGAAGCCGCCGCAGGTTCATGCAACGCGCTGCTGCTGCGTGGCGAACCGGGCATCGGGAAAACGCGTCTCGCGCAGGTCGCCATGCGGCATGCCGCGGACGACGGCTGGACCGTGGCCTGCGGGAGCGCGTATCCGGTCGAAACCGGCGTGCCTTACGCCCTGTTCGCGGACGCACTGGTACCGGTGCTGCGCGGGCTCACCAGCGCGACCGTCACGCTCCTCTCTCGAGGAGCGACGTCTCACCTCGCACACGTCTTCCCGGCGCTGATCAACGAGCAGGCGCCGGATGATGCGCAGCTCGGGGGGCCGGAGCTCAAGGGACGTGTCCTCTGGACGGTTGCGCAACTGCTCACGGGTTTGAGCGCACGAACGCCGCTCCTGCTCGTGATGGAGAATCTGCACTGGGCGGATCCCTCGTCTCTCGAGTTGCTCCATTTCATCGTGCGCCAGGTGCGGCAGGCGCGGCTCGCGATCATCGCGACGGTCAACGATTCCGACACCGAGGCCCAACACACACTGACGGCGACCTTGCGCTCGTTAGTCGACATGGGAGTGGCGGCCAGTCGCCAGCTGGCGCCGCTCGGGCGCGCGGATGTCGAGGTTCTCCTCGATCGCGTATTCGGCAAGGGCGCAGCGCCGAGTGATGTGGTGGCGCTGCTGTTCGGGTGGACGCGCGGCAATCCGTTCTTCCTCGAGGAAACGCTCAAATCGCTCGTCGCGAGTGGTCGTCTCACGAACCGCGACGGCACGTGGGTCGGTTGGGACGTGGAAGGATTGACCCTTCCGCGGAGCATCCGCGACGCACTCGAAATGCGTTTGGCGTCCCTGAGCCCGCCAGCGCGCACCGTGGCCGTCTGCGCGGCGGTGATCGGGACCCGCCTAACGGTGGACAAGCTCCGCGCCGCGACGGGAATGGACACGGCTGCCGTGCACGTTGCCGTGGATGAGCTGTGCCGCCGCAATGTGCTGTCGGCGCAGTTGTTCGGAGAATGTGTCGAATACGACTTCACGCACCCCATGGTGCGCGACACGTTGTACGAGGGCTTGGGGATCGGGCGGCGCTCCATCCTGCACGCGCAAGTCGCGGACGCGTTGGAGCGCATGTGGGGCACGCATGCATCCGACCACGCGGACGAGCTGGCGTTCCATTCGCTGCACGCCAGCAGCGGCACGCTGCCGGCCAAGGCATTGCGCTACCTCGCTCTCGCCGGCGCATCGGCGCTTGCGAAGCACGCCGACCGCGAAGCCGCGCGATATCTGGGTGCCGCGCTCGAGCATTGGGACGGACGCGCGACCTCGGCCGAGCCTAACGCTCCGCAGCCGCCGGCGCAGATCGCCGACGTGGTAACGGGACTGGCGCTGGCGAATCAGCGACTCGGCAATCACGACGCCGCGCTCGTATTGTGGGAGCGCGCTCGTGCGGATGCCGTGGCCGCCGGCAACCTCGCACTCGTGGCGCGGATCGAACGCCGCAGCGGCCTCGCCTACTACTGGCAAGGGAAGCCGGCAGATGGACTTCGTCACAGTGAGGATGGACTGCGCGCCGCAATCGCCGTGGGCGAGCGCGGCCTGATTGCCGAACTGCGCATCGCGATTGGCGCGTGCCTCGTCGCGCTGGGCCGATCCGCCGAGGCGCGCGCCGCCTTGCTCTTGGCACTCGCCGATGCGGAGGACACCGGCGACATCGGGCTCCAGGCGCGAGTGCATCGTGCGCTGCTGCTGACGTCCGTGGTCACCTGTTCGGCGACCGCGGCGCGCGATCATGCGACGCGCACACTGGACCTCGCACAGCGATCGGGACAGCCGGACATCGCCTGGACGGCGCACTGGGCGCTGGCCGTCCTTGCAGGCCTAACGGGTAACGTCCCTGAGCTCGAGACGCGGCTTCGCGATGCCGAACGGATCGCCGAGGAGCTGCGGTCGCCCGCGCTCCGACTGTCGACTTCGGAAGTGGCCATCGAATATCTCGCAGGGCGAGGCGATTGGCACGCCGCGCTCGGCCGCGCGGAGCAGAGCATTGCGCTCGCCCGGACGCTCCGGAGCGACACGATTCTCGCGCGGCTGCTCGTCTGGACGGCCGTGATATACGTTGGGCGCGGCGATGCGGAGCGGGCGAAGCGTTATCTCGATGAAGCAGCGGCCATCTCGGGCGTCGACACGCGCGATGGTGCGCGCGACGTGAACAGTGCGCTGCGAGTGCAAATGGGACTCGCGATGTATCACAACGCCGTGGGTTCCTTCGACGACGCAATTCGCATCAGCCGCGCCGGCCTGGTCCTGGCCGAGCAGTCGGGGCAAGCGATCTGGGCGATCTATCGATTGTGGCCGGCACTCATTGAGGCGCATCTCTGGAAGCGGGAGTTCGACGAGGCGGAGAGTCTGAGCCGGGAGCTGCGAGACGCGTCGAAGCTCATCGGCCACCGCCTCGGTCTCGTGTGGGCGGATGTGGGCGAGTCCGTCGCGCGCATGCTGCGCGGGACGACCCCCGCGTTGCTCGATCGCGTGATTCGGGCCGCCGACGCGTTGGAGCAGGTGCCGTTCGTTTTCGATGCCGCGCGCCTGCAGCGCGAGATCGCGCGCCGGCACGTCGAGTTAGGCGACCGCGACGCGGCGGTCCGCGCACTCGAGCGCGCGTGCGCGCAGTTCGAACGGATGGGCGCGGCGACGGAGCTCGTCGGCGCCAGGGAGCAGTTGCGCGAGCTCGGCGTACGATCGCGGCATAAACGCGACGCGCATCCTCCGCGCGACGAACGCGGCGTGCTCACAGAACGCATGATCGAGGTGGCACGCATCGCGGCCACCGGCAAGAGCAACAAGGAGATCGGACGCGTGCTGGGCATCTCCGACCGGACCGTGAGCACCATACTCTCCGAGGCGTACAAGCGCCTCAAGCTCAAGAATCGCGGGGAGCTCAGCGAGTGGGTACGGCGGGGAAGCTTGCTCGATCGTCGGCGGCGCTCGTCGCTCGCCACACGCCGGAAGAGGAAGCCGGCCCGCTAGCGGTCCTGTTCCGCATGGCGGTGACGAAACATCTCGTGGCAGGAATGGAGAGCGTCTCCGGCCCATGGAAGCGATTGGCCCCGCTACCGAGGCTCAGTGTGGCGCGGGATGTGGTCCGTCATTCGTTGTTCGTTTTGTGCTTTCCTACCCGTGGTGCGTCCTTCGTTGTTCGTCATCCGGGGACGGCGGTGGCGGGCAACCAGGCCGACGCGGCCTCCGATTGCATCATTTCCGCTCGGATACCCGCTGATCACGAACAACGAAGGACGCACCACGGGTAGGAAAGCACAAAACGAACAACGACTGACGGATCACGGGAATTGCGCACTAAATCCGCTCACCTCAGTTCGTTCGGTACCTTCCGCGACTCGATACCTCACGGAACTTCCCAACAGCAACACTAGTGGGGCGCGTCTGAGGTTCGGATAGCAGTCAA
>JAICLH010000315.1 GCA_025927495.1 Gemmatimonadaceae bacterium
CGGCGCCGAGCTTGGCGGCCGCGTCGAGCTTGTCGCGGCTCGACGACACGGCCCACACGCGCGCGCCGAGCCGCTTGCAGATCTGGAGCGCCGCGAGCGCGACGCCGCCGCCGATGCCCCAGATCAGCACGTTCTCGCCCGGCTGCACGCGCGCGCGCGTCACGACCATGCGCCAGGCGGTGAGCGTCGCCAGGGTGAACGCGGCGGCATGTTCCGGCGAGACAGAGTCGGGAATCGTGCGCACGTTCGCCGCGGGCACGACGATGTACTCGGCCATCGTGCCCGGCACGTGCTCGCCGAGTATGGCGAAGCGCGGACAGAGCGGCTGCTCGCCGGCGAGGCAGTAGTCGCAGGTGCGGTCGCTCATGCCCGGATTGAGGATGACGTAGTCGCCGACCGACACATGGCGCACGTCGCTGCCGACCGCGTCGACGACACCGCACGCGTCGGCGCCGACCGGCCAGGGCGGCGTGATGGTGACGCCTGGCAGTCCGCCAATGACGAAGAGGTCGAGGTGGTTGAGCGCCGCGGCGCGGACGCGGAGGCGCACGTCGCCGGGACGCGTCACCTCCGGCACCGGAACGTCGTCGCGAAGCTCGAGGCGATCGAGGCCGCCGAAGCCGGCGAGCGTGAGTGCTAGCAATGGAAGGCGGGGGCGCGGTTATAATTCGACCTTGGAAGCTACTCGATCCCTGCCCCCATTCGCATGAGTGAGATCAAGGTCCCCACGCTCGGAGAATCGATCGTCGAAGCCACCGTGTCGCGGTGGCTCAAGCAGGAGGGCGACGCCGTCGTACCGGGCGACACGCTGGTGGAGCTGGAGACGGACAAGATCACGGTCGAAGTGCCGTCGATGAGCACGGGCGTGCTGACGAAGCACACGCACGCCGAAGGGGATGTGGTCAAGGTCGGAGACGTGATCGCCGAGATCGATGAAAAGGCCGCGGGTGCCAGTGCGGCCAAGCCTGCGTCATCTGCGCCATCAGCGGCTCAAAAAGCTGCGGCCGCAGATTCCGCGGAAAAGGCGGATAAAACCGCACCGAGTGCAACCGCAGCCTCGCCGGCCCCTGATTCCTTGAAGAAAGCCGCACAGGCGAGCGCCTCGGCGCCGGCGTCGCCGAATCCGGCGGAGGTGCGTGTCTCGCCCGCCGCTCAGCGGGTTGCGGCCGAGCGGGGAGTTGATGTCACGAAAGTCGAAGGCACCGGTCGCGGCGGCGTCGTCAGCAAGCCGGACGTGATCGAGCAGGGCGGTCGCAGCGCCCCCCAAAAAACAGCAGTTCAATCACCGTCATCTGCGTCATCTGCGGCCCAAGGCTCCTGGGCCCCGGCGGCGAGCAACGGACAGCGGGAAACGCGCGAGAAGCTCACCACGCGGCGTAAACGGATTGCGGAGCATCTCCTGGAATCCCAACACGCCACGGCGCACCTGACGACGTTCAACGAGATCGACATGAGCGCCGTCATGGCCGTGCGCGCGCGGCTCAAGGATCGGATCGAGAAGGAGCACGGCGTCAAGCTGTCGTTCATGCCGTTCTTCGTGAAGGCGGCGTGCCTGGCGCTCAAGGCCTATCCGACCGTGAACGCGCAGCTCGAGGGCGACTCGCTGGTCTACAAGCATTATGTGAACATGGGCATCGCCGTCGCGTCGGACGCCGGACTCGTGGTGCCGAACGTGA
>JAICLH010000261.1 GCA_025927495.1 Gemmatimonadaceae bacterium
CGCCGTCGATCGGCACACGGCCCACGTCGTAGAACTCGGCCACGCGCCGCACGGCGGCGCCCGCTACTATCCGCGTCAACTCGCGCGCGCGGGGCGCGGCGCGCCCGCCGAAGCCCGCCAAATGCTCGTCGTCGCCCCGCACGCCTGCGTCACCCCCACCGGTAAACGATTCGGCATCGAAGCCAACCTCTATTCCGTCCGCAGCGCCACGAATTGGAGCATCGGCAACCTCGACGACCTCGCCCGGTTAGGCGAATGGAGCGCCGCCCACGGCGCGGCGTTCGTCGGCATCAACCCGCTCCACGCGCTCCGCAATCGCGGCGCCGCCATTTCGCCGTACAGCCCGGTGAGTCGCCTCTATCGGAACCCGGCCTACCTGCACATCGAATCCATCCCCGAGCTCGCGCACAGCGACGACGCGCGCGCACTCCTCGAGAGCGATCCGGTCCGCGCCGAGCTCGCCGCGCTGCGGGCCGGCGATCGCGTGGAATACCAGCGCGCCACGCGGCTCGCACGCCCCATCCTCGAGGCGCTGCACCGCGGGTTCGTCGCCGCGCACCCGTCAGCCGGCGACCCGCGGCGCGCCGCGTACGATCGCTACGTCGCCCGCGAGGGCGAGATGCTGACGGCGCACGCCACGTTCTGCGCGCTCGACGAACACTGCTCTGCGTTAGGCATCGCCGGCGGCTGGCAGAGCTGGCCGCGCGAGTTCCGCGTCCCCGCGTCGCCCGCCGTCGCGCAGTTCCGCGCCCAGCACGCAACCCGCGTCGACTTCCACCGCTGGATCCAATTCGAGCTCGACCGGCAGCTCGAGCACGCTGCCCAACGCGGACGCGATGCCGGACTCACGGTCGGTCTCTATCAGGATCTGGCGGTGGGGTCGTCCGGCGACGGCAGCGATGCCTGGGTGTATCAGCACCTCTTTCTCTCGGGCGCCGATGTCGGTGCGCCGCCCGACGCATACGCCACCGATGGCCAGAACTGGGGCCTGCCGCCCATCTCGCCCCACCACCTGCACGCGGATGCCTACGCCTATTGGATCGCGCTCGTGCGCGCATCGCTCCGCCACGCCGGCGCGCTCCGCATCGACCACGCGTTAGGCATGTTCCGCCAGTTCTGGATTCCCGCCGGCCGCCCCGGACGCGAGGGCGCCTACGTGCGCTTCCCGGCCAACGACCTCCTCGGCATCCTCGCCCTCGAAAGCGCCCGCCACCGCGCCATCATCATCGGCGAGGATCTGGGCACCGTCCCGCCCGACGTCCCGCCCACCCTGCGCTCGTGGGGCATTCTCGGCTGCCGAGTGATGCTGTTCGAGCGCGAAAGCGATGGCGCGTTCCGCCCTGCGTCGGCGTACGAGCCGCTGTCGCTCGTCACGGCCGACACGCACGACATGCCGCCGCTCGAGGGCTATTGGAAGGGCCGCGACCTCGACATCGGCCTCACGCGTCGCGATGACGCGGCGCTGGCTCCGGCCCGGGCCGCCCGCGCCCGCGACCGCGCCGCTCTCGTCGACCTCCTAACCGCCGAGGGCAACCTCGCGCCCGGGTCGGACGGCGCGTCGGGACCCGAACTCATCGGCGCCGTCCACCGGTTTCTCTGCTCGACACCCGCCGCCCTCGTTGGCCTCGCCCTCGACGACCTCGCCGGCGAAACCGAGCCGGTCAACATGCCGGGCCTCGCCGAAGATCGATACCCGAGCTGGACCCGCCGCATGCGGATGCCGATTGAGTCACTCGATTCGAGCCCAACGGTCCGCGAATCGCTCGTGTGCCATCGTGGCGCCAAGCAGTGATCGGCGATATTTCTTCATGGTTGTACGCGCGTGCCGGACACGGCCGTGCGTCCCTGTCTTCCGACTCTACAACAATCTCGATCCCGCATGCCAGAGCTCGGTAACGGAATCGTCGCGTATTTCTCGATGGAGATCTGCCTCGAACAGCGGATCCCAACGTACAGTGGCGGACTCGGCGTGCTCGCGGGCGACACGCTCCGGTCGGCGGCGGATCTGGAACTGCCGATGGTCGCCGTCTCCCTCGCGCATCGGAAGGGCTACTTCCATCAGCACCTCGATGCCCAGGGACAGCAGTCCGAGACGCCGGAGGAATGGCGACCCGAGGACCTCCTCGAGGCGTTCGAGCCCCGCGTCACCGTCGAGATCGAGGGACGCACGGTCCAGGTGCGCGCGTGGCGGTACGCCGTGCACGGCATCACCGGTCACGCGATCCCGGTGGTGCTGCTCGACACGAATCTCGAGGAGAACGACGCCTGGGACCGCACGCTCACCGACGTCCTGTACGGCGGCGACCAACGCTACCGTCTGGCGCAGGAAATGGTGCTCGGCATGGGCGGCGCGGCGATGCTGCATGCGTTAGGCTATGACGACCGCGTCCACTACCACATCAACGAGGGACACGCCGCGCTCCTCACGCTGGTGCTGCTCGACCGCCAGCTCGGCGGACGCGCGCCGTGGGAGGCCGGCGACGCGGACTTCGAGGCGGTCCGACTCCGCTGCATCTTCACCACCCACACCCCGGTCCCCGCCGGACACGACAAGTTCCCCGAGGAGCAGGTCCTCCAGTCGTTAGGCGAGCACTACACGGCGCTCCTGAGCGCCACCAAGTGCTGCGATGACGACGGCTCGCTCAACATGACGTATCTGGCGCTCCGGCTGTCGCGCTACATCAACGGCGTCGCGATGCGACACCGCGAAGTGTCGCGTGAGATGTTCCCCGCGCACCCGATCGATTCGATTACGAACGGCGTGCACGCGGTCACCTGGGCGTCCGGGCCGTTCCGCGCGCTGTACGACCGCCACATGCCCGAATGGCGTCGAGACAACCTGTATCTCCGCTACGCCATCGCCATTCCGCTCGAGGACATCCGCAAGGCGCACGATGCCGCCAAGCACGCGATGATCGAGGAAGTCGAACGCCGCAGCGGCGTCCGCCTCGACGCGGCGACCATGACCATCGGCTTCGCGCGGCGCGCCACGCCGTACAAGCGCGCCGACATGATTTTCTCCGACATCGATCGCCTGCGCTCGATCGTCGAGGCAACCGGACCGCTGCAAATCGTCTACGGCGGCAAGGCACATCCGCGCGACGAAGGCGGGAAAGCGCTCATTCGCAACATCTTCGAGGCCGCGCAGCAGCTCGAGGGAACGATCCGCGTGGTGTATCTCGAGAACTACGACATCGATCTCGCGTGCAGGCTCACGTCGGGCGTCGATCTCTGGCTCAACAATCCGCGCAAACCACTCGAGGCCTCGGGCACCAGCGGCATGAAGGCGGCGCTCAACGGCGTCCCGTCCTTGAGCGTGCTCGATGGATGGTGGTTCGAAGGGCACATCGAGGGCGTCACCGGTTGGTCGATCGGTGGATCTGCCGACCCCGAGCCAGACGAGACGCGCGAGTCGAACGATCTCTACGTGAAGCTCGAGCAGGTGATCCTGCCGCTCTTCTACGGACTCCCGCTCGGCTACGTCCAGGTGATGCGCCACGCGATCGCGCTCAACGGATCGTTCTTCAACACGCAGCGCATGGTGCAGCAGTACGTGCGCAACGCGTATTTCCCGACGCAGGGCGAGCCTGTTCCCGAGGACGAAGAAGCCGTTCGGTCGTGAGGGAGGTGCAGGGGGAATGGGGAAGCGCTCGCTGGCGCTCGCTCGGGGAAGCGCTGACGCTGGGGGAAGCGGCGGGCTACGCCGCC
>JAICLH010000287.1 GCA_025927495.1 Gemmatimonadaceae bacterium
CCTCCTGCACGGCTCCTCGTCCGACAAGGAACGCATGGCGAGCTCGGTGGGGCGCGTGCTCATGGGCTACGGCATCGCCTCCCTCGCGATCGACCTTCCGCTGCACGGTGCGCGCACATCCGGCGCGGCCGGCATTCCGACGTCGGAACTGCGCAATCCGATCGTGCTCGCGCGACGCTGGCGCGCGGCGCTCGCCGAGTGTCGAGACGCGCTGCGTGCGCTCGGCGAGCTTCCCGAGGTCGATGCACGTCGTCTCGCGATCATCGGCTACTCCATGGGCTCGTTCATCGCGCTCATGATCGGCGCGGATGATCCGGACGTGCGCGCGCTCGTCCTCGGTGCCGGTGGCGATCTTCCCGCCGACCTGCCGTTCGGCCCTGTCATTCGCACGCTCGTCGATCCGGTGCGCGCGGTCAGGAAGTTCGCAGGGCGACCACTTCTCCTCGTCCATGGCCGGCACGATCGCACGATCCTTCCGGAGCAGGCGACGCGGCTGTTCGACGCCGCGGGTGAGCCGAAGCGACTGCTCTGGTACAACGGCGGCCACTGGCTCCCGGACAACACGATTCGCGACGCGGTCCGGTGGCTCGCCCCCATCCTCGGCGTGACCGCGGTGTAGTATCGTTCCGTCCTGCGACGCACGATGATTCGTGCGTCGTGAAGCCGAGTCGTTTCACATTCACTCACGCAGCATCGTGTACCTTCCCGACGCACCTGTCACTCACCGCGCCGCGCGGATCCTCGGCGTCGTGCTCATCGCGCTCGGCGCGGCCTGCACGGACACGACCGCGCCCGCGAGCAAGGGCGGCCCACCGCCGATCCAGTCACACAACCATCCGGGATTCGACGTCAGCCTGTATCCCGGCGACGCGACGATGGCCGCGTGGGCGCATGGCGGCTCGCCCTACGAGTGGGTCGGCTATTACCTCGCCGCGCCGTGTCACCGCGACGCCACATGGAGTGGAACACGTGCGCGGCTCGCATCCCTCGGCTGGGGCTTCACCGTTGTCTACGTCGGACAGCAGACGTGGGACGGCGTCCCCGATCGAATCGCTGCTGGCGATCTCCTCATGCCAACCGGCGATCGCGGCGCACCCGCGACCGCGGCCGAGCAGTACGTGTCGCACGCGGCGGCGACAGGACCGACGTGCTCACGTACGCTGCTGAGTGCCGGCGAGGGCGACGCGGAAGCGGCGGATGCGATCGCGAAGACTGCCGCCGAGGGGTTCGCCGATGGCACCGTCGTCTTCCTGGATCTCGAGCACATGGATTCCGTCTCCACCGCCATGCAGAGCTACTACCGCGCGTGGATCGGCAGGCTGCTTGCCGACGGCAGGTTCCGGCCCGGCATCTACGCGCATCGCGCGAACGCGGCGCAGATCTACGCCGACGCTCGCGACGTCTATGTGCAGCACGGCGTTCCCGGTGCGCCCGAGTTCTGGATCACGGGCGGCGTCGGATTCTCACTCTCATCCAGGCCCACCGACACGGGATTCAACTTCGCGTCGATGTGGCAGGGCGTGTACGACGTCCCGCGAAGCTTCGCCGGGGCGACAGCGACCGTGGACGAGAGCGTCTCGAGAAATCCGTCACCCTCGTTCCCGGCAGCGCCGACGAATCCGTAATCGAACGCTTGTTCGAACACAGTGCCAAATGCTTTGCGCACCCAGTAGCCCGCGATTTGCGATTGGGGTACGACTTGGGAACTCCACCATGAGGGAATGATGTTCCAGACACGGATTTCTTCCAGACTCTCGATCTCGGCCATCGCGCTGGCGCTCTGTGGCGCGGCGTTCATGATGCCCTTGGGCACCGCGCAGGCGCAGGACACGACCCACAGCGTTGGGCAGGACGTTCATGGAGCCGCCAAGGCCGCGGGGCGCGGCGCCAAGTCGGGCGTGAAGAGCGTCGCGAGTGGCGCGCATCACGTGCTCAAGTCGGCTGGCCGTGGCATCAAGAAGTCGCTCAAGACCGCCACGGGCGACACGGCGCACAAGCCGAAGAGCAAGCCGGGCGGACTGAACAAGGTGGCGCATGACGTCAGCAACACGTTCAAGCATGCTGGCCGGTCGGCCAAGTCCACGGTGCACGGTGCAGCGAGCAGCGCACACAGTGATCTCACCACGGCCGGGAAGAACGCCAAGGCATCGGTGAAGGACTCGACCAAGCCTTGATGCATGACAGGTTGAACCGGCTGGCCGCGTGGCCGGCTGCTCACGGGCGCGCCACAGTCACACGTGGCGCGCTCGTGCTGCTTGCGCTCGGCGCTGCGTGCCGGCCACCGCACGCGTCCGTCGATCCCAACGCGCCGCTTCCGGCGAACGCGGAGAATACCAGCGTCGCGTCCAACGCGGCGGCGGATTCGCTCCTCGTGGATCTCGCCACCGTGACGCCCCCGCCGATCGTTGAGCTGCGCTACGCGACGTCGAACAACTTCACCGGCGCCCCGCTCCCCGGCTACGACGCGAATCGCGCTTTTCTCAGGCGTGAGGCAGCGGCCGCATTCCAGCGCGCATCCACCGCACTCGCGGCGCAGGGATACCGGCTGAAGGTCTGGGATGGCTATCGACCGGTGCGCGCGACGAATGCGATGGTCGCGTGGACGCAGCGCGTCGGTCGAACCGATCTTCTGCGCGACGGCTACATCGCCGAACGGAGTCGGCACAACCTCGGTCTCGCCGTGGATTGCACGATCGTCGATACGCGCACTGGCGCGGAGCTCGACATGGGAACGGGATTCGACACGTTCTCGAAAGCGGCACACACGTACACCGCGTCGGGAACGCAGCTCGCCAATCGCTTGATCCTGCGCCGGGCGATGAGCGCGGCCGGGTTCGTTCCGTACGATGACGAATGGTGGCACTTCGCGGTGCCGATCGCGAACGCGCCGCGCTTCGATCGCGTGATTCGCTAGTCACGCATCCATGATGCGCATCGTGGCAATCAACCGCCGCGATGCGCTCCGTGCATGATCCCCTCGCTGTGTCGTGAGCGTTCGCCGTGTGCGGGAACGACGGCGATCGATCCGTCGGACTGCAGGACGGCCCACTGCACCTGCTCGAGCGCCACG
>JAICLH010000237.1 GCA_025927495.1 Gemmatimonadaceae bacterium
GAACACCACGGCCATCTGGCGCGCATACCGACGCGGCGCAGCGTTCGCCAATCCATGCTTCACGCAAATCCACCCGACGTGCATTCCCGTGAGCGGCGATTATCAGTCGAAGCTCACGCTGATGAGCGAATCGCTGCGGAACGACGGTCGCGTCTGGGTGCCGAAGCGGAAGGAAGACTGCGCCAAACCGCCGCGCGACATCCCGGAGCAGGACCGCGACTATTACCTCGAGCGAAAGTATCCGAGCTTCGGCAATCTCTCGCCGCGCGACATCGCCTCGCGCGCCGCGAAGGAAGTGTGCGACGAAGGACGCGGCGTGGGGCCCGGAGGACGCGGCGTCTATCTCGATTTCAGCGATGCGATCAAACGGCTCGGCCGCGAGAAGATCGCCGAGCGCTACGGCAATCTGTTCGAGATGTATCAGCGCATCACGGATGAAAATCCCTACGAAGTTCCGATGCGCATCTATCCCGCCGTGCATTACACGATGGGCGGGCTCTGGGTCGACTACAACCTCATGAGCACCGTGCCCGGCCTGCACGTGATCGGTGAAGCGAATTTTTCCGATCATGGCGCGAACCGGCTCGGCGCGAGCGCACTCATGCAGGGATTGGCCGACGGATATTTCGTCGTGCCGCTCACGATCGGTGACTACTTCGGTTCGAACAAGCTCGAATCGGTGACGGGAGACCATCCGGCGGTTCGCGCGACCGAAGATGCGGTTCGTGCGCGGACCGAACGGCTGTTGTCGATCAACGGCTCGCGCACCGTTGCGTCGATCCATCGCGAGCTTGGGCACATCCTGTGGGAGTATTGCGGCATGGCGCGGGACGCAGCGGGCCTCGAAAAGGCACTGCAGCTCATTCCTGAGCTTCGCGCCGAGTTTTGGCGAGACGTTCGTGTTCCGGGCAGCGGCGCGGAGCTCAACCAGTCACTCGAGCACGCTGGCCGCGTCGCCGATTTTCTCGAGTTGGCCGAGTTGATCTGCATCGACGCGCTCCATCGTGAGGAATCGTGCGGCGGCCATTTCCGAACCGAGCATCAGACGCCGGACGGCGAAGCGCTACGTCATGACGACAAGTTCGCGTACGTCGCCGCGTGGGAGTACGGCGGCGAAGGGAACCCGCCCGTGCTGCACAAGGAACCCCTCGTGTTCGAGAACGTCGCGCTGTCGCAGCGGAGTTACAAATGAAGATCACGCTTCACGTCTGGCGACAGCCCGGCCCCAACGCGCCGGGCAAGATGGTCACGTACGCGACAAACGATGTCAGCCCCGACATGTCGTTCCTCGAGATGCTTGATGTCGTCAACGAGGAGCTCGTCGAGCGGGGCGAGGTGCCCATTGCGTTCGACCACGACTGCCGCGAAGGCATTTGCGGCTCTTGCGGTGTGATGATCAACGGCATCGCGCACGGACCGATGAAAGGGACGGCGACCTGCCAGCTCCACATGCGGAGCTTCGAGGACGGCGCCGAGATCAACGTCGAACCGTGGCGCGCGCGGGCCTTTCCGGTGATCAAGGACCTCGTTGTGAATCGGGGCGCGTTCGACCGTATCATTTCGGCGGGCGGTTTCGTCACCGCGCCGACGGGCAGCGCTCAGGACGCGAACAACATCCCCGTGGCGAAGTCGATGGCGGACGATGCCATGGATGCGGCGGCGTGTATCGGGTGCGGCGCGTGCGTTGCGGCCTGCCCCAACGGATCGGCGTCTTTGTTCACCGCGGCGAAGATCTCGCACCTCGGCTTGCTGCCGCAGGGACAGCCCGAGCGTTTGCGGCGGGCGTTGCGCATGGTGGCCCAGATGGATGGGGAAGGGTTCGGGCACTGCACGCTGTACGGCGAATGCCAGGAGGCGTGCCCGAAGCAGATCAGCATCGATACGATCGCGCGGATGAACCGCGACTTCATGATCGCCAGCGCGCGTGCGCGCGACGAACCGACCCTCGGCGGGACGGGCTGACTCGGCGGTCGTGGCGCGGCGCGTGCACCCGCGCGCCATCATGACGGATCCACGACCCGGCGATACGGGCGGACAAGTCCCGCAGGACCGATATCAGGACGCCGAGGCTCAGCTCGGTGGCGCCGACGCGGTCGAGAAGACGACGTACGTTGAAGGGCGAGGGACGCGGCCGGAAGCGCGCACACCCCGCGGCGACGCGACGGCGAACGTCCCGTCGCGCGGCGTCAGTGTCGTGGTCTGGTTGGTACTGATCGTTGTCGCCCTGCTTGCCGTCGCCTACTTCGGCGGCATGTTTGCCTAGCGTCGATCAGAGCTTGGGCAGTGTGACGCCGACCTGGCTCTGGTATTTCCCGCCTTTGTCCTTGTAAGAGACCTCTGGCTCTTCCTCGCCGCGGAAAAAGAGCACCTGCGCGATGCCTTCGTTCGCGTAAATGCGCGCCGGGAGGGGCGTGGTGTTCGAGATCTCGAGCGTGACGAACCCTTCCCATTCCGGCTCGAAGGGCGTCACGTTGGTGATGATCCCGCACCGGGCGTACGTGGATTTGCCCACGGTCACGGTCAGGACGTTGCGCGGGATCCGGAAGTACTCCACCGAGCGCGCGAGCGCGAACGAGTTGGGCGGCACGATGCAGGTGTCGCCCTCGTACTCGACGAACGATTTTGGATCGAACGCCTTGGGGTCGACGATCGAGCTCATCACGTTGGTGAAGATTCGAAATTCGCGCGCGACGCGCATGTCGTAGCCGTACGAGCTCACGCCATAGGAGATGACGCCTTTGCGGACCTGCCGGTCCTCGAACGGCTCGATCATTCGGTGTTCACGGGCCATGCGAGTGATCCAGCGATCGGACATGATCATCGGGGGCGAATCCGGAGAGGTGTGAGTTGTGCGCGCAGCGGGGAAGGAGACGGCGGCAGATCGCCGCGCGGAACATGCGCGGGGAAAACTCGCACAGCGCCACGCGCAGGCACAGACCCTAGACTGTCATTCGGGGCTCGGATAACTTTCGGTCTGACTTAGTGAAACTTTTCACGAAGTTGGGAGAGAGATGCTTCGCACGTATTTCCCGGTCCTGCTTCTGCTCGGTTTCGTCATAATGAACGCGGTGCTGATGCTGGGGCTTTCCCACCTCGTGCTCCGCCCGCGACCGACTCCAGTAAAACAGCAACCGTATGAGTCGGGAATGCCGCCCCTCGGTGACGCGCACGAGCGCTTCTCCGTGAAGTTCTACATGGTGGCGGTGCTGTTCATCATTTTCGACATCGAAACGGTCTTCATGATCCCGTGGGGCGCCTACTACCGACAGCTGTCGTGTAGCGTCCCGATGGTCAATGACATCTGCCCGGCCGGCCAGATCTCGCTGTTCGGGCTGAGCGAGATGATCGTGTTCATCGTCATCCTGCTCGTCGGATTCATCTACGTGTGGAAGAAGGGAGCGCTGCAATGGGATTGACCCCGCGGCCCGAGTCTTCGCCCCGAATAGTTCAGACGCACAGCGACGAGCCGTGGATCACCACGCGCCTCGACGCGTTCGTGAACTGGGGACGCAAGAACTCACTCTGGCCGATGCCGTTCGGCACGGCGTGCTGTGCCATCGAGTTCATGGCGACGGCCGCCAGCAAATACGACCTCGCGCGCTTCGGCATGGAGCGGCAGGCGTTCTCGCCGCGCCAAGCCGATCTCTTGATCTGCGCCGGCCGAGTGCCGTTCAAGCTCGCGCCGGTGCTTCGCCGGATTTGGCAGCAGATGCCCCAGCCCAAGTGGTGCATCTCGATGGGCGCGTGCGCGTCGTCCGGCAACGGCATCTTCGACAACTACGCCGTCGTCCAGGGCATCGACAACATCATTCCGGTGGACGTCTATGTTCCCGGATGCCCGCCGCGCCCCGAAGGATTGATTTACGGCATCATGATGCTCCAGAAGAAGGTCGAGAACGAGCGGTCGAGCGACAAGTCGCTCCGCCACGAGCTCGAGCCCGATCCGAAGAGCCAGCTGTATCTCGCGCCGCAGGTGATCGACGAGCTGTCGGAACCGTTCGGTAATTCGGTCCAGCAAACACGGTCGGGCCTGTGAGCACCGATCCTGGCACGCCGACCTTCGCTCCGGTGATCGCCGGCAGCGCGATCGCAGCCGGTGACGCCGCGGCGACGCCGACAACGAGCAAGAACGTCGCGCGGGTTGGCGGGGCGGTGAATCCGTCGGCCGACGCGCTCAAGCAGGCGTTCGGCGCCGGGGTGAGACGGGTGGACGTCGTGTGGGGCGAAACCACGGTCTACGTCGACGTCGCTCGCGCGCACGAGGTCATTCAGTGGCTGCACGACGAGCCGTCGCAGCGGTACGACTATCTGTCCGACGTCACGGCCGTCGAGTTTCGAGATCTCGAACAACCGATCGAGGTGGTGTGGCACCTTCGCTCGCTGCCGTTTCGCCGCTTCATTCGCATCAAAGCGCAGATCGAGAAGGGACAGAAGCTCGAGGTGCCGAGCGTGTGGGACATCTATCGCGGTGCCGACTGGCTGGAGCGTGAGTGCTACGACATGTTCGGCATTCGCTTCGTCGGCCATCCCGACCTCCGGCGCCTGCTGATGTGGGAGCAGTACAAAGAGGGCTACCCGTTGCGCAAAGATTTTCCCGCGCGCGGCCGGTTCAGCCGCTCCGAGCAGCTGCGTCAGGCGCTCGCGGCAAATCCGGAAGCGCGCTACTCGAAGGAAGAGCTGTCGATCGCCGACGCCTTCGAGGATCTGCCGGAAGACATGAAGCGCCGGCTCGGTACCGGCGAACGCGTGGGAGAGTAGCGATGGCGACCACGAAGCGAACGGTCGAAGTCGAGCTCTCGACCACCGGACTCAACGCCGAGGGACGCCCGCAGCGCGTTCCCCTCGCGGTGGATGAATCAGGAAACGTGCTGACCCTCGCCGCGCCGCCGCAGATCGAGCCCGAGCTCGAGGGCGAGCATATGCTCATCAACATCGGGCCGCAGCATCCGGCGACGCACGGCGTGCTGCGCCTCGTCCTCGAGCTCGACGGAGAAACCGTCGTGCGGTGCATTCCGCACATTGGCTATCTGCACTGCGGCTTCGAGAAGATGGGCGAGTACCGCCAGTACAATCAGATCA
>JAICLH010000017.1 GCA_025927495.1 Gemmatimonadaceae bacterium
CGCGACGCCTACCTGGTCAGAGTTGGCGAATACACCCAATCGCCCCGATGTCTCGTCTCAGCGAAGGCATCTCCTGCCGAGCTCCGCACCGCGCAGGCGCGCGTTATGGAGGATCGTATGAGCACCCCAATCGGCGTTTCGCACGAACACGCCATTGTTCATGAAGCCGAGAGTGCCGCGGCAACCGAATCCATCACGGGAGCCATCGCCGTCGTGCTAGCCATTCTGGGCTTGATCGGCGTCCTGGCCGGCGTATTCGCGGCGGTGTCGACAATCGCGGTCGGTGTCGCACTCGCGGTCGCCGGCAGCGCGCTCGCGGCGCACTACACAAGAACGCTCACAGGAAACGAGCTCGTATACGAGCGGCACGAAGGGCATCGCGGGATGAGAATGGAAGCGCTCGCGTCGGTTGGCGGCATCGTGTTGGGCATCCTCGCGCTCATCGGCGTGAGCCCGCTCACGCTCATGCCCATCGCGGCGATCGTGCTGGGCGGAGCGCTGCTCATGGTCGGCGGCTCGGCGGCACGCGTGGAATCGGTCCTGCGCTCGCACGTCGCGACCGGCACCGGACACATCGTGCCCGAGCATGCGCCCTACGTGGCGACCGGCTCCGATCTGCTCGTTGGTGTGGGCGCGATCGTGTTAGGCATCCTGGGTCTCAGCGGACACGATCCACAGACCCTGACGCTCATTGCGATGCTGAGCATCGGTGCGGCCGTACTGCTGAACGGATCCACCATCGCGGCGCGGCTGTTCGGCCTGGTGAGCTGACCTCAAACGCAGCGGGCGGAGCCATACGGCCCCGCCCGCTGCGCCTCCCACGCTTTGCGCCTAACGCTACTTCAATGCCGGCTCGATGATCGCGGCGAACGCGTTCCGCGCGCGGTTCAGCCGCGACTTGACTGTTCCCAGGTTGCAACCGGTAATCTCGGCGATCTCCTCGTACGACTTGCCCTCGAGCTCGCGGAGAATGAACACCTGCCGGTGATGTGCCGGCAGCTGCGCCACGGAGCTCTCGACGAGCTCACGGAGATGGCGCTTCCGGTATAGGTCGTCGGGCCGCGATACGCGATCCTCGAACTGCAGCGGCCGGTCGTCATCCTGCCAGTTCTTCCGGATAGTCTGGAAGAACACCAGCGGACTCCGCGAGCGATTGCGGAGCTCGTTCTTGGCCAGATTCGACGCGATGGTGTATACCCACGTCGAGAACTTCTTCGACCGATCGAAGCGATGCAGGTGGCGATACACTCTGATGAAGACCTCCTGAACGAGGTCCTCCGCCCGCTCCCGATCGCCGATAGTTCGATAAATGAAGTTCAGCAGCCGGGTCTGGTAGCGTTCCACCAGCACTTGAAAGGCGCGCTCCTCGCCGCCGAGGAACTCGGTCACGAGCGCCGAGTCATCGAGAGCGTGCAATCGCTCACGTACCGGAACCGGCGATTCGATTGCGTGCCGAAGTGCGACGTTAGCCATTGCTACTCCCCGACCATTGAAGGGTTCGCTCTATCGAGAGACGAAACGCCACGCGGTCGTGCACACATTCCGCGACACTCGAAAAGGCATGGCCTGTGCCCGCGTCATCCGAGGTCTGTCGTGTCGCACAACACATTGAATAACAACAAGATGTGATGATCATACGTCCCGAGAAAAATAGAACGTCCACCACCGGCGTGTCTACTTTCTGAGACGAAAAGCCCGAGACGATGGGACACGTTCGTCAGATCCGGGTACTTGATTGCCGCTCGACTAGGTCTAATTTGACCAGCCACGTCTGTAAACAGTTGCCGCGCGCTGTCCTGATCAGTCTGTCACCGTCGTCTTCCCGCCCCGAAGGGGACCCACCGTGGAAATCAACGTGGCATTCTGTCTGCGCGTCGCCGCGATGTCTGCCGCGATCGCTCTCGCCGGAAAACCAGACTCACTTTCAGCACAGCAGCCGGCGCCGCCGGACACGACCGCCGGCACAGTGGTGTCAGGCGACGTCTATGACAGCGTCGACGCGTCGCCGATCGGCGACGCGATGGTCCAGATGGTTTCCCAATCGAACGCAGCGGTCTCGTTCACCACCACGAGCGATTCGGCGGGACACTACCGGATCGCACACGTTCCGCCCGGGAAGTACATCTTGGGCTTCCTCGACGAGACTCTGTCGGAGCTCGGACTGAGCGCGGTGGAGCGTGCCGTGGAAGTCGGCGCCGACCCCGTGGACGCCTTGCGGCTGGCCACGCCGGGCTCCGAGGCAATGCACGACAAGATTTGCGGAAGACCGGCGGACGGCGACTCGAACAGCGTGATGGTTGGGTTCGTGCGCGACGCCGCGTCGGGGACGCCGCTCGGCATGTCGACCGTGGTCGCCGTCTGGAACCGAATCGTGATCGACGACCGCGGCGTGCACAGGGATCATCGCGAGGTGCCCGCCAAGACCGCTCCTTCGGGCTGGTTTGCGGTGTGCGGCCTGCCGTCGGACCGACCGCTGGAAACGCGCGCGGAGCTCGGATCGCGCGCCACGGGCTTCATCGAAATCCAGCTGCCGCGTCGCGGTGTGTTGGTGCGCGATTTCGACCTCGGCGCGGACACGGTGCTCACCGCGAACCGCGAGACCAACGCGTCTCCGTTAGGCGAATCCCTGCGCCGTGGAACGGCCCGCCTCGTCGGGACGGTCGCGGATTCCACGGGACGGATGCTCGCCGGCGCGCACGTCACCTTGTGGGGCTCATCCACAGCCACGACGAGCGCCGATGGACGTTTCTATCTCGACTCGCTCCCCTCGGGCACGGCCACCGCCGAATCACAGTATCTCGGCTTCGAGCCCGTGAAGCGTGTGGTCGATCTCGCACCCGGCCGCACCGACACCGTCCGATTCACGATGAGCAAGTCGGTGCGCGTCCTTGCCGCCGTGAAAGTCGAGAGCAAGATGGGCCTCATGCGATATCACGACTTCGACGAGCGCCGGAAGAACGGCGTTGGCCACTACTACACGGCCGAGGACATCGCCAAAGCCAAGCCGCTCCTGTTGTCGGACTTCTTCTACATGATACCGGGCCTGCGGGTCGTGCCGGTTTCCGGCTCCGACTTCGCGCTGCTTTCGACGCATGGCGGGGACATCACCGACATGTGCAGCCCCGCGGTCTGGATCAACGACACGCAGCTGCACCAGGGCGGCCTCAACGAGCTGGTGCGACCCGAGGAAGTGACCGGCATCGAAGTCTACGATGCGTCGACCGCGCCGCCGCGATACCGCGTCGGACAGTGCGGCGTCATCATCATCTGGACCAAGTGACGGGGCCTGACTGACCGTTAGGCGCCGAGGCGAAAGCCCGCCACGTAGAGGAGGGTAAGCGCCGTCTTGGCGTCGACGATCTCGCTGTCTCGCACCATCTCGAGCGCGCGCGACAGCGGCATTACCAGGTTCTCGACGAACTCGTCCGCCTCCGGACGCGCCGCGCCGCGCGACAAGCCGGACGCCGTGAAGGCATGGATCCGCTCGTCGGTGAAGCCAGGCGTCGTGTAGAACGTGTACGCGTGCTCCACCCGCTCCGCGGTGCAGCCGGCTTCCTCGAGCAGCTCGCGCCGCGCGCACGATTCTGGCGACTCGCCCGGCTCCAATCGTCCCGCCGGACACTCGATCACGAACCCCTGCGCCGCGTAGCGGTACTGGCGAATGAGCAGGATCTGCGGATCCTCGCCCGCGGGATCGCCCAGGAACGGCAGCACCAGGCTCGCGCCCGGGTGCCTAACCATCTCGAGCTCCCCCGTCGAGCCATCCGGAAAGCGGACGGTGTCCAGATCGAGGTTGATGATGCGCCCCGTGTACTGCCGCGTCGACGATACCCGACCGGGATCGGCCATGCTTCAGTCGCTGGTGATTTCGACGCCGTCGGCGCCGTACTCGAGCATCGGACCGATCTCCATTGCCGCGACCGGCGCTTTGATCTCCGACGCATCGCCCACCACCACCACCTGCAGCGCGTCGGGATGCAGGTAGCGCTCGGCCGCGCGCTGCACGTCGGCGATGCCGACCCCGCGCACCGCATCGCGATAGGTGTCGAAGTAGTCGATCGGCAAGTCGTACGCGGCGAGCGCGGCGAGGGCCCGCGCGATGGCGTCGGTCGTTTCGTACTTGATCGGAAAGACGCCGCCCAGATAACTCGTGGCCAGCGACAGCTCGTCGGCCGTCACCGGCGCGGATCGGATGCGGTCGATCTCCGAGAGTACCTCGCGCGCCGCGTCAGCGGTTACGTCGCTCTCGACTGCCGTCGACACGACGAACGGCCCCGCACCGCGGCGCCACGCGAACCCGGAAAACGCCGCGTACGTGTATGCGTGTTCCTCGCGCAGGTTGAGGTTGATGCGCGACGAGAACAGGCCGCCTAACACAGCGTTCATCACGAGGACCGGAAAATAATCCGGGTGTGTGCGCGGCAGGCCGATGTGTCCGATGCGCAGCTCGGACTGCGGCGCGTCCGGCTTGCGCACGAGATGCACTGCCCGCGTCGTGCGGGCCGGCGCCTCGGCTGGCGCGACGCTGCGCGATGACGTTCCGTCCCAGTCGCCCAGTATGCGGCGCGCGAAGTCCAGTCCTTCGTCCACGCTGAGATCGCCGACGAGTATCAGCGTCGATCCGCGCGCGCGATACCGATCCATGTAGAATCGCCGGACGTCGTCGCGGGTGAGCGTCGACACCGTATCCGAGCCGCCTTCCTCCGGACGCGCGTACCGCGAGACTGGATCGTACACGAAGCGCGCGAACATTTCGTCGGCCAGTCCGCGCGGCTCCGTCCGCATTTGCAGCAGGTCGGCGAGACGCTCGGCGCGCAGGCGTGCGATGTCGCGCTCAGGAAACGACGGTGCCTGGACCAGCTCGCCGAGGAGCGAAAGCGCGGGCTCGAGGTGCGCGCGCAGCACCGTCACGCCCGCGTTCGCCGTGTCCCAGTCGGCACCGGAGAACACGCCCGCGCCGAACCGCTCGAACTGCTCGGTGAGCGCGTTGCCATCGCGGTGCATCGTTCCCTCGAGCAGGCCGCGTGCGGTGAGGTTCGCCACACCGTCGCGGCCCGCGGGCTCCGTCGACGCGCCGGCATCCGCGAGCAGCAGGGCCGTCACCACCGGCAGCATGCGCACCGGCGCAACGATGACGCGAAGGCCGTTGTCGAGCGTCGCGATCTCGAAGCGCGGAAACCGGTACGGCTTGGGCGGGGCGGCGACGGGCCGTGCCGGTGCCCCGGGCGCGCCGCCTAACGCGAACGTCATGCCGGTCACCGCATCGCTCCGCTGGCGGCCTCGGCCTCGTCGGGCTGGCCTTCGTCGCCCGCCATCGGGATGTACAGCAGGCTCGCCCGGTTGTTCGTGCCTAACCGCTCGCGTGCGAACGCGTTCACGCGCTCGACCGTCACCGCCCGATAGCGGTCGGTCTGCTCGTTGAGCAGCCGCGGGTCGTCGAACATCGCCGCGAACATCGACAGCTTGTCCGCCCGCTCACCCGCCGACTGCAGCGACGTCACGAACGCTGTTTCGATCAGCGCCACCGCCCGCTCTACCTCGGCGGCGGTCACGCCCTCCGCCCGCACGGCGTCGACTTCGCGCGCGACTTCCGCCTCGAGCGCGTCGCTCGATACCTCGGGCCGCGCCGTCGCGTCGATCACCAGCAGGTCGGCGCCTTGCGTGAGATCGAACGTGAACGCCGTCGCCTCGCTGGCGATCTCGCGCTCGCGCACGAGCTCGCGCTGCAACCGGCTCGCCTTGCCCATCCCGAGAATCGCGCCCAACACGCTGCAGTCGTAGTACTCATCCGTGCCGAACACGGGCGCGCGGAACGCCAGGAACAGCCGCGGCACCATCACAACGTCGGGCACGACTTCGCGACGCCACTCGCCGAACAGCGGCGGGAGCTGCATGTCGGCCAGGGCTGGAATCGGAGACTGTCCGCGCGGAATCACGCCGAAGTATTGCTCCACGAGGGCGCGCGCCTGTCCCGGCTCGAGATCGCCGGCAATCGAAAGCACTGCGTTGTCCGGGCGATAATACGTCGAAAAAAACGTCGCGATATCGTCCAGACTCGCGGCCGACAAATCTTCCATCGACCCGATGAGCGAGTGGTGGAACGGATGGGTCGCCGGATAGGTGAGTGCCGGCAGTCGCTCGGACCACGTCCCATACGGCTGGTTGTCCATACTCCAGCGACGCTCGTTCTTCACCACGTCACGCTGCGTGTCGAGTTTCTGCTGGGTCATCGCCGGCAGGAGCGCACCCATCCGGTCCGCCTCGAGCCATAACGCCAGTCCGAGCTCGTTGGACGGCACCGTCTCGTAATAGTTCGTGCGGTCCAACCATGTCGAACCGTTGAGCGTGCCGCCGGCGCGCTGGATCAACTCGAAGTGCTCGTTGGCCGCGACGTGCTCCGAACCCTGAAACAACATGTGTTCGAACAAGTGAGCGAATCCCGTTCGCCCCACGCGTTCGTTGGCCGATCCGACGCGATACCACAGGTTCACGGCGACAATCGGCGCCGTATGATCCTCGGACAGCGTGACGACGAGGCCGTTGGATAGACGATAGCTCTCGATCGGAATGCGCATATGCGAAACTTGCACGGCGCGATGGAGTGGGGAAACCCCGACATCGCTGCGCGCGGAGCTTGTCCTGCTTGACACGATCTTGAGGGGAAGTCATGTTCACGATCCCCTAAGCCCTCGCGTGAGGCGCGTCGATCCGGCGCGCCTCATAGCGTCCGTGGAGGGGACGTGCGTGGCTCTGTTGCAATCGATACCACGCGGTCGCGTGTGCGTTCTACAACCACTCGAGTACGGAGGTGGGTCCCATGGCAGCGGAATTCTTCATCGGCGAATCCCTGATCGGCGACGGGAACGAGGTGGCGCACATCGACCTCATCATCGGCTCAAAATCGGGACACGCGGGACAGGCGTTCGTCAGCGCGCTGTCGAATAACAAGGACGGCTTTACCAGCCTCCTCGCCGTCGTCACGCCCAACCTCGCGGCGAAGCCCGACACGATCCTGTTCAACAAGGTCACGATCAAAGGTGCGAAGCAGGCTGTGCAGATGTTCGGACCGGCCCAGGCCGCCGTCGCTCGTGCGATCGTCGACTCTGTCTCATCCGGCGTGATCCCGCGCGACAAGGTCGATGACTACTGCGTCCTCGTTGGGGTGTTCATCCACTGGGATGCCAAGGACGACAAGAAGATCTTCGACTTCAACTACCGTGCGACCAAGCAGGCGCTCGAGCGCGCGCTCAAAGGTCAGCCGCGCATCGACGATGTCATCGCCGGCGAGAAGACGGCCCGTCACCCGTTCGCGAGCGGCGCGGAAGGATGATTGCACCGTTGGGCGCGCACGCGAATCGCTGCGTGCGCGCTCGACGGCGACGCCGGAATGGACATGACCACACGGGGCGCTTCTTGGCGCCCCGTGTTCATCGACGGGTGCCGCGGATGAAAAAACTCCTGCTTCAGCTCGATTCGAATCGAGTCCCCAGCGCGTTCGACGAAGTGGTCGCGCACGACGGCGGCGCGGACGCCGTCATGCAGCGCGGCGGTGTGACGGAAGGCGACGTACGCGATCTCATGTACGGGTGCATCTTCACGCGCGGACCGAAAGACCTCCGCAACACGGCGGTGTTCATCGGCGGCAACGACATGTCCGTGGGCGAGAAGCTGCTCGCGGCGGCGCAGAAGGCCGTCTTCGGTCCGTTCCGGGTGTCGATGATGCTGGACTCGAACGGATCCAACACGACGGCCGTCGCCGCCGTCGTGAAAATCGAGCGCGCCGTGCGCGACGTGCGCGGGCGGAAGGTGCTCGTGACCGCCGGCACCGGACCTGTGGGCCTGCGCGCAGCCGGTCTGCTCGCCAAGGCCGGTGCGCACGTCACGATTACGTCGCGTCGCGATGAGGAGGGCGAGCGCGCCCGGTCGAATATCCAGTCACGGTTCGGCGGGGACGTCGCCATGGTGTGCATGCGCAACGCGTCCGAAGCGGCGCACGTCCTCGATGCCGTGCGACCGGAGATTCTGCTCAACACCGGACCTGCCGGCGTGCTGCTCGTCCCGCGCGACGCGTGGTCCAAGCGCCAGGGTCTCGTCGTCGCGTGCGACCTCAACGCCGTTCCTCCGTTAGGCATCGAGGGCATCGAGGTCAACGACGACGCCAAGGGGCGCGACGACGTGACCACGTTCGGCGCCATCGGCGTGGGGGGCTTCAAGATGAAAGTCCACAAAGCCTGCATCGCGCGCCTGTTCGAGCGCAACGACGCCCTCCTCGACGCCGAGTCCATCGCCGAGCTCGCCCAAGGCCTCCAGGCCTAACGAACCGACGACGGATCGCGCCTACATGCCCCGCACGCTCGGCATCGATCCCGGTACGATCACCATCGATCTGTGCGGGCTCCATGACGGCGCGGTCTTTCTCGATCGATCGCTTCCCACCGCGCAGGCGGTGGCCGATGTCCCCGCGTTCATCGCGCTCCTCCACGACGCGCGCGCCGCGCTCATCGCCGGCCCCTCGGGCTACGGTCTGCCGCTTCTACCCGTCGAGCGCGCCGGCGAGACCGACCTCCGCCTCGCCTACCTCGCCGCCGACGACGACCACGGCGGCATCGGCGGCCTCCGCGTGATCGCCCGCGCCATGCGGGAGGCCGGGTTGCCGGTGCTCTTCACGCCTGGCGTCATTCACCTCACCTCGGTGCCCGCCGCGCGCAAGATCAATCGTGTCGACATGGGCACGGCCGACAAAGTCTGCGCCGCCGCACTCGGCGTGCACGATCAGGCGCGACGCCGGGGCTGCGTCTATACCGACGTCTCGTTCGTGCTTCTCGAGTTAGGCGGCGCGTTCTCGGCCGCCATCGCCGTCCGTGACGGCCGCATCGTTGACGGAATGGGCGGCACGGCGGGGCCGATGGGTGTGCGTTCTGCCGGCGCACTCGACGGCGAGGTCGCGTTTCTCGCCGGAACGATCACCAAGAACACGCTCTTCGGCGGCGGCGCCGCGAGCGTGATCGGCAGCAGCGACGACGCGATCGACCACCTCGCCGAGCCGAGGACCGAACGCGAGCACCTGGCGCACGACGCGCTGATCGAGAGCGCGGTGAAGGCCGTGGCCGCGCTCTGCACCGTCGTTCCCCACCCGTACGAGATCCTGCTCTCCGGCCGCCTAACGCACGCCGCTGCGATCGCGCGCGAGCTGCGGCTGCGGCTCAGCCCGTTCGCGCCCGTTCGCCGATTGGAGGGCTTCGCGCGCACGGCCAAGGAAGCGGCGCAGGGCGCCGCGCTCATCGCCGACGGACTCGCCGGCGGCGCGAACGAAGCGCTCATCAACGTCCTTGGATTGCGCGAGGCCGCCGGCACGGTGCTCGACCATCTCTTCGTCATCACTCCCGATGCCGCGCGCCACCGCCTCGGCATCCGCTGACTCGACTCGTGCGCGCACGCGGACCCGGCGCGCCGAAGGCCTCATCGTCGGCTGTTCGACGCGAGCATTGGTCGAATCGGCGGTGCGAGCCGGCTACGCCGTGGCATCGATCGACGCCTTCGCCGATCTCGACAACGGGGCGACGCCGGCGCTCGCGCTGCGCGCCCCCGGACCCGGCCTCGGAAGCTACGATCCGTTAGGCATTTGCCGCGCCGCGGCCGGCGTGCCTAGTGCATGGGTCGCCTACGTCGCCAGCTTCGAGAACCATCCCGACCTCGTGCGCCTGCTCGCGCGCGGCCGGCGACTGCTCGGTAATCCGCCGAGCGTTCTGGCGCGGGCGCGCGCGCCCGCGGTGGTGTCGGCGGCGCTGCGCGAACACGGGTTTGCGGCGCCCGAGCTGCGCCTCCGCGGGGCTCGCGAAGCGCACCGCACGGCATGGCTGGCCAAGCCGTTCGCCTCAGGGGGTGGTCACGGCATCACACGGTGGCGACACGGTGATACGCTGCGGCGTACGCATTTTCTCCAGGAACGCATCACGGGCCAACCCGGCTCGCTGGTGTTCGCGGCCGACGGTAGCCGGGCCGTCCCCTTTGCGTTCAGCAGACAGCTTGTGGGGGAGCCGGAGTTCGGGGCGTCTGGATTCGGTTACTGCGGCAATATTCTGGTCCCGGCCAAGTCGGCAACATTCTCCAACGGCGACGCGTTGTTCGATACCGTCTGCAGCATCGCGGACACTCTCACGCGGGAGCTGCGCCTTGTGGGAGTCAATGGGATCGACTTCATTGCCCGCAACGGCACGCCGTTCGTGACCGAGGTGAACCCGCGGTATACGGCTTCGATGGAGCTTGCCGAACGCGCGTTCGAATTCTCCGTTTTCAGCGCGCACGTGGACGCATGCGACGGGATCGCGCCACGCTTCGACCTCGATTCCGCTCGCCGCGACTCGGCTGCCGATGTATTCGGCAAGGCGGTAGTGTTCGCGAAGCGGACCGTCGTCGTTGGCGATACGCTTGCCTGGCTAGACGATGGTTCGGTCCGAGACGTGCCGCATCCCGGCGAGCGCATTCCGCGAGGCAGCCCTGTCTGCACCATTTTCGCGCGCGGTGCGAACGACGTCGCTTGCCACGCCGCGCTTGTGCAGCGCGCGCGAAAGCTGTATGAGGACATCGGGGGCAGCGGGAGAAGAAGCGCATGAGCCAGATGCCGGTGGGGGGCCTCGTCGAGCACGTCACCTGCCTGGGATGCGGTTGCTCGTGCGATGACATCGCCGTGGCCGTGCGCGACGGGCGCATCGCCGAAGCGCGCGGCGCCTGTGCGCTCGGCGTCTCGTGGTTCGGGGACGGGCGTGTGCCCGCGATCGCTCGAGCGCGCGAATCCACCGTTACCCTCGACGCCGCGCTCGATGCCGCCGCGACCATCCTCGATCAAGCCCGGCGTGTGCTCGTGTTCTTGGCGCTCGACGTGTCGTGCGAAACACAGCGCGCAGCAGTCGAGGTCGCCGACACGCTGCACGCCGTCATCGATGGCGTGAGCTCGTCCACAGTGGCCGCGGCTGTCCTCGCCGCCCAACGGCGCGGCCGGGTGAGCGCGACGCTCGGCGAGATCCGCAATCGCGCCGATTGCGTCGTGTTCTGGGGCACCGACCCGGCGGCGCGATATCCGCGCTATTCGTCCCGCTACGCACCCGAACCCGCGGGGCTGTTCGTTCCCGACGGCCGGCGGAGCAGGCGTCTCGTGTCGGTCGACGTCGGCGATGCCCGCGGCCCGGCGGACGCCGACACACGCATCCGCGTGCGCGCGGATCAGGAGCTGGACGCGATCGCCGCGCTCCGCGTCATGCTCGCCGGCCGTTCGTTAGGCAGTGTGCCGGGCGACGGCGGGCTGGCCGAACTCGTTCGCACACTCACGGCGTCGCACTACGTCGTGATCGTCTATGACGCCGAGCCCGGTGGCTTGCCGCCAGAGCCCGCGCGCGCCGAATCGCTCACCGCGCTCGGCCAGCAGCTCAACGCGGTCACGCGCGCGTGCGTCACGCCGCTCCGCGCCGGCGGGAACCGCGTGGGTGCGGAGTCCGTGCTCACGTGGCAGACCGGCTATCCGATGACGGTCGACTTCTCGCGCGGCCATCCGCGGTTTCGCCCCGACGATGGCGCGCGCGCGCTCGTCGCCGCCGGCGCCGTGGATGCGGTGCTAGTCGTCGGCCGTGCGTTAGGCATTCCATTTGCTCTCGATGGCCTACGGTCCGTTGCCATCGGGCCCGCCGCGTCGGAGGCACCGTGCGAAGTGGCGGTCGATACCGGAGTCGCCGGCATCCACGAGGGCGGCACCGCGTTTCGCATGGACGACGTTCCGCTTCCGCTGCGCGCGCCCGTGCCCGGGCCGCCGGTCGCAGCGGACGTCGTGCGCTCGCTCGCCCAACGCATCGGCACACGCCGGACCCGTCGCTCGTGACGGACCGCCTGCGCATCACGGGCGGCGCCGTGTACGATCCCGCGAACGGCGTTGACGGCGACGTGCGCGACGTGTGCGTCGAGGATGGTCGTATCGTCTCGTCGCTGCCGGGTGACGCCCCGCGACTGGACGCACACGGGATGGTCGTCATGCCCGGCGGCATCGACATCCATGCGCACATCGCCTCATCGAGCGTGAATCAAGCGCGTCGGATTCTGTCGGACGAACGAACCGCGGATCCCGCGTCGCCGCCGGCGCTGCTCGACGCCATCGCGCGATCCGGCAGCGGCGGCACGGTGCCCACCACGTTCACCACCGGCTATCGCTATGCGGGGCTGGGTTACACCACGGTGTTCGATGCGGCGGTGGCGCCCGTGGGCGCGCGCGACACGCACGCGCAGCTCGACGACACGCCGATCATCGACGCCGGGTTCTACGTGCTCATGGGCAACGACGCCTACCTGTTGGAGCAGGTGGCGGCGGGCGAACGCGACCGCGCACGCGACTATGCCGCCTGGTTGTTAGGCGCGACCGGCGCGTACGCGATCAAGTGCGTCAACCCGGGCGGCATCGAGTCGTGGAAGCGCAACGTGCGCGCTGTGCGGAGCATCGACGATGCGTTAGGCATGCAGGGCGTGACGCCCCGCGCCATCATGGAAACGCTGGCCGACGCGGCGAACGCGCTCGCGCTGCCGCACCCGGTGCATATTCACTGCAACAACCTCGGTGTCGCCGGCAACGTGACCACGACGCTCGACAGCATGGGCGCGCTGTCGGGCCGTCGCGCACACTTCACGCACGTCCAATTCCATGCCTATGCCGGTGGCAACGGCAAGCCGTGGGCGTCGGGCGCCAAGGCGCTCATCGCGTACATCAACGCGCACCCCGAAGTAACGGCCGACGTAGGGCAGGTGATGCTCGGCCCCGCCACCACGGTGACCGCCGACGGCGCAGTGGAATATCTCCTCCATGCGAGCAGCGGCCGGCGCTGGGTGAACGTCGACGTCGAGCTCGAAACGGGTTGCGGCATCGTGCCGTACGAGTACCGCGACGCAGCGGCCGTCGCGTCGCTCCAGTGGGTCGTCGGCCTCGAGCTGTTTTTGCTGTCCGCGGATCCATGGCGCGTGGTGCTGTCCACGGATCATCCCAACGGCGGCGCGTTCACGAGTTATCCCGAGCTCATTCGGCTGTTGATGGATCGCGCCTACCGCGACGAGCGCCTCAGGGGCGTGAACCACAAGCTGCTCGCCGGGTCTGCGCTCGCCGATGGCCTCGCGCGCGAGTACACGCTGCGTGAGATCGCGATCATCACGCGTGCAGGCCCGGCGCGTCTGTTAGGCCTGGCCGACAAGGGGCACCTGGGCGCCGGCGCCGCCGCCGACATCACGATTTACGCGCGCGACGCCGACGTCGCCGTCATGTTCGCGACGCCGCGGTACGTGATCAAAGCCGGCGTGCTGGTCGTCGAAGAAGGCCAGTTGCGGCGGGCGCCGCCGACGCGTCGCCTCCACGTCCGGCCGGCCTACGACGACGCGGTGATGCGCGACCTGTCGGCGTGGTTCGACCGCTACGCCACCATCGCGCTCGCCAACTATCCGGTCTCGCCGCCACGCGATGCGCCGGTTCCCGTGGGCGCGGGCGCCTGACGTGCGCATCCGCGGCGTGGCGATCGAAGACACGTTCGCCGAAGCCTTCGGCATGCGCGCCGCACGCGTCATCATCACGGCGCGCGATCCGCGGTGGGCCGCCGAGGCCGCGCGCGAGATGACGGGCTTTGCGACCTCGGTCATCGCCTGCAAGGTCGAAGCCGGTATCGAGCGCGAGCTGTCGGGGTCGGAGACGCCCGATGGGCGTCCCGGCGTGAGCGTCCTGCTCTTCACGATGGATGCGGACAGTCTCGCCAAGCGCCTCATCGAGCGCATCGGCCAGACGGTGCTCACCTGCGTCACCACGGCGTGCTTCGACGGCCTGCCTAACGCTGACGACCGCATGCCCGTCGGCCGATCGCTGCGCGTATTCGGCGATGGCTTTCAAGGCAGCAAGGTGATTGGCGGCGAGCGCTACTGGCGCATCCCGGTCATGGAAGGCGAGTTCCTCGTACAGGAGACCTTCGGGCGGGTGAAGGGCGTGGGCGGCGGTAACTTTCTCATCCTCGGCGAGAGCGACGACGCGGCGCTCGACGCGGCCGAAGGCGCGGTGGATGCCATGCGCGGCATGCCGGGCGTGGTGCTCCCGTTCCCGGGCGGCATCGTGCGCAGCGGCAGCAAGGTGGGCGCGAAACGCTATGCCGGCATGATCGCGACGACCAACGATGCGTTCGCGCCCACGGTGCGCGCGGTCACGGCGTCGTCGCTGCCTGACGGCGTGAACGCCGCGCTCGAGATCGTGCTCGACGGCGTCGACGCGCCATCCATTGCGGCGGCCATGCGCGCCGGCATCGACGCCGCCTGCCGCCCGGGCGTGCACAGCATCTCGGCCGGCAACTACGGCGGCAAGCTCGGGCCGTACCACTTCCACCTGCGACAGATCATGGACGGGAGCGCGGCCGCGTGAGCGACGCTGTCACGCTCACCCTGCGCACCACGGTCTCGCGCCGGCTCGAGGCGGAGTCCATCACGCCCGACGCGTTCGGGACGTTGGGCGAGACGGCGATCGCGCGGCTCCCGCTGTGGGACGGCCCGCACACCGTTCCGTTAGGCGACGTGTTCGACGTGCGCGGCGGACCGTCGAGCCGGGTGCGCGTGGCCGGCGACCTCGCGATGGTCGACGCCCTGGGCGCGGGAATGACCACCGGCGAGCTCCACGTCGAAGGCTCCGTCGGACGCTACGTGGGCACGCGCATGGCGGGCGGCCAGCTGCGTGTCACCGGCGACGCCGCCTACGGCGCCGGCCTCGAGATGTCCGGCGGCCTCCTCGACATCGCCGGCAACGCCGGCGATCGGTTAGGCGCGGGACGCCTCGCCGCCGCGCGCGGCATGACCGGCGGCGAGATCATTGCGCGCGGCAACGCCGGCGCCGAAATCGGCGCAACCATGCGGCGCGGCACCGTGATCGTCCTCGGCAACGCGGGACCGCGCGCCGGAACCGGCATGATCGCCGGCAACGTCATCGTGTTCGGCAGTGCAGGGAACGACCCCGGTCGATTCAACAAGCGCGGCACCATCATCGTGTTCGGCGGCGTGTCCGTGCCGCCGAATTACCAATACGACTGCACGTACCGCCCGCCTCACGTGGCGGTCACGCTCGTCTATTTGACGTCACGCCGGAATCTCTCTCTCGACGGAGCGGCCGCGGCGGCGCGCTTCCGGCGCTACAGCGGCGACATGGCAGAATCAGGCCGCGGCGAGATCCTCGCCCGGAGCGACGAGCAATGAGCGCTCTGCAGCTGAACGAGCGTGCCTGGCAGCTCGCCGACGATATGGTCGAGCGCGCGAGCCAGCTCCGCATTGCGAGCAGCCTCCTGCCCTCGGGCACGCGCCTCCTCGATGCCGGCATCGAATCCGCCGGCGGACTCGGCGCCGGTCTCGCGCTCGCGCAACTGTGCACCAGCGGCCTGGCCGATATCAGTCTCACGTGGTTACGAATTGGCGGAGACTCGTTTCCCGGCGTGCGGGTGTGGACCGATCACCCGGCGCTCGCCTGCATGGCGTCGCAGTACGCGGGATGGGCGATCCAGGTCGGCAAGTACTTCGCCATGGCGTCGGGTCCGCTGCGCGCCCATGCCCGGGTGGAAGCCGAACTGTTCACCAAGTTAGGCTATGGCGAGCAGGCCACGCGCGGTGTACTGGTGCTCGAGGGACGCACGCCACCCACGGACGAGGTGGCCCACTACATCGCGTCGCGCGCGAAGCTCGACCCGCGCCAGATCACGATCGCCATCGCGCCTACCGCGTCGCTCGCCGGCGGCGTGCAGGTCGTGGCGCGCATCCTCGAGACGGCGCTCCACAAAATGGAGTCGTTAGGCTTCGACGTCCGCCGCGTCGTGAGCGGCATCGGCGTCGCCCCGCTGCCGCCCGTGGCGCACGACGACCTGCACGCCATCGGCCGGACCAACGACTGCGTGCTCTACGGCGGCCAGGCGCACTTCACCGTCCGCGCCGACGACGACGAGCTCTCGGAGCTCGCCGGCCAACTGCCCGCGTCCGCATCGCACGACTACGGCACGCCGTTCTACGACACCTTCAAGCGCTACGGCGGTGACTTCTACAAGATCGACAAGATGCTGTTCAGCCCCGGCGAGGTGTGGCTCACCAGCGATACGTCCGGACGCACCTTCCACGGCGGCAAACTGGACGTCGAAGTGCTCCGGACATCCCTCATGAACTGAAGACAGACGACCCCGCCCCCGCCCCCAACGCTCGTTCGTGTCCGCTTCCTTTTTCCGGAGGTTCCCATGTGGTCCGTCGTCGTCATCTACAACCACCCGAAAGATCCGGCAGCCTTCGAGAAATACTACACCGGCACGCACCTCCCGCTCGTGACCAAACACGCCAAGGAAATCGGCTTCACGCGCTCGGTGTTCATGAAGTTTCCCCGCAACCTCGATGGGTCCACGCCCGCGTTCTACCGCAAGGCCGAGCTCTGGTTCGACTCCGAGGCCGCGCTCACGAGAGGCACCGGCACGCCCGGCTTCGCGGCCGTCGCCGGCGACCTGCCTAACTTTGCCACCGGCGGCGTCCTCGCGCTCGCCGGACAGGAAACCTGAGACGCATGCTCGTCGCCATCCTTGCCGCCCGCACCGGGTGGCACACGGATGAGCTCACGCGCGCGCTCGCGGCTCGGGGCGCGCGCGCCGCCGTGGTGCCGTACGAAGCCGTTGTCGCATCACTCGGTCGCCGCGCCGGCCTCGCGGCGCAGGACACCGATCTCCTCGACGCCGACGCCGTTCTCGCGCGCATCATCCCAAACGGGTCCCTCGAGCAGATCGTGTACCGCATCGACACCCTGCACGCAGTCGAGGATGCGGGCGTCCCTGTCATGAATCCGCCGCGCGCCATCGAGCGCACGGTCGACAAGTTCTACACGTCCGCCCTGCTTGCGCGAGCCGGTCTCCCGACACCCGAAACAATCGTCTGCGAGCGCGCCGACGACGCGATGAACGCCTTTCGCGCCATGCGCGACATCATCGTCAAACCCCTCGTCGGCTCCATGGGACTCGGCATGGTGCGCGTGAGTGATGAGGAGATCGCGTGGCGCGTATTCCGCTCGCTGGAAGCGATCCACGGGGTGTATTATCTTCAGCGCACGATCGAGCACGAAGGACGCGATGTGCGCGTCTTCGTCGTAGGCGACCGGGTCCTGGGCGCCATCGAACGCTCGGCGGCGGGTTGGCGCACCAATCTGGCTCGTGGTGGACGCGCACGCGCGATCACGCTGCCCGCCGAGTGGCACGCCATGGCGCTCTGCGCGGCACGCACCGTTGGCGCCGCGTATGCCGGCGTCGATCTACTGCCTGCTCGAGACGGTTCAGTCTATGTACTCGAGGTGAACGGCATCCCTGGATGGCACGGGCTCCAGACGGCTACCTCCGTCGACGTCGCGCAAGCGATCGTCGATCATCTACTCGACGCCTATCGCGTCCAGCGCTGACGCCGAGTCGGCGCGGGCACGCACGCCCAACAACAGCCGCCGACATTGCCAGCGCTGCACAACTGGCGTGCCTGCTCGAGGCCAGCGCACCGAAGCCCGGTAACGTCGCACCGGCCGCGCGGACGCACTTTCGCGACACGCGCTACGAGCACTTCCTCGCCAGCGCGGCCGCCATCGGACCTGCGATGCTCCTGGCGCGGCGTCACTCGCTTGGCACGATCGTTCGCGCCGCGTGTACCGCCACGGCACGTTGGACGCGCGCCAACACCAACCTCGGCATCATCCTGCTGCTCGCGCCGCTGGCCCGCGCCGCGATCGACCCTCGAGATGCTACGCTGCGCGCCCGCGTGGCGCGTGTGTTGCGGCGCACCACGGTTCGCGATGCCGCCGATGTCTACGCCGCGATACGTCTCGCGCGTCCCGGCGGTCTCGGGCGCGCCGATGCACAGGACGTCGCCCGCGCCCCTACGCGCGCGTTGCGCGCGGTGATGGCGCTCGCCGCCGACCGCGACGGCATCGCGCGAGAATACGCCACCGATTACGCGGTGACGTTCGAGCTCGGCGTGCCCACGCTGCGCCGCGCGCGCCGCGATGGACTCTCATGGGACGACGCGATCGTCGAGACCTACCTGACGCTGCTCGCCGCTGCGCCCGACACGCACGTCGCACGCAAGTTGGGCGACGCCGCGGCCGCGGACATTTCCCGACGCAGTCGAGCCGTCCTCGCAGCCGGCGGCGTGCGCAGCGCCGTTGGGCGGCGCCGCACGGCCGCGTTCGATCTGGCCCTCCGCGATACGTCCAACTCGCGGAACCCCGGCACCACGGCCGACCTCACCGCCGCCGCGATCTTCGCCGTACTTCTCGAAGGAGGCTGGAGCTAGCGCTCCGGATGGAACCGATGCGAACCCACGGCGAGTTTAGGATACGGGTGAAGAAAGACTATACGGTCTTCTCGTCGGCGCACTTCATCACGTTCGCCGGCCACCGCTGCGAGTCGCTGCACGGACACAACTATCGCGTGGGTGTCGCGCTCGATGGCGCGCTCGACGAAGACGGCTGGTACGTGCTCGACTTTTCGTTCATCAAACGACTCATGCGGCAACTCTGCGACGAGATCGATCACAAGGTGCTGTTGCCCCTCGAGAACCCCAAGCTCGGGATCGTCACCGCGGACGGCGCCGTGTCCGTGAACTACGAAGGCGCCCAACGGTACGTGTTTCCGGCCAGAGACTGTGCGCTCCTGCCCATCCCCAACACGACGGTCGAGATGCTGGCCCGCCACCTGGCCACCCGCCTCCTCACGCAGTTAGGCGACGCCAATGTGGCGCACCTCACCTCGATCGAGATGGAAGTGGAGGAAAGCTTCGGGCAATCCGCCACCTATCGGGAAACGCTCGTGTGAAACGGCTCATGTCTAACGGTCAAGGATTCAGACTATGGTAACTTTGCTCCTCGTCGCCGCGGTGACGCTCGCCGGCCCGGCCGCTCCGCATATCGACGTCCGCGTCGACTCCACACATTCGCGCATCGTGGTCACGGCAGGGCCATTCAACCTGCCCGCCATGGACCCGCACATGGATATGTCCACCATGGCGCCTAACGACGTGATGCCGTTCGCCTGGCCAGTCGACGGCTACCTTCGCGGGTTCAGCGTGCGCATGCGCGACGCCGCCGGCGACTCGCTGCCGCGCGAGATTCTCCACCACCTCATCGGCGTCAACTTCGATCGCCGCCAGCTGGTGTACCCCGCCGTCGAACGCCTCTTCGGATGGGGCGCCGAAACCGATCCGGTCGAACTCCCCACCTCGATGGGCGTCCCCATGCACGTCGGCGACAAGCTCGGCATGTACGCCATGTTCCACAACGAAACCGGAAAGGATATCGACGCCGCGTACCTCGAGGTCACTATTCTCTACACGCCGGCCAAAGGACACGACGTGCTATCCGTCATGCCGTTCTACGTCGACGTGAACAATCACATCGGTGGCGTCACCACCTTTGATGTGCCGCCCGGGAAGTCATCTCAGAGCTACGAATTCGAGCTCCCGATCGCCGGCAAACTCGTCGGCATTGGCGGCCATCTCCACGACTACGGGAGCAGCATTGAGCTCGAAGACGCGGCCAGCGGCAAGGTCCTCGCGCGTCTCAAAGCGCGGCGCGACCACGACGGCCGCGTGAAGGGCGTCGGCCGCTTCATCTTCGGATTCAACAGCGACGCGCTCGCACTGCAGGCGCACCACCCGTACCGCGTCGTCGCCGAGTACGACAACCCGACGAAAGAAACCTTCAAGGATGGCGGCATGGGACACATCAACGGGGCTTTCGTCCCTGCCGACGGCGCCGCCTGGCCCAAACTCGATCTGAACGATTCGCTCGTGAAACGCGATATCGCGACGCTGCCGATCATGTCGGACATGAATGCGCACACGGCCGGCACGGCGTCGCGGGGACAGAAGAGCCGCAATGCGCAGGCGGGCTCGTCGGGCGATGCGAAGATGCGCGACACACCCATGAGCGACATGCCGAACATGCCGTCCAGTCACCCGAAGACCGACTCGACGCGGGTTCAGAACCAGCCCTAGCGGCCGCGCACGTGCATCGGCCTAACAGAATCGCGCGCCAATGCGCGTCTGTTCTGTCAGGCCGGTGCGACGGGGGCCGCGAGCGCCCGACCGTCGATGCGGCCATCGTGCAGCGCGCTTCCCACGAGGACCCCGTGCACGCCCAACGCCGCCAGCCGCCGCACTGCCCCGATGTCCTGAATACCGCCGCCGATCACCAATTCGGTGGGCGCAATGCCGTCGGCAATGCGCTGCGCCAACATCTCGTCGACACCGCCGCCGCTCCCCACGCGCGCGAGATCCAACAGCACGACGCTCACCGCACCGGCGCGCACGGCCTCACGCGCCAGCTCGATCGGCGCCGCGCCGCGCAAACCGGCGTCTCGAGTCACCGGCACTCCGTTCCGCAAATCCACGCTGAACACGACGGGCACCGGCTGGGCAGCCCGCACGATGTCCGCAACCGCATCGAGCCCGGCAATGCTCTCCAGCCCGACGATGATCCGCTCCACGCCAGGCACCAGCAGCCACGGCGCCACCGCGCCGGCCGACGCAATTCCGGGATCGACCCACAGTCGCGCGTCCCCGTGCTCGCCGGCTGCAACCGAACACGCTCGCACGAGAGCGACGTCCGGCGCGCGACCTTCGATCGCATCGAGGTCGGCAACGTAGATGCTCTGCGCGCCCAGGGCGCTGTAGGCGCCGGTGATCGCGGCCGCATCGCCCGGCGGCGCAACTGGCGCCGCGCGCGACACGAGCGGCGCATACCGCGCACGGTCACCGCCGCGCGCGTGCACCGCGCGCCCGCCGCGCAGATCGAGCACCGGGATCAGGCGCATCGGCCGCCTAACGGAATGGGAACGTGATCGCGCGCGTGGTCGCCGGATGGGACGTGGGCGGCGTAAACCTCAAGTGCGCCGTCGTACGCGACGGGCGCGTCGCGCACACCCGTACGCGCCCCTTCGAGATCCAGCACGCGCCCGGCGAGCTGGTCGCCGCGCTTCGTGACGAGGCGGGCGCCGCAGGCCTCTCCGGTCGGACCCACCACGCCGTCACGATGACGGCCGAGCTCTCGCAGTTCTTTCGCACGAAGCGCGAAGGTGTCGCGTTCGTGCTCGACGCGATGACCGCCGCCTTCCCGTCCGACGACGTAGCGATCTACATGCTGGATGGCCGCTTCGTCTCGGCCGACGACGCGCGCCGCAACCCGCTGGCAGCCGCCGCGTCCAACTGGCACGCCACGGCGTCGGTCGTCGCCCGGACATGGCCTAACGCCACGCTGGTCGACATCGGGTCGACCACCACCGACATCATCCCGATTGCGCACGGCGCCGTCGCCGCGACAGGCCGGACCGACCCCGAGCGCCTGGCAACCGGAGAGCTGCTCTATCTGGGCACGGTCCGCACGCCCATCGAAGCCATCGTCCACGATGTCCCCCTCGGCCCGCGTTCTGCGGGCGTGTCGGCCGAAAGCTTCGCGCTTTCGGGCGACGTCCACGTGTGGAACGGCGACCTCGCGCCGGGCGAGTATTGCGCGCCCACGCCGGATGGCCGTCCCGCGACGCGCGAGTTCACGCGCGAACGACTCGCGCGAATCGTATGCGCCGATCGCGAGATGCTGGACGATCACGCCATCGGCCGCATTGCGTCGCACGTGGCCGAGGCGCAAGTGGCTCGAACGGCCGGAGCCCTGGCCCGCGTGCGCGCCGGCACCCCCACCGATACGCCGGTGATCACGGCCGGCCTCGGCGCGTTCCTGGCGGAGCGCGCCGCGCGCAGGCTCGGAGCGCCTTGCATGAGCCTGGCTGAGTCGTTAGGCGATGATGCCGCGCGCGTCGCGCCCGCTGCCGCCGTTGCGCTGCTGCGCGCCTGTCGCGCATGACCCCCCGCGTCGACACCGTCGTCAAGGTGGGCGGCTCGGTGCTCGCAGCACCCGGTCCCCTCGACCGCGTGGTCCGAGCCTTGGAGACGGCCGTCGCCCGCGGCGATGGCATCGCCGTCGTGCCGGGCGGCGGCCCGTTCGCCGACGCGGTCCGGCACGTCGATGCGGCGTTAGACATCGGGCCCGACGCCGCCCATTGGATGGCCGTGCTGGGCATGGACCAGCACGCCCTCCTCATCGCGTCGCGCACGCCTCACGCGCGCGTCGTCGAGCACCCAGCCGAGGTGACGGGCGCATTGGTCCACGGTCGGCTGCCGGTGCTCGCTCCCTATCGATGGCTGCGCGCGCGCGACCCGCTGCCGCACAGCTGGGACACCACCAGCGACTCCATCGCGGCCTGGGCCGCGGGCGAGCTCCAGGCCCGGCGCCTCATCCTCGTCAAGCCGGTCGTGGCCGAGCAATCGACGCTCGTGGACGCATACTTCGATCGGGCGCTGCCTAACGGAATGCAAGTCGTGATCGCCGACGTAGCCGGCCTCACGGAAGCGCTGCGCGCGACGTAGCCGCCTCGCCGCCCGGCGCGCCGGCGCCCCAAACCCGCCGCCCCGGAGTCGGCGCATTGGACCAGCTCCGCCGGCCCGCCGAACGCGCAAGCGTCGCGACGTTCGCCCGCGACACCTGACCGAAGCGATCACCTCCCTCGCAAGCGGCGCCTCGCACACCCGCCACGTCCGCCCCAAGCGCCCGCAAGACACACAGGTCAGCCGAGGCAAGGCCGCCGGCCACGGCCACGGTAAGGTCAGCGTCGTGCGCGTGACGCACCCAAGCGGCCACGTGCGCCTGCGACATCACGCCAAATAACCCTGAGATGGACGGGTCTGCGTCCGCACCGCGCTTGACTGCCGTGTCGAGAAGTACGCCAACAGCACCCGCTTTTTCCGCAGCTTCAACGAGCCACCATGGCGACAGACTCGCGACATCACAGCGAGATGCGTCCGCATAGGCTACCGCGATCACGCCCGCGCTCGCGCTTACCATACCGGCTCCCTGCACCGCCGCCCCGATCAACGACTCCACACGATCCGCGTCCGCAATCCCGCCGAATCCCACCTTCACATACGCCAGTCGTTCGGCCGCCGCTCGTCGTGCCGCAAACGCAACCGCTTTCTCGTCGCTGGCGTCACCCAACGCCCCGCTTACCGGCAGACGCCCGTCCACGGCGCGCACGATCTCGCGTAAGGTCTCGGTGCTTACCGCGCCGAGCGGACCGTGAGCGGGATCCTTCGCGTCGATGATGTCCGCCCCACCCTCGAGAGCGGCCCGCGCCTCCGCCCCACTCGCCACACTGATCAGAAGCCGCACCGAGCCCTCCCTCGCCCTCGAGTCACCCTTGTGACGCGTCGCTGCGCCGTTAATGTTTGCCGTCCCCGGCTACTTTACGGAACACGACGTACGGAGGCAACCGGTTGAGCGATCGACACGCTGGCGCCTCGCGGTCCGGCGGCATCGGGGCGGCCTTGGCCGGCGCGACTGTCCTTGTAACTGGCGCGTCGACGGGCATTGGGCGAGCCATCGCGCTCGCCGTCGCGGGCGCAGGCGCGGACGTCGGGATCACCTACCGAAGCGAAGAACGCGAGGCCCGGGCGGTAGCCGCGGAGATCGAGCGCTCAGGGCGACGCGCGCACGTTTTCCGTCTGGACTTGGCTGACGCTGCCTCCATCGCCGATCTGGCTGCTGACGCGCAGCGCGCGCTTGCCCACGTCGATGTGTGGATCAACAACGCCGGCGCCGACATCCTCACCGGCCGCGCCGCCACTCTTCCCGACACCAAGAAGCTCGACCTGCTCCTCTCGGTGGATCTCAGAGGCACCATCCTCGCGTCCTGGGAAGCCGTGCGCGTCATGCGCGAACAACCGGGCGGCGGCGTTATTCTGAACATGAGCTGGGACCATGTCCTCATCGGGATGTCCGGACGCAATCCCGAGATGTTTTCGGCGGTCAAAGGAGGCGTGATGGCGTTCAGTAAGTCGCTTGCTCGAACGGTCGCGCCGCGGATTCGGGTGAACATTCTCGCTCCGGGATGGATCGACACGGACTTCGGCAGCGGACTCGACGCCGTCCGGCGACGCAAGATCGCGCGGTCCATCCCGCTCGCGCGTTGGGGCACGCCCGCCGACGTCGCGCGTGCCGCCGTGTTCCTCGCGTCGCCGGACAGTGCGTATCTCACCGGCCAGACACTCATGATCGGCGGCGGCGCCGTCATGTAGCCGCGGCGTCCGTTAGGCGGACGCAGCACGGGCGCCGCGCATAGTTCATTCGGCAAGGAGCACCACATGGTCGCCAAGGACAACACCTATAGCGATGATCAGATCGCGGAAAAGCTGCGCGAGCTGCCCGGCTGGTACTATGAGGACGGGTGGATTCGCCGCCAGTACAAGACCGATGGCTGGCCCACCACGCTCATGCTGGTGAACGCGATCGGGTACGTCGCCGAGGCCGCGTACCACCACCCGGACCTCACCGTCACCTGGGCGAAGGTGTGGGTCAAACTCAAGACGCACAGCGCGGGCGGCATCACCGACAAGGATTTCGCGCTCGCCAAACGCATCGAGGAATGTTCGCTCTGGCGTCCGTCAGGGTCTCCGCTCGAGGGCACGCCCAACAAGTTCGTGCGCGGCGGCGATAGCAGATAGCCGCCTAACGCCGTGAGCGACGCCGCGGTTGGTCCGTCACGTGTTCTGTTCGTCACCGGGCGGCTGGCAGAGCCGGCCCTGAGGCGCACACTCGATCGCATGGCGCCGCCCTTCGCGTTCGACGTGGTGGTCATGCACATCACCGTGGCCGCGCTCATGACGACCGCATGGATCGCGCGCTTCCTGTCGGCGCCTCCGACGGCGGGCACGGATCTCGTGCTCATCCCGGGACTGTGCGAGGGCGACACCGACGTCATCGCCGAGCACATGGGCGTGCGCGTCGCCAAAGGGCCGAAAGACCTGCGCGAGATCCCGGAGTACTTCGGCCAACAAGCCATTCAGCGCGACTACGGCGACCAGGACATCGAGATCCTCGCCGAAATCAACAACGCGCCGCGGTGGTCGCGCGAAGCGCTGCTGGCCGAAGCGCATCGCCTCCGCGAATCCGGCGCCGACTTCATCGACATCGGCTGCACGCCCGGCCTCGCGTTCCCCGAGCTCGGCTCCATCGTGCGCGAGGTCGTCGCGGCCGGCATGCGCGTCAGCATCGACAGCTTCGACCAGGGCGAGATCATGACGGCCGTCGACGCGGGCGCGTCGCTGGTGCTCAGCGTCAACTCCTCGAATCTCGACGTCGCGCGAGCGCTCGCCGGCCGGCAGGTGCGCGTCGTGGTCATCCCCGACTTCGGCGCGTCCCTCGATACGCTCGAACCCACCATCGGCTCGCTGACGTCGTTAGGCATACCTTTTCTGATCGACCCCGTCATCGACCCGATCGGGTTCGGCTTCGTCGCGTCGCTCGAGCGGTACATCGAGACGCGGCGGCGGTATCCCGACGCGCCGATGATGATGGGCATCGGCAACCTCACCGAGCTCACCGCCGCCGACACGACGGGCGTCAATGCCATCTTGATCGCGATGTGCGAGGAGTTGGGCGTCCGCACCGTGCTCACCACCGAAGTCATCGGGTGGGCGCGCGGCGCCGTGCGCGAGGTCGACATCGCGCGCCGCCTCATGCGCTACGCGATTCGGAACAAGGTCGCGCCCAAACACATCGACGACCGGCTGGTCACCGTCAAGGACCAGCGCATTCTCTCGTTCACGGACGCCGAGCTCCACGACCTCCAGTCGCGCATCACCGATCCGAATTTTCGCATCTTCGCGGATCGCGAGTCGATCGTCGTGCTGAACCGCGACCTGTTCGTCCGCGGCACCGACATCCAGGAGATCTTCGCGCAGTTAGGCGTCACCGAAGCCACCCACGCGTTCTATCTCGGCAAGGAGCTCGCGAAGGCCAAGCTCGCGATCACCCTCGGCAAGACCTACCGCCAGGAAGGCCAGCTCGATTGGGGCTACCTCACGCCGCCCGATGACGCCGTATCGGAGCACGTGCGCCTAACGCAACGATCCCGACGCGCCGAGCGCGCGCCCCGCGTGCGCGAGGGGACCGACCCGCAGGATGACGGGAACCTGTCCCCGTGACACTTCCGCTCGTCGAGGAGCTCAGCCCCGCGCCGGACCCGGCGTCCGCGTGCGGCGCCCTCGTCGGGATGCCCTACGTCCTGTTCCTCGACAGCGCGACGACGCATGCGTACGCCCGCGACGCGGCGCGCCGCGACCGATATTCATTTCTCGCCGCCGATCCCGCGATCGTCGTGCGATGCAAGGAAGGGCGCGCCGAGCGCCTCGACTTCCGGGATGGCTCGCGCACACCGGTCGCGGGTCACAGCCTGGCGGAGATCCGGCGCCTCCTGCAGCCGTTTCGCACGGAGCCGCTCCCCGAGCTGCCGCCGTTTCAGGGCGGCGCCGCCGGCTACATCGCGTACGATTGGGGCTCCGTCCTCGAACGGCTGCCTGCGCCCCGGTACGATGATCTCGCCATCCCCGACGTCGTGCTCGGCCTCTACGATTGGGTCGTCGCCTGGGACCACGACACCAACC
>JAICLH010000264.1 GCA_025927495.1 Gemmatimonadaceae bacterium
ACGCGCTGCAACAGCCCATCGAAATCGATCTCGACGTGGCGCCGCGGCGTCAGCATCGCCTTGAGCGAATCGGGTGGAATGCGCTTGGCCGTCGTCGTGTCTGTCGTCGTGTCCGTTCGCGCCGGACGCTGCGGACGCTGGCGCGGAGGGAGCGGCGGCTGGCCGGGCGTCTGCTCCTGCGGCACGCCCGTGTCTTCATCGCTCTCCGGCAGCAGCGGCGACGGATCGTTCTTCGACAACACCGCGAGATACAGCGCCTTGGTCTCCGTGTGACCGTAGCTCGACATGTCCAACCACCCCGAGCCTAACGCAAGATCCGTGGATGCGAAGAACCAGAGATACTTGCCGCTCGCATCCCACGCCGGCCACGTCGCGTCGGCAAGTCCGTCGGTGATCTGGTGCGTCTGGCCGGTTTGCGTGTCGTACACGAAGATCGCGCGGTACAGCGACTTGAGCCGCCGCACGTACGCGATCCATCGGGAGTCGGGACTCCACGTGGGATTGAGCGACCGCTCGGGCACCATCCATTCGTCACCGCCAATGTCCGTCGCCTTCCCGGTGGCCACGTCCACCACCCACAACCGGAGGTTCGTGTCCTGGAACACGATGTGCTTGCCGTCCGGCGCCCAGCTCGGCGTGTAGTAATGCGTCGGGTGCGCGAGCGTGATGGTGCGCGCGGGCGCGCTGCCGTCGGCCGACGCGATCACGAGTTGGTACTCGCCCGATTTGTCGCTGAAGTACGAGACCCACTTGCCGTCGGGGGACCACGCCGGATCGCGCTCCGCCGAGCTGTCCGACTGCGTGAGATTGCGCACATCACCCTTCTCGGCCGGCACGGTGAAGATCTCGCCGCGCGCTTCGATGGCCGCGCGCTTTCCCGTGGGCGACAGCGCGATGTTGGCGATGTCGCGCGACACTTCCTTCCACTGCGGCATCATCCACGCGAAGTCGCCCACCGCGGTGATCGGGACGATGTGCTCCTTTCCGCTCGCGGGGTCGAGCTCGTGCACGTAGCCGGCCTGCTCGAACACCAGTGCGTTAGGCCCGGCGTCGAGCGTCTTCACGTCGAAGTCCGAAAAGTTCGTCACCTGCTTGACCTGCTTCGAAGCCATGTCGTACGACCACACGTTCGACACGCCATCCCGGTCGGACAGGAAATAGACCGTGGTGTTGCCCACCCACACGGGATCCATCTCTTTCGAGTTAGGCCGCGGGATCGTGTCGACCACGTCGAGCGTCTTGCTGTCGAGAATCCAGATCGGGCGGTTCTGGCCGCCGCGGTAGTTGCGCCGCTCTTCGTCCCACGAGTTGTTCATGCGGTACGCGATGTGACGGCCATCGGGCGAGATCTTGCCCTGGTACGCGCGGTACATCGGCATCGCGGTCACGAGCCCGCCCTCGGGCGATACCGTGAACCACCGCGGAATCGGCGTGGGCAGATTTGCCGACTGCGTGGAGGAGAACACGATCGACTTGCCGTCGGGCGTCCATCCTTGCACCAGGTCGGGCGCGGGATGCCAGGTGAGACGCTTGGGCTCCCCGCCTTCGGCGGGCATCACGTAGACGTCGGTGTTCCCGCCGTAATTGCCGCTGAACGCGATCCACTTGCCATCGGGCGAGAAATAGGGATTCATCGCGTCGCCCGGAAAGCTCGTTAGGCGAGCGGCGGATCCGCCCGCACGCGGCACTACCCAGATGTTGCCGGCGTACGCGAACGCGATCTGCGTCGCACTCTCCGTAGGTGCGCGCAGCATCCGCGTGCTTCCTGGTGTCGCTGTGGCCGCTTGCGCGCGCACGGATGCAGCGCCAGCGACGAGGGCGAGAATCGGCAAACCGAATCGAAGTCCAAAGCGAGACATGACAGGATACCGTGGAAGGGGCGAAACGGAACTCGGCGGGATTTTACGGTTGAGACAGGCGGTAAATTGCGGCCCGTACCATCGGTGCGCCAGCACGCACGGGGCGGCCCGTACCGCGTCCGTGGTCCATCCCCGATATTCTCACCGCTTGCTGGCCCGTTCCTCACAACAGACATCCGACCTGACCGTCCCATGCGACCGTCTCTGCTTCTCGCCGGCGCGCTGCTGTTCGCCGCCGCGCCGCACCGTGCCGTGGCGCAGACCTTCCAGAGTGACGACCCGATCATCAAGCGCATCTGGGCGATCGGCATGGACAGCTCCGAGACCGAGCATTTGGCGAACGAGCTGTTCGACTCGCTCGGTCCGCGGCTCACCGGCACGCCGGACTTGAAGCGGGCCAACGACTGGCTCGTTCACACCTACACGAGTTGGGGCATCCCGGCGCGCAACGAGCAGTACGGGACGTGGCGGGGGTGGCGCCGCGGCTACTCGCACATCGATCTCATCGCGCCCCGCGTGCGCTCGCTCGAGGGCACGATGCTCGGTTACAGCCCGGGAACGAACAAGAAGGACCTGACGGCGACGACGGTGATACTGCCGCACTTCGCCGACTCGTCGGCCTTCGCTGCGTGGCTGCCTAACGTAAAGGGCAAGTTCATTCTGGTGTCGGCGCCGCAGCCGTCCTGTCGGCCGACCGAAGACTGGCAGACCAATGCGCTCCCGGCGTCGGCGGCGCGGATGGACAGTCTGCGCGACTCGCTGCGCCGCGAATGGGGCGGCCGCAACGTGCGCGGCACGGGAATGAGTCTCGCGCTCGGCACGGGCGAGCTGGGCCTCAGGCTCGAAGGCGCCGGCGCGGCAGGCATCATCACGTCGCGTCCCAAGGATGCATGGGGCACCATCGAGGTGTTCGAGACGTACGACACCAAGGCGCCGGCGGTCGCGCTGAGCTGCGAGGACTACGGGCTGCTGTTCCGGCTCACCGAGAACAACCAGCATCCGATGCTGCGGCTCAACCTCGACGGCCAATTGTTAGGCGAGCAGCCGGTCTACAACACGGTCGCCGAGATCAAAGGCACCGAGCATCCCGACGAGTACGTGATGCTCTCGGCACACTTCGACTCGTGGGATGGCTCGTCGGGTGCCACCGACAACGGCACCGGCACGCTCACGATGCTCGAGGCGATGCGCATCCTGCAGCAGGTGTATCCGCACCCCAAGCGCACGATTCTCGCCGGGCACTGGAGCGGCGAGGAAGAAGGCGAGGTGGGCTCGAAGGCGTTCACCGAGGATCACCCCGAGGTGTTGAAGGGCTTGCAGGCGTTGTTCAATCAGGACAACGGCACGGGCCGCATCGTGCGGTTGAGCGGGGCGGGTCTGCCCGATGCGGCGACGCACATCGCGCACTGGCTCGACCAGATTCCTCTCGAGCTGCGCAATCAGATTCAATTCGGCGGGGCCGGGTTCCCGGCGGGCGGCGGCAGCGACGACTACTCGTTCTCCTGCTACGGCCTGCCCGCCTTCGGGTTAGGCGCGCTGCCGTGGGACTACGGCAACTACACCTGGCACACGAACCGCGACACGCCCGACAAGATCGTGTACGACGATCTCAAGTCGAACGCGACGCTGACGGCGATGCTCGCGTACCTGGCGTCCGAGGACCCGACGATGATCAAACGCGATCGCGTCGACCTGGTCGCCGCCGTGGCGCGGCTGCAAGCCGAGTTGCC
>JAICLH010000156.1 GCA_025927495.1 Gemmatimonadaceae bacterium
CATGGCACTCACGTCGTGCAGACCATTGATGTTGTTCCACCCCTCAGGCGGCGTCGCCGCCGCTTCCCTCAGCGCAGCGCTTCCCCAAGCGAGCGCCAGCGAGCGCTTCCCCATTCCCCCTGACTGCTATCCGAACCTCAGGCGCGCCCCACTAGTTGACCGCGTCTGAGGTTTCTGATCGCAGAAAAGGACGAAGGGGGGCCGGCTGGTGGGCTTTCGCTCTGGAGGACGCGGAAACACCGGAAACAATGGAAACGGCGGATGGCTCGCCTGCGCGGCGCCGGGCGCGTGCACGGTGGGGATCACCGGACGGTTGGGCAACACCACACACGGCGCGACGACGCACTCGCCCATGGCGCCGAGGCATCGGCCGTTTTCCCTTGTTTCCGGTTTTTCCGCGTTCTCCAGAGCGAAGAAGCCCGCCGGGCCGGTGTCTCTGCAATCAGAAATTCAGATGCAGCTCACTAAAAGGCGAGGTCTTGACTGCATTAACCGTCCGCCGCATTGTGTTCTCCGGCGGCGATCCACGCCCAACCTCTCGAGACTCCGCCCCAGCCGGGGTCCGCTGCGAGGCAAAGGGGGGCACACTCCCGGATTCGTCTGGTCATCCTTTGCGTCACCACGAGCGCTGCTGGGGAGAGGCCCGTGGTGTACTCAAAGGGGTCATGACCATGCCGAGTAACAAGGACCTCAAGCGCCTCGTTCGCGCTCGCATGCGCAAGACGGGTGAAGCCTATACCGCCGCCCGCGCGCAGATCGTCAAGAAAACACCGCGGCGTTCTCCTAACGCAACACCGGCCGCGCGTCCCGCCGCCATCGCAGCAGGCGATGTCGCATCGCTCGCCGGTATGAGCGACGCGGCGGTGAAACAGCATACGGGCTGCACGTGGGACCGTTGGGTTCGTGCGCTCGACCACCACGGCGCGGCGGCGATGCCGCACCGCGACATCGTCACGCTGGTGAGCACGAAGTACAAGGTGCCGGATTGGTGGTCGCAGATGGTCACCGTCGGCTACGAGCGCATCAAATGGTTGCGCGCACGCGGCCAACGGCGAGACGGCAGCTACGAAGCGACCAAGTCGCGCACGTTCGCCGTCCCTGTGGAGACGTTGTTCGATGCGTGGGCCGACTCGCGCCGACGCAAAGCATGGCTGGACGAGCGCGTGACCATCCGCACGGCGACCGCACCCAAGTCGATGCGGATCGGCTGGAGCGATGGCAGCATCATCGCGGTCGGGTTCTACGCCAAAGGCGCATCGAAGAGCTCGGTTGCCGTGCAGCACGCGAAGCTGCCCGACCGTGACACGGCAGAGCGTCTCAAACACTACTGGTCCGAGCGCCTGGACGCGTTGGGCGACTCGTTGTCCACCACGTAGGAGCGGCTCATCGCGTACGCCGTGCGCGTGCCGCCGGGCGATGATGTCGCGCTGCTACATTGAAGCGCATGACGTCATCACACGCCACCGGCGGCGCGCCCACCGGCGCCGCGAAGATCGGCCCCGATGATGCGCGGTATCGCGCCGTCATCGACAAGCAATTCAACAAGCGATTCACCGCGCACCCCGATTACGTTCGCCTAACGGAATCCACCGCGCAGGTGGCGGCCGCGGTCGAGGAGGCGGTGCGCGAAGGGCGCCGCCTCGCCATGACGAGCGGCGGACACTGCCTCGAAAATTTCGTCACCGGCGCGGACGTCCGAGCGATCATCGACGTGTCGCCCATGAAGCGCATTGCGTACGACCGGGAGCGCCGGGCCGTGTGTGTCGAGGCCGGAGCAACCGTCGGCGAAACCTTCCGCGCGCTCGCCGAGACCTGGGGCACGGTGATTCCGCTCGGCGAATATCCGGATGTCGGCATGGGCGGGCACGTGTGTGGCGGCGCGTTCGGCTTTCTGTGCCGCCAGCTCGGCCTGGCCGCCGACTATTTATACGCCGTTGAAATGGTGACCGTGGATGCGGGCGGGCGCGCGTCAAGCGTGATCGCGACGCGCGAGCCGGACGACCCGCATCGCGACCTCTGGTGGGCGAACACCGGAGCCGGCGGCGGGACGCTCGGCGTCGTGACGCGGTACTGGTTCCGTGCGCCTAACGCACTGGGCGATGACCCGGCGGCGATGTTGCCGCGGGCACCCGCGTCGGTCACGACGTTCCGCGCCGAGTGGAGCTGGGAGCGGGTGGACGAGGCGGCGTTCAGGCGATTGGTGCGCGACCACGGCGTGTGGTGCGAACGGAACAGCGCCGCCGGGTCGCCGGGCGCGTCGCTATGGACGTTGCTCGAGTTGCATCGCAAGCAGTTCGGGGCCATCGTCGTGCGCGGAGTGAGTACGGCGCCCCCCGGTGCAGTCGAGGGGCTGGTGGACTCACACGTTGGGGCGGTGTGCGGCGCGTTAGGCGCGCCGGCCAAGCGGGAGGTGGCGCGGATGTCGTGGCTCGAGTTCGCGCTCGAGCCGTTCCCGGATCTGTTCACGATGCCGCCCGGCGGGGTGCGCACGAAGGTCAAGGACGCGCTGCTCCGCCGCCCCCTGACGGACAAGCAGATCGACACGGCCTACGCGCACCTCGTGCGCGACGACGTCGACGTCATGGGCGGGATGCTCGGCCTGGCGACGTACGGCGGGCAGGTCAACGCCGTGTCGGCCGACGCGACCGCATCGGCGCACCGGAACGCGATCCTCGACCTCGCGTGCAGCGTCGGGTGGATGGACCATCGAGACGACGCCGCGAGCCTCTCGTGGGCGCGGGCGTTCTATCGGGATCTCTTCGCCGATACCGGAGGCGTTCCCGTGCCCGGTGACGCGTACGATGGCGCACTCATCAACCATCCCGACACCGACATCGCCGATCCGGCATTCAATACATCCGGCGTTCCGTGGTCCGCGGTGTACTTCCACGACAACTATCCGCGGCTCCAGCGCATCAAGGCGCGGTGGGATCCGCGGAACGTGTTCCGGCACGCGCTGTCGGTGCGTACCGGCTGACTGCCTAACGCCGAGGGATCAGCGGGCCCCAGGGCTGCCGGCGTCCAAAGGGGCCGGAGGGGCCGTCCATTTCGCGAGCCAGGCATTGACAGCGTCGTGCCACTGGACACTGTTGTGCGGCTTGAGCACCCAGTGGTTTTCGTCCGGGAACGTGAGGAACTCGCTCGGGATGCCGCGGCGCTGCATCGCGGTGAATGCGCCCATTCCCTGGGTGATCGGAATGCGGAAGTCCTGGTTGCTGTGCACCACGAGCATGGGCACGCGCCAGTCCTTCACGTGGTCGAGCGGGTTGAACTTCTCGTAGTTCTCGGGATGCTCGTACTGCGTGCCGCCGTTCTCGCGCTCCTCGAACCACAGCTCCTCGGTGTCGTAGTACATCGCGCGGGTATCGAAGACGCCGTCGTGGTCGACCAGGCATTTCCACGGCGTGTTCCAGACACCGGCGATCCAGTACGTCATGTAGCCGCCGTAGCTCGCGCCCAACGCGCAGGCGCGGCGACCGTCGAGGAACTTGTACCTGCCTAACGCAGCGGCCCAGCCGAGCTTGAGGTCCTCGAGCGGCTTGCCACCCCAGTCGCCGGAGATGGAGTTGGTGAACGCCTGCCCGTAGCCGGTGGATCCGTGGAAGTTGATCGCGACGACGGCGAAGCCCTGGCCCGCGTAGGTTTGCGGATTCCAGCGATAGCTCCAGCCGTTGTCCCACGCGCCCTGCGGGCCGCCGTGGATGAGAAACGCGACCGGATACGTTTTGCCCGGCTCGAATCCAACCGGTTTCACGACGTAGCCGTGTACGGTTTCGCCGTTCCAGCCCTTGAAGGTGAAGAACTCCCAGTCGCCTTCCTTCGCGTTTGCGAGGGCGTCCGTGTTGAAGTGCGTGACCTGTCGAGCATGCGCATTTGGCACGGCGTCGACCATGTAGAGATCGGATGGGTGCTTCAGGTCATCGCGAGCGAAGAGGATGCGGCCGTGGGCGAGCGCGAAGCCGCTGATGGTGCCGTCGCCGACGATGCGCGTCGCCTGTCCCGTGGAAACGTCGATCGCGAAAATCGGGTGCTCGCCGTTGTCGTCGGCCGAGGCGTACAGCGTCTTGCCGTCGGGAGAGATCGTTAGGCCGCCCGGTGAACGGTCCCAGCTCGGATCGATTTCGTGCGTCTGACCCGTCGCGAGGTCCATCGCCATGATGCCGAAGCGGTCCGACTCGACGCCCGGCAGCTTCATCGCGAGGTAGTAGAGGGTCTTGCCATCGGGCGACGCCACGGGGTACGCGTCCCACGCTTTGTTGGCCGCGGTCAAATCGTCAGGCGGAGCCGAGCCGTCCGCCGGCACGCGGTACACGTCGAAATTGGTGGACCATGGCTCGGTGGAACCGGCGATGCGCACCCCGAAGAACACCGTCTTGCCGTCGGGCGAGAAGGAGAATTCGCTTTCGTCGCCGAACGGCTTGCTCGGGATGTCGCCGTCGATGCCGGCGCCGCGCACTCTGATGAAGGGGCCTTCGCGCGGAGCGCGGGACCCTTTGCTCAGGAGCGTGGGCTCGGCGGGGATCTGGCCGGATGCGTCGATGGCCGCGATGTAAAGCTGGTTACGGCGACCCGTGGCCCACGTGTCCCAGTGCCTAACGAAAAGCCGCGTGTACAGCGTGCCGCTGGCCTTGTCGGCGGCGCGTGCCGCAATGCCTTGGGCCGTGCAGGCGAGGGTCGGGCAGGCGATGTTCACCTCGTACGAGAGCAAAACGTGCGACCCGTCGGGCGACAGCTTGAACGTGTTGAGGTCGAGCGGCGTGCGGCTCACCTGACTGGGCGCGGCGTGGCTCGCCAGGTCGAGTCCGTTGGCGCCGCCCAGGTCGACGCGCCACAGTTGCTCGATGCCGTCGGCCGCGGCCATGTAATAGAGATGATGTCCGTCCGGCGCCCAACGCGGTTGGGCGGCCTTGTCGACGACCTGCACCGGAGCGCCCGTGCCGGAGAGGTCCAGCACGTAGATCGCGGTGATGCCGCGATTGGCGGCGTAGTCGGTGCGGCGCACGGTGAAGGCCGCGTAGCGTCCGTCAGGGGAGAGCTGCGGATCGCTGACGCGGTCCAGCATCACCAGGTCGCGCACGTTGAACGGGTGCGGACCCTGCACGCTGCCTAACGACGTATTCACGGGCGTCTGGCCGAGCAGCATGGGCGCCGCGGCGAACACGAAGGTGAGCGCGGCCGTCAGCGTTTTCATTCGAGGGCTCCTGGGTGCGGTGCGAGCTGGAGGTGCGGCGCACGCCGGAGCTTCCGGCAGCCGCCGACACCCAAATTACCGCTGGTCGGCCGTCGAGGCGAGCGGGCTCGGTGTCTTGGAGATGCGGCCGCCACCGTCCCCTCGGCTCCGATCGGTGTCGTGTTCCGGCGGCGTGACCGCGATGCGCGGGCTATGCGGGCGCCGCGCAATCAAAGGTCGCCGTTAGGCGTTAGGCGATCACCGAATGCTCATGGGGATGGCAGTCCGGGCGTAATGGACGCCCGTCGTGCGTGGGCACGTCGAGGTTCCCGCCACGCCATCGGCGGTGTGGCGGTTCGTCTCGCGCGATGGACCGTAACACGGCGCGTAGGGCCGGTCGCCCCCATTTTGCGCCGAGACTGGCATCGAAGACGTCAGCGGGTGCACAATGCGGCATGCAAATTTCCACCCGATGCCCGCACCGTGATGCAGGTGCCTAACGAAAGGGCGCCGTCGACGCGCGCGCATCGTGTCGCCGCGCTCTATGACCTGCATGGAAACCTTCCCGCTCTCGACGCGGCCATCGATCGCGCCGAGGCGGCACACGCCGACTGCTTCGTGATCGGCGGCGACATCGCGTTGGGCCCAATGCCGGGCGACGTGCTCGACCGGCTCGCGGCGCTCGGGCCACGAGCGCTCTACCTGCGGGGCAACTGCGATCGCCTCATGGTGGATGCGTTCGATGGCCGACCGATCACCTCGGTTCCGGCGCCTGTTCGCGACAATGTTGTGTGGGCCGCCGCGCAGCTCGATCGGCGGCAGCGCGATTTTCTCGCGGCGCTCCCCACGACCATCACCATCGACGTCGACTCGCTCGGCGCCGTCCTCTTCTGTCACGCCACGCCGAGGAGTGACGAGGAGATCTTCACGCGACGGACGCCCGACGACCGGCTTCGCCCGATGCTCTCAACGACGCATGAGGCGATCATCGTATGCGGACACACGCACATGCAGTTTCAGCGCCGGCTGGATGGCGCGCAGATTGTGAATGCCGGGAGCGTCGGCATGCCGTTCGGCGCGGCCGGTGCCCACTGGCTGCGCCTCGGCCCCGGCATCGAGCTCGAGCACACGGAATACGACTTCGCGAGCGCGGCTGCGCGCATCCGACGCACGGCGTATCCGCAGGCAGCGGAATTTGCGTCGCGCTTCGTGCTCGATCCTCCGTCCGAGGCGGAGATGCTCGCCGCGTTCGAGGCGGCGCCGAAACCCGGATGACTCTATGCCTAACGCCGAGCACGCCGACAGATCCATGTACGACCTCGTTCCCATTGGCCACGTTCGCTCGCCCCTCGTCGACCGCCGACACGCGCCAAAGCAAGGCAACGAGGGCGCGCCCGAGGCGCGGCTCGTGTTCGACGCGCGGTACCGGGATGGCCTCCGCGATCTCGTAGCCGGCGCCGAGATCCTGGTGTTGACATGACTGCACCAGAGCGATCGCTCGGTCCTGCGGGTGCATCCGCGCGACGACCTGTCCGCCCCGCTCCGCGGCGTGTTCAGCACGCGCTCGCCGGACCGGCCTAACCCAATAGGGGTGCACCGCGTTCGCGTCGTTTCCGTCGACGGCCCGCTCGAGCTCACGGTCGCCGATCTCGAGGCGATCGATGGTACGCCGATCATCGACGTCAAACCAGTGCTCGACCGCGCGCGAGAGCGGTGAAGAACCGGCGGCCTCACTGCAACACAATACTCTCATTCTGATTGTCAAGATATGGCAGCCAAAATGACGGACGGTGCGCGGCCCAGCGGCGTGCCGCTATGGTTTCCGGCGTCCGGCCACATGCCATTGCGCAGGGAGGCAGCGAGCGGCTATTTCGTGGTGAATGCCACGCGCATGCCGCCGTGCTCTTTCGGCGGTTCCCGCCACTGGAGAGGTCTGTCATGCCGCTGCTCGCGCCACGACGCGCATGGACGCTCGGCGCCGCCCTCGCTGCCGCCACGCTCACGACCGGCGTTAGGCTCGAGTCGGCGCACGCCGCCCAGATGCCGGCGACCAGGTTCGTCACATCCCCGGATGGCGTCCGGATTGCGTACGAGGTGCACGGCAACGCCTCACAAGCGCTGGTATTCGTCCACGGCTGGTCCTGCGACCGGAGCTACTGGCGCGGGCAGGTCGACGCGTTCGCCCGGCACTATACGGTCGTCACGCTGGATCTCGCCGGCCACGGCGAGTCCGGCCTGGGGCACACGGGCTCGTGGTCGATCCAGGCGTTCGGGGGCGACGTCGCCGCCGTCGTCAAGCACCTCCGTCTAACGAACGTCATCCTGATCGGCCACTCCATGGGCGGCGACGTGGTCACCGAAGCCGCGCGGCAGCTGCCCGGCCGTGTGAGCGCGCTGATCTGGGTGGACACCTACAAGCAGCTGCGCACGGCGCGCTCGGTGGCGCAGGTCGACTCGTTCGTCGCGCCGTTCCGCGCCGACTTGCGGCGTGCGACGCAACGTTTCGTGCGCGGCATGTTCGTGCCCACATCGGACTCCGCCCTGGTCGAGCGCACGGCGACGGCCATGTCCTCGGCCCACCCGGAGGTCGCCATCGGCGCGCTCGAGTCTGCCCTCGGCTACAGTCGCGAGATTGGGCGTGCGCTCGCCGCGATCCGCCTGCCGGTGATCGCGATCAATGCCGACAATGCGCCCACCGACACGGCGTCCTTGCGCGAGCACGGCGTAGACGTCGCGGTCATGCACGGAGTGGGCCATTTCATGATGCTGGAAGACCCGGAACGGTTCAACGATCTGCTCGACGGCGCGATCACGAGCCTCACCGACGACTAACGCAATAAATTACGCACCCCACCGCGGGGTATCGTTCGAGACCTACCACGCCGGCTTGCCCGCCGCCTGACCAGGCACCATCGCTCCTCCCGTGTCACCTGAGTCTCTCGACGCCATCGTGACGCCGCTCGCCATTGGCGTTGCCTTCCTGGCCGCCATCGGCATCGTCGTTTGGGTGCTGCGGCGCGCCGCCATTGCCACAGCGCGGCATGCGGGAGCCGAGCCGTGGCCGAGAGAGTGGCTGCGCCTGCTCGACCGCAGCGTGCCGGCGAGCCGCGGTCTCACGACCGCGGAGCGCGTGCGACTGCTTCAATTGAGCCGGGATCTCATCGGCCGCGCACGTTGGGAAGGATGCCGCGGCGTGGTGGTGGACGAGACGATGCAATTGACCATCGCCGCGCAGGCGTGCCTCATGTCCCTTCGGATTCCGGGCGAGCACTATGAAAACGTGCGCGACATCCTGATCTATCCGTCGACATTCGTGCCGCGGCCGGCGTGCAAGCGCCTCGTGTGGATGGGCACCAAGGACGAACAGCCGGAGGCGGATCTCGGCCAAACTTGGGCGGACGGAGACATGGTGCTGAGCTCGGACTCGGTCAAGGCAGGCGCCGCCGGTCCACGCGATGGGCAAAACGTGGTTTACCACGAGTTCGCGCACCTCCTGGCCGACGAACACGATCTCGACCCGACGCGCGCCACGGTGCCGCAGCTCTTCGGGCCACCCATCCAGTGCCAGCCCGACGTGCCTAACCCGGATGAATGGAATCGCGTGCTTAGCGAAAGTTTCGATCGCTTGACCAAACGGCTCGCCGCCGGCGAGCCGTCCGTCCTCGGCGACTACGCGGCGACGAAGTACGCCGAGTTCATCGCCGTCGCGGCCGAGATCTTTTTCGAGAAACCACGCGAGCTGTGCGCCGAGGAGCCCGCGTTCTACGTGCAGCTGAGCGCATTCTATCGGCAGGATCCGGCCGCGACGGCCACGGAGCCGGCGCCGCCTAACCGAAACGCGGCCGTCTAGTGAGCTGCGTCAGAGATTCTGATAGCGGTTATGGGGAATGGGGAAGCGCTCGCTGTCGCTCGCTTGGGGAAGCGCTGCGCCGGGGGAAGCGGCGGCGACGCCGCCTGAGGGGTGGAACAACATCAATGGTCTGCACGACGTGAGTGCCATGCGCGCGAGCCTCGGCGATTCGAGACTCTCCACCCA
>JAICLH010000074.1 GCA_025927495.1 Gemmatimonadaceae bacterium
GCCATGACCATTGATGTTGTTCCATTCCCTCAGGCGGCGTAGCCCGCCGCTTCCCACTTCCCTCAGTGCAGCGCTTCCCTCAGCGCGCGCCAGCGCGCGCTTCCCTCGCCGTCCGCCTAACGCGCGCCTGCTCCCGCCAGCGCGTGCGCGGCCCTCGACGACGCCTCCGCGGCGGCCTTCGATGCCTCGCCGGCCCCGTTGCGAGTCATGACGTTCAGACGGTTCCACGTGTTGATCGCGGCGATCCCAATGACCAACGCGGTCAAACCCTTCTCGTCATAGTGTTGTGCCGCCTCGTCCCAGATCTCATCGGGCACCGCATCGGCGCGATCGGCGAGCCGCGTCCCGGCTTCCGTCAACGCAAGCGCGGCGCGCTCGGCGTCGGTGAAATACGGCGCCTCGCGCCACGCCGCCACGGCGAAAATCTTCTCGTCGGGCTCGCCTTCCTCTCGCAGCTCGCGCCAGTGCATGTCGACGCAAAAGCTGCATCCGTTGATCTGGCTTGCGCGCAGACTCACCAACAACAGCGTGGTGCGCGGCACGCCGAGCTTCCCCGCCGCGTTCGAGAGCGCCAGGAGACCGCGATAGACCTCGGGATTGGCGCCGGCCGCATTCTTGATTCGTGGTGTGATCACTGATCCAGTTCTCCATCAAAAGATCCTGCATCATCCACGCGCGAGCCGTCGTCCTCCGGACATTATTTGATGGCTCACGCGCGCCTACCCGGGTACAACGGCAATGCGCGACAAAATGTGCCCAACGCTTGAGCCCGGTGCGGCGGGCGCGTCACGCCGCGGATGCGACAGGGGCCCATCTCAGCATGCGACGGGCCCGCCAACTGGTCACCGTGCGGTTGCTTACGTGCCGCTCGGTCTCCGTGACATCATCGATTTGACGTTGTCGTCGAACTTGGATTGCTGATCGGGCGTGAGGAGGGCGCGAATCTCATCGCGCTCTTTCTTGCCCATGTCGCGCATCGCCTGCATCGACGCCGAATCCATGGGCGTCCCATTCTGTCGTGCCTCGTGCATTTTCTGCCGGAACTGCTGCATCTGCGGCGCGTACTTGTCCTCGACCGCCTGGATCTGTGTCTTCTGCGAGTCGGTGAGTGTAATGCCGTCCATCAGCCTCATCATCATCCCACCGCCGCGCCCCTGTCCGCCGCCGTAGCCACCACCGCCGCCCCCCTGAGCGAACGCGCCCGTCGCGATCCCCATCGTGAGGGCCACGCCGACCAGTACCGTGCGCATCATGGTCATGGAGCCTCCATTGCATCGTGCATGTGATGGTGCGTGACCGTTCGAGCCATCATTAGTAGTACCGTTTCCTCCGGCTGTTCGATGGGAACGCCGTTGAGTCCGTCTGCGTCGATCGGCCTATGAATGGATGAGCTCGATGATTTCGCGCGCCGCACGCTGGCCCGATGCGATGGCACCGTGCACGGTGCCCGTGCTCGCGATAGTGTCGGCCGCTTCGCCCGCGTACCAGATCGTACGCGCAACCGGTTGGGCGAGCCGCTCCGACATACGCGCGCCGCCGACGCGTGCGTACGAGTACGCGCCGCGCGAGAACGGGTCGGCGACCCAGTCGTGCTGGTAACACCGCACGAGCCGCGTCGCGAGACGCGCGGGCGTCATGCGAAACATCGACGCGAGCGAGTCGATCGCGAGCTGCTCGAGCTCGCACGCCGGGCGCCCGGAGAGGAGTCCGGCGCGCGACCCGCCGCTCCACGCGACGAGCATCGGCGCATACACCGGATACGTCGTCCACCAGACGCGGAAGGCGAGCGGCCGCCGCGACTGGAGGAAGGTCATGCGCTCGAGTGGCGGCGCGCCCAACCGCCGCGCGAACGCCGGCTCCAGCCAGAACGGTTCGGCGAAGCGGAGTGTCAGGCGGCGCACCGGTCCCATGATGCCTGACGACAGGCTGCGCGTGAGCGCCGGCGCCGGCGGGTCGAACCGGATCGCGCCCCGCTCGCCCGCCGCCGCCTGCATGACGCCTAACGGCACGGTCACGATCACCGCGCGCGCCGACCAGGACCGGCGCCGCCCGCGGGCCGGCGCGCCCGCCACTTCGACGCGGCCCGGTCGCCACCGGATCTCCGACACCCCCGCGCCCAGTCGGACGAGCGCGCCTAACGGACGGGCGAGCGCGCGCATGAGGGCGCCGTAGCCGTCGAGCATGCGCCCGATCCGCGACTCGCGCATGTCGCGGCCCGGCCATCCCGCGACGGCGAGCCACCGCTCGCTCACCTGAGTCGCATCCGCGGCGTCGAACCCTTCCACGAAGCGCGTCGCGAGCGACCGGTCGGCGGCGCGGATCGACCCGCGGTTCGCCCGCATCGCGTCGGCGAACGACCGGTCCGGCGAACGATGCGCATCCAGCCGGCCCAGCACGCGGTTGAGCCGCGCCGAGTAGTCGCGGGCCACGCGAAGGCCGCGGCTGGTGTGCTCGAAACGTTGACCCGAGACATCGATCGTGGCCAACCCATATCGCTCGGCGAGCTCGCGGATCGGCGTGGCCGTGCCGTGGATGAACTCCGCGCCAAGTTCGATCGGCATGCCCGTCTCCGGCGACGCGGCAGTTTCGATGCGACCACCGATGCGATTGCGCGCCTCGAGCACGAGGACATCGAGCCCGCTCTCGACGAGGACATTGGCGGCCGCGAGCCCTGCTGCACCAGCGCCGATTACGATGACGTCGGCATCTCGATGATGCACACGCGCTCTAGGCATACGGTTGAGTCCGCTCGGAGCGAAGTTGTCGTCTGTCAGCGCGGAGGCTCGATCACCCTAATGAAAGTCTCGTGCGAGAATGGGCACGAACAAGAATACCGCCGTGCGCTGCACGCGGGGGGATGGTACCTCGCGTCCGGGTTTGCGCATGCCGCCCAAGCGTGCTTACGTACACGCCGTCGTCCGGGCTGTGAAACGCGTATCACGCTGTTGTCCGGAGCCATGCCATGCACGCCACGTCGAGACTCATGCTGCTCGTCGTTCTCTCCCCGTTGGCATGCGGCTCACCCGAGCCGCTCACGTCACCAGCCGGCACGCCGAGTGCGATCACGTTTCCCAACACGTGGGTTCGCTCCGATCTCCCGTTCGTGCCGGCCGGCATCAACGACTCGGGCGCGATCATCGGCTCGATCAACAACACCGGCGTGCGCTCGCTCAATGGCACGCTGACGACACTGCCCGCGCCGCCGGGACGGATCATCCTCGCTGCCGCGCTCGGGCCGTCTCCCGTGTTTCACCCGCCGTACTCGGCGACCGCGATCGCGAACACCGGCCACATCGCCGGCAGCGATGGCAACCTGCTGTTGTGGACAAGCCTAACGCAGACGCCGCAGGAGCTCGGTTTTGGCGGCTTGACGATCGTGGCCAACGCGATCAACGACGGCGACATGGTGGTGGGCACCGCCGGCGGCGGCGCATTCCGCTGGACGCGCGCCAACGGCTTCCAGCACCTCGCTGCGCCGGTCGGGTGGGGCGCGCCGGTCGCGATGGTCGTGAACGACAACGGGTATGTCGCCGGCTACGCCGAGTCGGTCACCGACGGGCCCGAGGTGCTCGTGCGGTGGGATCCGAGCGGCAACGTGAGCTTTCACCTGCCGTTGAACAACACGCTGCCCGAAAATCGTCCCGCCGGGATCGACGCCGCAGGCGACGTGCTGAGCACGTCGGGCAACACTACGTACATCTGGTCGGTGAGCGGCGCCACGACCATCGTGCCCGGCGTGCCGACGTTGACGCGCACGGAGGCCTGGAGCTCGTTAGGCCGGATCGTCGGCCACACGATCGCCGGCAACAACCACCCGTGGACGCTGTACCAGGGGACGCTCACGTTCCTGCCCCAACCGACGCCGCCGGACGAGGCCGACATCCCGGTGGGCGTCAACACGTGCGGCACGATCGTCGCGACGCGCGTCGACAACGACGCGCAGCTCGATTCCGGCTACGTCTGGCGCCACTCGTTGTTCTGCGACCAGCTCGGCCAAAAAGAGCCGGTCGCGGCGCAGAGAAGCGGAGCTCACCGCTGATCGAGGAACCGCTCGACAACCGACCAGACCATCACCGGCTGCTCGGCGTAGGTAAAGTGGGCTGCGTTAGGCACCTTGATCAGCCGCGCGTGCGGCATCGACGTCACCCACTCCTCGGTCAGGTCCATGGGGATCGTTTCCTGTTGGCCATGGACGACGAGGAGCGGGACGTCGAGCGTGCGCAGCGATGGGCGGAGATCCCAATCGCCGTACGAGTTCATGATCACGCCGTTTGCCGTAGCCGAGCCGTAGCGAATGCCCTTGGGATCGGTCGCGCACAGGTCGGACTTGATGACGTGCATTGCGTTCGGCGACGCCAGGCGCGGCCGGAGGCCGATCGCCCAGAACGCCTTGCAGGCTTGGCGGACCGCGTCGTCGGACGCGCTGTCGCTCGACATGATGGCACCGAGACGCTCGAGCGATGCGCGTTGGGCGCTGTCCAACCGCGCGTTGAGGTTTTGCCCATACCGCGTGAAAAAGTCGCCGCGCCGGGGCGGCACCGGTCCGAAGAACACCATCTTCCTGACGGCGTCCGGATGCGCGATGGCGTAGCTGGCCGCGAGCAGCGGACCGTACGAGTGCGCGACGAGCGTCACCTTCGTTAGGCCAAAGTGCTGCCGTACTTCGTCCAGATCCTGGATCTGGCGCGCCGCCACGAGCCTCGTCGTGTCCGCGGGCAGCTCCGACTTCCCGCCCCCGCGCTGATCGTAGAAGATCACCACGTGCTTGCGGCCGAGCCCCGCCGCGAAATCGTTGTAGATCGACTCGAGGTCGAGACCCGGGCCGCCGTGGATCGCGATGATCGTGTCCACGCCGCGTCCGGGACGGCCGGCGATCTTGTAGAACAGGCGCGCCGAGTCCGACGTCGTGATGTACCCCTGCTCCGCTTGCTGCGCGACGGCCGGCATGGGGCGCGACACGCCGACGGCGCAGCAGGCGGCAGCGATGGTGGCGAGCGTGCGATGTATCATGGCGCGGTATTATACGGCCCGCCCCTTTCGTCTCGCAAATGCGTGGAGACCGCACTCCGTCTTCGCGGTCCCGCTCCACCGCCCGGCACGCTCCGACTCGCCCGCCACGGTTGGGCGCGTGCACGGCCAACACCCGATGCTCGTGTACCCGCGCTCGAGCAACGGATGCGACGGCACACCGTTCGCGGCCAGGTACTCGTGCACATCACGGCGCGTCCAGCGCGCCAGCGGCATCACTTTGAGAATCGATCGCCCGTCGACCTCCTGCTGTTCGATGACACCGATGGATTGACGTGTCTCGGACTGCTCGCGCCGCAACGCCGTGATCCACACGTCGTAGTCGGCGAGCGCGCGCCGCATCGGCTCGACTTTCCGAGCCCGGCAGCAGCGATCCGGATCGGTGCGATACAGTCCGTCCGGCGTCGCATCGTGCGCCGTCGAGAGATCGACCACTCGCAGGCCGTATCGTTGGGCAAAGCGTTGCTTGAACGCGATCGTCTCAGGAAAATGAAACCCGGTGTCGAGAAACAGCACCGGCACACGCGCATCGATGCGACTCACCATGTGCGCGAGCACCACGCCACCGCCGCCAAAGCTCGCGCTCAGGGCGACGCGCCCTTCGTAGGCGCGAAACAGAAGCCGCAGCAGCGACTCGACCTCGTCTGCCCGTTGCTCCCACGTGGCGCGCCTCACGGAGCTTCCCGCGTCGCGCGCGCCCGAACGGGCTCGACGCCAACCCGATACACGAAATCGCCGAACCGCTCGTTAGGCAGCCGCTCTCGCTGATAGCGCTCGAGCAGTGGACGCACCGCTGACACCAGCTCATCCCGCCGCACGAGATCGGCGTATGCGACGCCGAGCCGCGTGCCGAGCATCGTGCCGCCGACGTACACCGTGTAGCGGTCGGCAGACCGTCCGACGAATGCGAGGTCGGCGGTGTATGGACGCGCGCACCCGTTCGGGCAGCCGGTCATGCGTACCGTCAACTCGGCGTCCGGAATTCCGAGTCGTGCCAGCTCGTGCTCGAGCGCCGCGAGCACGCCCGGCAGCGCCCGCTCGGCCTCGGCCAGGGCGAGCCCGCAGGTCGGCAGCGCCGGGCACGCCATGGACCAACGCCTAACCGGCGACACGCCCGCGGGATCGGGCACGCCGTGGTCGCCGAGAATGCGCGCGACCAACTCCCGATGCCGATCGGCGATGCCAGTGATGAGGACGTTCTGCTGCGGCGTCAGCCGGATGCCGACCTCGGGCCGCACGCGGGTTACGATCTCGCGCAGCGCCGTGCGCAGCCTGATGTCGCTCGAATCGCCGATGCGGCCGTTCTCTACGTAGACGCCGTAGAACCGGCAGCCATCGCCGTCGTCGTGCCAGCCGAGGTGGTCGTGAATATCCGCCACCTCGACGGGTCGCGCGGGAGCTAACGATTGACCGAGTAATTCCTCGACGCGCGCGCGGAACCACGGGAGCCCGTGGTCGTCGATCACGTACTTGAGTCGCGCGTGTTTGCGGTTGGACCGGTCTCCGTAATCCCGGTGCACGGCGACCACGGCTTCGCTGACGCGGCACACGTCCTCACGCCTAACGAATGCCAGCGGCGACGCCAGGCGCGGATACGTCTCGGGCTTGTTGTGCGTTGCGCCCAACCCGCCGCCCGCGAGAACGTTGAAACCCTCGATGGTGTCGCCATCGCGCAGCGCCAGGAATCCGAGGTCGTTGCTATGAACGTCGCAGCAGTTGTCCTCAGGATAGCCGAAGCCGATCTTGAACTTCCGCGGCAGATAGCGCGTGCCGTACAACCGATCGGCGCCGTGCTCGGCGCGATCCTCGGTGACGCGTTCGCCGTCGAGCCAGATCTCGTGATACGCGCGCGTGGCCGGCAGCAGGTGCGCCGAAAGCGTCGCCGCCAGCCCGAGCACCTGGTCGCGGACTGGGTCGCGCACGGGCGCCGGGCACGTGACGACGTTGCGCACTACGTCGCCGCACGCGCCGAGGGTCGTGACTAACGCGGAATTCATCGCGGCGATCGTGCGCGTGAGGTCGCCCTTCAGCACGCCGTGCATCTGGAAGTCCTGGCGCGTCGTTACGCGGAGCGTGCCGTTGGCGTAGCGTCCGGCGAGCGCGTCGAACACCTGGTACTGCCGCCCCGTCAGGACGCCGCCGGGCAGCTTGGCGCGCACCATGAACGAGTACGCCGGCTCCTCGCCCGCATCCTTGCGCACGCGTCGCGCATCGCGGTCGTCCTGTTCGTACGCGCCGTGGAACTTGAGGAGTTGGCGATTCGTCGCCGAGAAATGCGTCCCGCCGTCCGCGGCCTCGTCGCGCAGCGTCCCGCGCAGGCCGTCGCTCGACGCCTTGATGTCCTCTACTGCGCTCGACTCACCATTCTGTTTGGTCACGGGTACTCCTGGTTAGGCGCGACAAAAAGGGCCCGCTCTCCGAATACGGAGAGCGGGCCCCAAAGGAAGCGTCGTCGAGTTAGATCGATGTCATCCCGCGTTCACGGGCAACGCTCCGCCATGGCGACCGCCCTCCAAGGAGCGGGCACACATGCATGCACAGCAACACATGGCGAACGCGGAGCACATCATCTGGCGAAACAAACCTCGCGAAAACGAGAGAAAGAGGAGGCCGAGCGCTGGCAGCACGCTCAGGTCTTCAGCAGGTTATGATCGCGCGAACGCAAAGTCAATCGCGCTGGTGCAATGAACTTCATCGTCCGACGAACACACATGACCAAGAAACCCTTGCTTTGTCCGTCAGTGGCCGGATTTGTCCGCTCTTGAGCCGTGCAAAACTATCCTGGCCTGGCTCCGTCCATTCGATCGGTCCGAATACCGTCGCGCGCGCCTCGCGCCAGTTGGGCCACACGCCATCCATAGTATGCGAGCCACAGAAACGCGGGAACGTTGGCAAAGATCAACGGCTCGAGGAAATAGAGGCCCGTCGCCGAGCCGATGCCGCGGCCCCACGAAAGGACGACCACGAGTAAACCAGCCCATGCGATGACGGCCGGCATGCCGACGGTACGCCCGGAGGCTTCGCGCGCCGCCAGAACAGTCAGCCCGGCGAGGAACAATGGGTTGCCTAACCAACCGAATCCGATGAGCAGCTGGTTGAACGCGTCGAACAAGAGCGGCACGGTCGCCGGTGCGCCGCGCGCGGTGAGGTAGTGCATCACCCACCCGTTGATCAGCGCCACGCCGGTGAAGAAGATCATGCCGACGGTCATGGCGCCCCAGGCGAACGCCGCCGGCCAGGTTTCCGTTAGGCGACCGCCCGCCACCAGCAGCAGCAGGCAGCCCAGTACGCAGAGCACGAAGCCGGCGGCAATGGCCACGTGGATCGGCCCCCACCATGGTGTCGTCGTCAGCACCGACGGGCGCTCGGCGAAGCCGCCCGCGGGAACCGGATGAAAGATCAGGCCCAGAGCCACGAGCACGCCGGCCACCAGCAATACGTAGCCGCCCGCCTGCGCGGCACTCGGATCGCGGAAGGTGGCTTGGGTCGTCGGAGGAGTAGTCATTGCACTGGTAGTCAGCGGATATTGTATCAGATCGCCCAGCCGGAGGACCGGACGGTGGAGCATTTCGTCACGACTCTCGCCCTCACCGGCATTGTCATCATCGTCGCGTCGCTCCTGTCCGGTGCCGTCGAGCGCAGCGGCATTCCGTTAGTCGCGATCTTTCTCGCGCTGGGAGCGGCGCTCGGCCCGTTCGGGCTGGACCTGACGGACATCGAGCTCACGTCTCCGGCGCTGGAGGTGATCGCGACGCTCGCGCTGGTGCTGGTCCTGTTCAGCGACGCAGTCACCATCGAGGTCGGCGAGGTGCGCGCGCGCAGGCGCCTCGCCGCGCGGCTGCTGATCCCGGGCACGTTCGTGCCCGCCGTGGCGATCGCGCTCCTCGCGCGATGGCTGCTCGATCTACCGTGGGCGCATTCGGCAATTCTCGGCGCCGCACTGGCGTCCACCGATCCCGTGCTGCTGCGGAGCGTGCTCCGTGCACGCGCCCTTCCCAACGCCGTGCGGGTCGCGCTCCGTCTCGAGAGCGGCATGAACGATGTGATGCTCCTCCCGATCGTGGTGATGAGCATGCTGCTCATCCAGGGCGGCGCGCCCGGCGCCGCGCCGGCGAGCGCCAGCGCGCTGGGCCGCCACGCCGTCGGCCTGTTTCTGCTCGGGCCCGGCCTGGGTGCGCTCGTCGGTTGGTTAGGCATCGGTGTCATGGCACGCATCCGGTCGGGGCCCGGCGTGCGGCGCGACTATGAATCGCTGTACGCACTTGGCCTCGCGTTCACCGCCTACACCGCCGCCGAGGCCGTGGGCGGGAGCGGCTTCTTGGCGGCGTTCGCCGCCGGCTTCATGGTCGCGGCACAGGACGTCGAGCTGTGCGACTGCTTCCTGGAATACGGCGAAGCGACGGCCGAAATGCTCCTCCTCCTCACCTTCGTCGCGCTCGGGACATCCGTGATCTGGTCGGGTCTCACCGTGCTGGACGGGCGCGTGTTGCTGTTCGCGGCGATCGCGCTGGTTGCGCGCACGGCGGTCCTCCTTCCCATGCTCAAGATACCCGGCGTGGGGCTGGCCCCGCGCGAGCGCCGATTGATCGCGCTGTTCGGACCGCGTGGGCTCAGCACGTTGTTGTTCGCCCTGTTGCCGGTGTTCGCCGGCCTGCCCGGCGCCAGTCACCTCTTCCAGATCGCGTGCGTGGTCGTGCTGCTCTCGGTGGTGGTGCACGGCGGCGGGATCGCGCTGTTCCTGCGCGCCCACGCCGCGCGCGACGCACGCCACGGTGCGGCGGCCCCCGCGCCGCCGGCCGCGGCGTCGTCGCTGCCTAACGATGAGACGGCGGCCGACGACCGCATCGGCATCGAGGAGGTCCGCGACTGCATCGCGCGCGGCGAGAAAATCGTGATCGTCGATGCGCGCGCCGACCGAAGCTACCGGGCGAGCGACGCACAGGCGGCCGGCGCCGTGCGCGTGTCGCCCGACGATCCGGTCCGCGACGCCACGGCGCTCCGGCTGTCGCGTCACGCGACGCTGGTGGTGTACTGCGCCTGAACGGATGAAGCCACCAGCGCCCGTGTGGCGCGGCAGCTTCGTCAAGCCGGTTGGACGCGGGCCCGCGCCCTACGCGGCGGGTGGGCGGCCTGGCAGCAGGCGGGACTTCCCACGGAGTCGCGCTCGATTCCCTGACCTCCCGCCCGGTGAGGTCAGCCGTCCGCCGGTCGCGTGTCGGGACGACGCTGCCCCAAACGCGGCCTTGCCCTTTTTGCCGTGCGCACCGATCGTGAAGACCCAGCACCCCGCCCTCCCTGCCGGCTGCGATCCACGCCGCGCAGTCGGCATGCCTAACGGCCGCCGCTGCGCGAGCGCGGGGCGGATACGCGGCCGACAGCGCGTGCGCTGCGCATCGCAGCGAGGAGGTGCACCATGGCCACGAAACACGAAGGGCACGTCAAGACCGGCGAGCGGGAATCACGAACCGCCTTCCGCGCCGAACCCGCCGCATCCGCCGCGCCGGCGACGCCGCGAGCGGCGCCCAAGCGCGGCGAAGGACGCAAGCTCGTCCGCGGCATCGTTTCCCCCAAACGGCCGAAACGCAAAGTCCGGTTAGGCTTGCCCGCCGATCTCGCCGGCACGAGCGCCACGGGCAGCTTCCCCGACTTCATCTATCACGGCGGACCGATCATCAACACGCCGCAGATGTACGCGATCTTCTTCGGCGACTGGAGCAGCACGGCCAACCAGAACCGCGCCACGCGACTCGCGCAGTTTGTTTCCGATATGCTCAACAGCCGCTACATGAACATCCTGTCGCAGTACGGCTGCGGTACGTCCGGCACCCTGGTCAAGTCCGTGTTCGTCTCGAGCTCGGACACCGATCTCAGCACCAGCGATGTGCACGCCATCGTACAAGGCGTCATCGACAACGGCGACGTGCCCGAACCGACCAACGCGTCGCAGGCGCACGTGATCTACCTCGATGACGCGACGGCGGTCGACGACACGAGTGCGGGGGCCGTGATGTGCGAAACGACGAGCGACACCGCGTTCGGCTATCACGACTTCTTCACGACGACCGCGGGCAACCCGTGCTACTTCGCGGTGGTCCCGGGACTCAGCAATACGTGTCTGACCAACTCCTGCCCCGGCGACGACGGCGGCTGCTCGCTCCACCTCGCCCAGACGCAGGAACAGCGGCAGACCCAGGTCTCGTCGCACGAGCTATCCGAAATGTTCTCCGACCCGCAAGTCGGAGTCAACGAAGGGTGGACCTCGAGCTCTCCGGCGGATCCGCACGAAAACGGCGACATCTGCAACGGGCAGTCCGGCACCATCACGGTCGGCGCCAACACGTGGACCGTGCAGCTCATGTACAGCAAGTGGGACGACATGAACACCAACGGCGCTACCACCTGCATCGTCGACAAACCTGCGCCGCTGCCCTCCCTGCTGCCTGCCTGCACGGTCGCGCTCGACCGCAGCACGTTCGGCAAGGATGAGATCGACGCGCTCTTGAGCCTCGGGACGCCGGCGACCATCGACGCGGCGTTCTACGTCATCGTCGACGGGTACACGCCGTCCCAGTTGGGCATCACGGCAACCACGCTGACCGGTGTGCCGAACATCTCGCCCACGATTGCGCTCGCGCCGGCCGTCGCCGGCATGTCCGCCGCACCCACGGCGCTCATCGCGGAGGACCCATCGTTAGGCGGCGGCATCCAGCGCTTCACGTGGGTGTACGACGTGGCCTTCACGCAGACCGGCGGCTTCCCGCTTGCGCCCGGCGGCGTGGTCGACGTCACGCTCACGGCCTCGATCATGGGCGTGATACCGCCGGCGCTCAGCGCCTCGGGCAGTGCCATCCTCCAGCTGATTCACGAGCCGAATCCGTACGAGCTCGACGGCCCCATCTCGTGGCTCAGCACCGACCTCCGCGTGTTCCAGATCGGCGCCGGCGCGTCGCGGTTCGGCGCGACGATGGGCGCGACACCGGCCGATGGGCCGACGTTCATTCAGCAGGCGATCGCCAACCTCAATGCGGGCGCGACCGGCGGCGACACGTTCGACGGGATCTCCATCGACGAGAACGCCTCGGGACTCGAGCTCTCGGAGACGGTCAACGGCACGCCGGTGTTCAACTTCGCGGTCGCGAAGGTGCGCTACCGCTCGCTCGCGAACGATGCGCCTAACGTTCGCGTGTTCTTCCGGCTGTTCCCGGCATCGACGACCTCGACCGCGTACGACCAGGCGAGCACGTATCGGCGCGGTGGGCAGAGCGGCGTCACGATCCCTCTGTTGGGCATCGTCGGCGGCGAGACGACCACCATTCCGTGCTTCGCATCGCCGCGCATCGACACGAGCACGACGACCATGACTGCGCAGGCCGACGCGCCGAATGTGCAAACGCTGGTACACGACGGCAGCGGCAACGAGGTGAGCGCGTACTTCGGCTGCTGGTTGGACATCAATCAGCCGTCACAACCGCTCTTTCCGATCACGCCGTCGCCGGCCGACGGCCCGTACACGTCGGGCGTCCAGACCATCCAGCAGCTGATCCGGAACGCGCACCAGTGCCTCGTCGCCGAGGTCGCGTTCGATCCCGACCCGATCGGAACGGGGAGCACGCCTGGCTCGTCCGACAAATTGGCTCAGCGCAACCTGTCGATCGTTGCGTCGGACAACCCAGGCGGCCTCGCGTCACACGCGATCCCGACGACCTTCGAGGTCAAACGTTCGGCGCCATTCGCACCGGCGGGCGTGTCGCCGGATGAGCTACTCATGGATGGCAGGGCGCTGCCGGCGGCCAGCGAAGCGACGCTGTACGCGCCCGGCGCCAACGCACGGAAGATCGTGGAGATGGCCAACTCGATGTACGTGTCGCACCACCTGCGCCTCGTGGACGATGACACGCTCACGTACGCTGCGCGGGGCCTCACGTTCATTCCGGTCCCGCCGGGATCGGGACCCAACCTGCCCGCGCTGCTCACGGTTCAGCTGCCCGCGACCGTGCGCAAGGGGCAGGCGTTCAAGGCTATCGTTAGGCAGATGACCAACGCGGCGGCCAAGCGCCCGGCCCCGCCGCCCGTGATCGGATCGGCGACCGGCAACGGTGACGCCGCTCGCGCCAATGGCAACGACGTGATCCGTTGGCGCCGCGTCGTGGGATCGTTCCAGCTGTCGATTCCGGTGCGGACAAAGGACGTGTTGCTGGTCCCGGAAGAGCGACTGCTGTCGGTGACCCGGTGGATTCACCAGGCGATTCCGGCCGGCAATCGGTGGCACCCCGTGTTCGGTCGCTACGTCGACCAGATCGCGGCGCGCGTCAAGGCGCTCGGCGGCAATCCCGACGTGGTGAAACCGACACCGGACGGCCAGTGGCAACAACAACCGGCAACCGAGCGCTGTGTGTCGGGCAAGGTGTGCGAGGTGACGTTCAACTGCCTTGGCGAATTCCAGGGCTTTGTCGTGGAGACGTGCTCGGAGCGCTGCACGGTGAAGTCGAGCCGCTTCGAGTTCGGCGAGCTCGCGATTCGCGCGTGCAAGGATCGGCTGTCGGTCACGGTGCACCTGGACCGCGACGGCGACCGGATCGAGCGGTTCGTCCTGCGCGCGTAGAGGCACCGCCCATACAGCCCCGCTCGGCTATCACAGAGTATTTGCCTACAAAGTAGGCAAATACTCTGTGATGGTGCGCGAAGGAGGTTGGCATGAGCGCCGCCGCATCATCCGCCTAACCGAAACACGTAGCTCAGCTTCGCGAAGAATCCGTCGTTCAAGCGATGCACGTTCCGGAACGCGAACGGATCGTCTTCCGTCATGCTGCTGCCGTACCCCAGGAAGAACACCGTGCCGGGCGTCGGCTGGTAGGCAAAGAGGCCGTCGATGCGTACAGCGTTCGTCACGGTCCGTCCGGCGCGCGTGAACGTACCGGTCACCGGATCGCGAATCACGATCGGATCGTTAGACCGCGAGTCGTCGCGCAACGAATCCGTGGTCTGCGAGTCGTACGTGCCGACCAGGCGCACGAAGACCGGGCGCGACACCTGATACTCCACCTTGAGCCGGGGGATGCGTCGCACATCCGCCGTGCTGCCGTCGTCGCGCCGAATGTATTGCTGGTGCGAGTACAGGGCGTTGACCCTGAGGCGCGTGTTGGGCCGCCAGTCGAGGTTGGCGTTGATGAACACGATGTTCGCCTGCGCCCACTCGAAGAAGTTCTCGTCGTGCCCGCTGATCACCTGAAGGCTGGCATCGAAGGTCTTCCAGTGCGGCGTCGAGAATCCAGTGACGATATCGAGATTCGGAATGTGCGGTGTACCCAAGAACTTCACCGTGTCGGGACCGGCGATGCCTTGATGCACGATGTAGTAGTTCGTGTAGATCGACGGGTCGTAGCCGTAGCGCTCGAGGAACACGTTGGCCACGGCCACCCATCCGCCGCGCAGCGTGAACTGGTTGCTGATGTGCCACCGCAAGTCGTTCGGGCTTTTGCCGTCGGTGAATCGCGTATACATCCAGTCGTGGTTGGCGGTGAAGTCGCCGGTCCACGTCTCGATCAGACTGCCGCGTGTGCCGTAGAGCGTCACCGCCTGCTCCAGATTCATCCCGACGATGTTGGACCGCGAGACGAATCCGCTTTGCGTGCGGAAATCGGGGTCGATGCCGGACATCGAGTAGTGCATCTGGATGGTGTGGCCCTGCCGTTCCGCGATCGCGCTCCAGAGCGGTCCCGACAGCGAACCCGAGTCGCCGCGCGTCATGCTCGCCGCGCCCTGTACGCGGATGCTGTAGATCCTGTCGAACAGGATCGAGGCGTCGATGCCGCCGACGCGGTTGTAGTGCCCGCTCTCCTCGCGGTCGGTGAGCACAGTGCCTAACGAAACGTTGGGCCCGATGCCCCGCCGCACGCGCAGAATGTTGAACACCGGATTCACGGTCCCCGTTTCGGACGCGTCGGAATTGTCGACAGCCGA
>JAICLH010000089.1 GCA_025927495.1 Gemmatimonadaceae bacterium
GATCATCGGCGGCCCTGTGGGCGCTGGCGGCGGCTTTGAATGGACGTTCGTCTGCGTGGGCGGCACCCGGGCCATGGAGGACGCGCTCCGCCTGACGCGGCCCGGCGGCACGATCGTCCTGCTCGGCAATGCGAGCATGCTGAATGGCATGGACTGGACGCCGCTCTGGCTCAAGGAGCTCACGGTGCGCGGCAGCCTGTGCTACGGCGCGCACGCGCACGCGAGCCCGGCGCGGTCGGCGTTTGATGACGCCGCGCACCTCATCGCGTTAGGCCGAGCGCCGATCGGCGATTTCGTCACGCACGTGTTCCCGCTGTCGCAGTATCGCCAGGCGATCGATGCGGCGCTCAGCAAACGCGCGGAACACAGCATCAAGGTGGCGTTCCGGTTGTCGTAGCACGTCATCGCTTGGTGTTGCCGTGCGGAAGTTCGGTGACGCATGAAGCCGCGGAATGCACCGAACGAACCGAGGTGAGCGGATTTGGCGGGCCATTTCCTGTGCTCCGTCATTCGTCGTTGGTCTCGTGCTTTCCTACCCGTCGTTCGTGATGCGTTGTTCGTGATCCGTGCGTATCCGACCGAAGGTGACGAACAACGAATGACGCGCCACGGGTGGGAAAGCACGAAACGAATAACGAATGACGGACGTATCCAAGGCCGATCGCCTGGCGTGGCAGCCCGAGGCATCCATCCCGCCGCTCGAGATCGAGCTCGCCGGATATTTCAGCCACGTGCTGGGCGACTAATGGCGCGCGTCTGAGTTTCCGATCGCAGAAAGGACGAAGGAGGGGAGTACCTCTTGGGCCGGCTGGTGGGCTGCTTCGCTCTGGAGGACGCGGAAACAGCGGAAACGATGGAAACGCGGATGGCTCGCCTGCGCGGCGCCGAGCGCGTGCACGGTGGTGATCACCGGACTGTTTGGACAACACCACACGTTGCGCGACGACGCACTCGCCCATGGCGCAGACGCATCGGCCGTTTCCCCTGTTTGCGGTTTTTCCGCGTCCTCCAGAGCGAAGAAGCCCGCCAGGCGGGTGCACTGCAATCAGAAATTCAGATGCAGCTCACCAGCGCGCTAGCGTTAGGCAGACGCGATGCCTCCGCCGTCAGTAAAACGACGGGCCGGACGCCGCATATCCGATTGCCGCGACGGCCACGACGCCAACCGCGAGCGCGACCACGAGCACGATCGTCCGAACAGCGCTCGTGTGCCGCTCTCCGATCACGGCGCTCTGCGCGTGCAGCCACACAGCCTGCGCCCCATGATACCGTGTGATTGCCCGCGATGAATCCCGCAGCTCGGCAATGCGGACGAGTATCGAGTCACCGTCCTCCCGCTGGAATCGACCCCTGAGCTCGACGACCCCGGCAACAGTCGCTGTATCACTCACACATCCCGACGCCGCGCGCGCGGCCGAATCGCACGCGAGGTGCAGCGTGGCCGGTGATGAAAACCGCACCTCGATCTGATGTTGCGGCGTGATCTCCGACGGTGTGGTCGTGCGGTACGTTTTGCACGCCGTCGAGCCCGCGAGTGCAAGGAGGATGGACACCGCCAGGGAACCGTCTCGTAAGGATGGCGACCCCGTCATGGGACCTCCGTTCGATCGCGCGTGGTCCTTCGGCATTGTCCATTGCGCGGTTAGGCAATGCGAGCTGCACGATACAACGGATTCATCGGCCGCCGCCGGCGTCGACCGGCTCGATCACTTCCGGCCGTGGAACTCAGTACGCCGGCGGGAGTATTTGTCGTCTGATGGATTGCGTCGACCAGTCCAGCCGGCTGTTGCGGCATTCAGGGTCGCTCCGTAGCATTCCCGCAGTGCAGCCATCTCGTCTCAAACTGGAGGGCCGCAAATGCACACGTTGTGTCGTACGGCTGGTTGGTTGACTCTCCCCGCCCTGGCAATGTCGCTGGCGGCCGGCACGACGGGAGCGCAGGACTCCACGAAAGCGGTCGGCGTCGGCCAGCAGGCACCCGACTTCACGGCCGTTGGCGCTACACGATTCGGTGTCCTCAAGGATTCTGTCAAGCTCTCGGATCTGCGCGGACAGACCGTGGTGCTCGCCTTCTTCTTCAAGGCGCGAACGAAGGGCTGAACGATCCAAATGGAGGCGTACCGTGATCAGTACGCCAAGCTCTTCAACGGTGGTAAGAAAGTCGTCGTGCTCGCAATGAGTGTGGACCCGGACACGGCGTTGGCCTCCTGGGCGCACGACGAAAGCTTCCCGGTCCTCTTCGCGAGTGACCCGAACGGCGACATCGGGAAGAAGTACGGAATCTTCAACGACAAGTACAAGCTCGACTCGCGCGTGCTCTACGTGATCGACCCGACGGGCAAGGTGACGTATCGGGCGATGCCGTTCCAGGAGCTCGCGGCCAAGGCGTACACCGAGTTGGGAGACGCGGTCGCCAAGGCAGACGGTGCGCAGGGTGCCGGAGCCGGATCGGGATCGCCGTAAGCAGGCGTGGCATCGCGGCCCGAGCGCGATATTTGGGCCGGATCGACTTGACGAACCGGCCCGGCGAGGGCGAGGATGGGAGTGCATGTCTCCCGCCTCGCCCTCGTCGTCTTCGCGCGGCCGGCCGGCCGGCGCGTCCGGGCGCACGCGTCACGCGTCGGTGGCGGCGCGCGGCCTCCTGGCCGCAGCCGAACGCGACCTGCAGCAGATCATCCTCGACATTCACGACGGGCCGGTGCAGGACATCTTCGGCGCGCTGTCGCAGATCCAGGTGCTGCGGCACCGTCCCGAGCTCAAGGCCGGCGACGCGGCGCCGGTGCTGGCCCGCGTGGCCGCCTCGCTCGAGCGTGCGTTAGGCGAGATCCGCAGCTTCATCGGCGCGTTCCGGCCGCCGGAGTTCGAGCGCCGCCCGTTAGGCGCGATCCTCGAGCAGCTGGTGGTACAGCACGAGTCGCTCACCGGCGCGACCGTCGACTTCACGCTCGCGACGCCGCTCCCGGACCAGGTGCCGCTGTCGCTCAAGATCTCGCTCTATCGCATCCTGCAGGAGGCGCTGGCCAACGCCACCCGCCACGCCGGCGTGACGCACTTCGAGGTCTCGGCCAAAGCCAACAGCCGCCACATCGTCGTCCGGGTGCGCGACCGCGGCAAAGGGTTCGACGTCGCCAAGGTGCTCAAGAAAGAAGTCGACGTGGGCGTGGCCGGCGGGCACTTCGGCCTGCGCGGCATGCGCGACCGCGTCGCCATCATGAACGGCAAGCTCTCGATCAGCTCCGGTCGAGCCGGCACGATCGTGACCATTCAGCTTCCGCTCTCGTGAGCGAGGCACGCGCGTGATCAAAGTGCTGTTGGTCGACGACCATCCGCTCGTGCTCGAGGGCCTGCGCGGACTGATGGAGTCGGAGCCCGGCATCGAAGTCGTGGGCACGACCACCGACGGCGCGCGCGTGGCGGACCTGGCGCGGCTGCACCGGCCCGACGTCGTGGTCCTCGACCTCGAGTTAGGCGCGACCAACGGCTACGACGTGCTCACGCGCTTGCGCGCCGAGAAGGTGCCGGCGCGCGTGCTGGTGCTCACCGCGTATGGCGACGGCGAGTCGCTGCGCGCGGCGCTCGAGCACCACGCGGACGGCATCGCGCTCAAGACCGACAGCCCGGCGCGGACCATCGATGCGATTCGCGCGGTGAACGCGGGTGTGCTGGTGTTTCCGCAGGCCGCGCGCCGCTGGATGCGCACGCCCGCCGACCACGCGGTAGCCGGGCCGAGTGCGCTGTCTGATCGCGAGCGCGAGGTGTGGGGCCATCTCGCATCCGGACTCTCGAACGCGGCGATCGCCCGAAAGTTAGGCGTGAGCCCGAGTACCGTGAAGTTCCACACGCAGAACCTGTTTCAGAAGTTAGGCGTGGGTAACCGGACGGCGGCGGCGGTGGAGTACGAGAAGCAGATTCCGGCGGCGGCGCGCGGGCGCCGTCGCGGCTGATCGCCGGCCGCCCTTACGTCGGGACCGCCGGCACGCCGCGAACGTGCTCCGCGTGCGTGTACACGTTGGCCGTGTGCCCGCGCAAGAGACCGATCAGCGTGACGTTCGCCGCTTCCGCCAGACTGATGGCGAGGCCCGTTGGGCGAGACACCGCGGCGAGCAGCGGCACGCCGGCCACCGCGGCCTTCTGCACCAGCTCGTAGCTCGCCCGGCTCGTCATGAGGAGAAAGCCGGCGCTCGCATCGACGCGCTCGCGCGCGAGCGCGCCGATCACCTTGTCGAGCGCGTTGTGCCGGCCCACGTCCTCGCGCACCACCCGGATCGTGCCATCGAACGTACACCACGCGGCGGCGTGCATGTTGTTCGTGGCGCGATTGTATTCCTGACGCGCGCCTAACTCGGATTCGGCGCGCCAGAGCGCGGCGGGATCGACGGGCTCGCGCCACGTCACCCTGCGCGGCTCGCGCAACGCCTCGGCGATCGTCTCCACGCCGCACAATCCGCAGCCGGTGCGCCCCGCAAGTTGCCGCCCGCGCGCCGCCAGCCGGTCGCCCGCCTCGGCGGGCACGGTGATCTGGAGCTCGACACCCTGCCCATGCCGCACCACGTCGACGTGCTGCAGGTCGTCAGGCGAACGGACGATTTCCTCGGACAGGCTGAACCCGACCGCGAAGTCCTCGAAATCATCGGGCGTGGCCATCATCACGACGTGCGGTCGCTGGTTGTACACGAACGCGACCGGCACCTCCTCGGCCACGGGCCCGTCGCCTGACGAAACGACCGCGCCATCGAGTCGCTCGAAGGCGCGGTCGCGAACGGGTCGACTGTAGCCGAGCCCGAACAACGGGTGGTCCGGCCGCAGGGCCGGAGGCGGCTGGTCGCTCACGGCGCCGACCCGCGGGCCCAACGCTGCCTAACCATGGCCATCGCCGGCCCCGTTGCCGCCGGCTCCCCCGGCCTCTCCGCCGCGCGGAGCCGAGCCGCCTGCCTGGCCGTTGCCGCCACCCATCGGACGTGGACCGCGATTCTGCACGAAGCGCCACCCGAACCGGCCCTTGATGCACAGGTTGCCGCGCGTGATGTCGTGGTCCAACGGAGACGTGACCCGCACGATCTCGTTGTCCTGCACGTGGAGCTCGAGCGTGCAGCCCACGCCGCAGTACGGGCAGATCGTGCTCACCTGCGTCTGCTTCGATTCATCCCATGTCCCGGCCTCGCGACGGTCGAACTCGCTCTTGAACATGAGCGCGCCCGTTGGGCAGACGGCGATGCAATTGCCGCAGTACACGCACGCCGACTTGGGCAGCTCCACCGCGAACTCGGTGGAGATGCGCGCGTCGAACCCGCGCCCGGCGACCGCGATCGCGAACGTGTTCTGATAGTCGGTCCCGCACCCCTCGACGCACTTGTAGCACAGGATGCACTTGCCGTAGTCGCGCACGTAGAGGTCGTTGTCCACCTTGACCGGCTGTCCGACGGTGGCCGCGTACTCCGCGTTAGGCGGCGCGTGATGGCCGGTGGGCAGCGCGTCGCGCTCGCCGGCGGCCTCGTCCGGCGCCGGCGGACCGTACCGCTCGGGCTTGCAGTCGTACGATGCCAGCCAGCCGTCCACGTCCGGCGTGGTCGACAGATCGACCGACGACGCCAGAAATTCGAGCACCATCTTCCGGCTGTGGCGCACGCGTTCGCTATCGGTCGACACCACCATGTCCGGCTCGACCGTCCGCGAGCACGCGGGCACGAGCACGCGAGCGTTCTGCACTTCGACCACGCAGACGCGGCACACGTTCACGGGGTGCAGCGTCTCCAGATAACAGAGCGTCGGGATGTTCGTGCCTAACGTTTTGCACGCATCGAGGATGGTCGTGCCCTCCGGCACGCGTACCGTCTGTCCGTCGATGGTGAGCTCGACGGTTCGCTTGGGCCGCGCGATCTCCACCAGATGCGTCATCGCGCCCTCCGTCCATCGAAAATGCCGCAGCGCTTGACCGCCGACTCCACCGCGCTGTATGCCGTCTGGCCGAGCCCGCAGATCGACGCGTCCTTCATCGCGAGACCGATCTCGTCGAGCAGCGCGAGCTCGTCGGCCACGCTCCCGCGCGGCTTGTTCACTGCCAGGCGGTGCAGCGCCTCTTCCTGCCGCACCGTGCCCACACGGCACGGCACGCACTGGCCGCACGATTCGTCGCGGAAAAACGCGGCCACGCGGCGCAGCACGTCGCCCATGTCGGCGGTCTCGTCGAACACCATGATGACACCGGAGCCCAACGTGGCCTTCGCGGCGCGTGCGCCCTCGAAGGTGAGCGGAATGTCCAGTTCGTCGGGCCGGATGAAGAGACCGGCGGCGCCGCCTAACAGAATGCACTGCGCGGTGTGGCCGGGCGTGACGCCGCCCGCCTGCGCGAGGAGGTCGCGCAGCGTGGCGCCGAACGTCACTTCGTACACACCCGGCTTCACCACCGAGCCGCACAGGCAGAAGAGCTTGGAACCCGTCGACTGCTCGGTGCCGATTTTCGCGAACGCCGGACCGCCCTCGAGCATGATGAATGGGACATTGGCCAGCGTCTCGACATTGTTAATGACGGTGGGTTTGCCGAACAGTCCCACTTGCACGGGGAACGGCGGCTTGTTGCGTGGCTCGCCCCGGAAGCCTTCGATCGAATTGAAGACCGCGGTTTCTTCACCACAGATGTACGCGCCGGCGCCCTTGCGAACCTCGATGTCGAACCGGAACGGCTGGCCGAGAATCCGATCGCCCAGGAACCCGCGCGCGCGTGCGTCATCAATCGCGTTCTGCACGCGCTCGATGGCCAACGGATACTCTCCGCGAATGTAGACGAAGCCCTGCTCGCACCCGGTGGCGTACGCAGCGATGGTCATCGCTTCGACCACAGCGAACGGATCGCCTTCCATGAGCACGCGGTCCTTGAAGGTGCCCGGCTCCGATTCGTCGGCGTTGCAGATGAGATAGTGCGGGCGCTCGGGTTGACGCGCGACCGCGTCCCACTTGCGACCCGCAGGGAATGCGGCGCCGCCGCGGCCCAATAACTTCGAGTCGAGGACTTCTCGAATCACGCCTTCGCGCCCGAGCTCGAACGCGCGACGCAGGCCTTGGTAGCCGTCCGACGCGCGGTAGGCATCGAGGCTCGTCGGATCGACGACGCCGATGCGCTTGAGCAGCCGAAGCCCGGGCTGGCCGCGCTGTGGCAACGGGATCCGCGACACGTTCTCGGCGTCGTCTTTGGCCTCGAGCATCGCCAGCGCCCGGTCTGCCGTCAGGCCTCCCACCAGGCGCTCGATCGGCTCGCGACCGGCCACCGTGAGGAGCGCGGCGGGCGCTTCGTCGCACATGCCGAGGCACGGGCTCGGCAGCCACATGACGTCGTCATCGGAGAGCTCGAGGCGGCCATCGCCTAACGCGCGCGGGTGCGCCGCACCGTGCTTCTGCTCGAGCGCCTCCAGCACGGCGCGGGCGCCGCGCGTGCGGCAGCAGATGTCGTCGCACACGTGGAGCACGCGCTTGGGGCGCGGCGTCGTCGCGAGTAGCGCGTAGAACGTCGCGACGCCCCAGGCCTCGGCCGGCGGCACGTCGAGCCGCGCGCAGATGTAGTTGAAAGCGCCTTCGCTGATCCATCCGACGCGCGACTGCACGGCGTGCAGCGCGGGGAGCAGCTCGTTGCGGCGCGCGCGGGCGGCGTGTCCCCCGAACGCCACGTGCGCGTCACGCTGCGCGACGCGCTCGCCGCCGTCCCACCCGGACGCCGGCGGACCGAGTCGTGTGTCGATCGCCTCGCGTTCCTCGTCGGTGGGGCCGACGTCGAGCAGTTTGAGGTCCATCAGTCGCCTAACACAGGATCCGAGTAGCGGTGGAGCGCGCGGGCCGGCACATCATCGGGCGCGCGCACCGGCTCGACCCTCACCGCGCACGCCTTGAACTCGGCCGTCCCCGAGCGCGGATCGGTGGCGTCGATCGTGAGCAGATTGACCCGCACCTGATCCTGGAAATGGAACGTCATGAACACGAGACCGGCGCGCAGCGACGTATCGATGCGCGCCGGCGCGACGATGCTGCCGCGACGGGACGTGATCCGCACCAAATCCCCGTCTCGGACGTCCAGTCGATTGGCGTCCTCGGGCGCGATGTCCAACGTTTCGCCGCGGCGCAACGGCGACGTGTAACCGGCAGTCTGCACGCCGGTGTTGTACGAGTCGAGCCGGCGGCCGGTCGTGAGCGTGAAGGGATACTCGTCGTCCGGCATCTCGACCGGCGGATCGTATTCCGTGAGCGAGAACGCGGCTTTGGGCAACCCAACCGGGTCGGCCCACAGCCGCGCGTGCAGGAACTGCGCGCCAGGATCGTGCTCGTCCGGACATGGCCACTGAATCCCGTCCAGCTCCTCGAGGCGCCGGTACGTCATCCCGGCGAACATGTCGGGCGCCAGCGCGCGCACTTCGTTCCACACTTCCTCTGCGTTAGGCGAACCCCAGTCGTGGCCTAACCGGCGGGCGATCTCCGAGATGATCCACAGCTCGTCGCGCGCGTCGCCGGGCGGCTCCAGTGCCTTGCGCACACGCTGCACGCGGCGCTCGCTGTTCGTCACCGTGCCCTCGGCTTCGCACCAGCTCGCGGTGGCGGGAAGCACGACGTGGGCCAGCTCGGCGGTCTTGGTGAGGAAGATGTCCTGCACGACCAGGTGATCGAGGTCGCGCAGCAATTTCTCGGCGTGGTGCTGATCGGCTTCGGATTGCGCGGGGTTCTCGCCGATGCAGTAGAGCGACGTGAGCTCGCCCCGATCCATGGCCTGCAGCATTTCGGTGACGGTCCAGCCATAGTTCGGCTGGAGGGTCACGTTCCACGCGCGCTCGAAACGGCTGCGAGCCTCGGGATCGAGAACGTCCTGGAACCCGACGAACTTGTTCGGAATGGCGCCCATGTCACCGCCGCCCTGCACGTTGTTCTGGCCGCGCAGCGGATTGAGTCCGGAGCCGTAGCGCCCGACGTGCCCGGTGACGAGCGCGAGATTGATCAATGCGAGCACGTTGTCCGTGGCATTGTGGTGCTCGGTGATGCCGAGCGTCCAGCAGATGATGGCGCGGTCGGCACGGGCGTATGCGTGCGCCGCTTCGCGAATGACCTCCGCGGGCACGCCGGTGATGCGTTGGGCGAGCTCGAGCGTGTACGGCTCGACGAGATCGCGATAGGCCTCGAAGTCCGTCGTCGAATGTTCGATGAACGCCGTGTTCGCCAGATCCGCGTGGATGATCTCGCGCGCCATCGCATTCGCCAGCGCGATGTCGCTGCCGACGTTCAATCCGAGCCATACGTCGGCCCACTGCGCCGACGAGGTACGTCTCGGGTCGACAACATATAACCGCGTCCCATGATGAACGCCTTTCAGGACGTGATGAAAGAAAATCGGATGGTTCTCGCGGGCATTTGCTCCCCACAGGAAGATCACATCGGTTTCTTCGACCTCCCTGTACGAGCTCGTGCCCCCGCCCGCTCCAAAGATCGTCGCCAGACCGACGACGCTGGGAGCGTGTCAGGTCCGATTACAGCTATCGACGTTGTGCGTGCCGAACGCCACCCGGGCCAGCTTCTGCGCCAAGTAGTTCATCTCGTTGGTCGACTTGGAGCAGCTGAAGATGCCCAGAGCGTTAGGCCCGTGCTCGGCGATATTGCGACGGAACCCTTGGGCGGCGCGGTCGAGTGCTTCGTCCCAGGTAGCGGGACGGAGCGACCCCTTGTCGCGAACTAGCGGTTGGGTCAGACGCGAATAGCCGAGCTCGGCACTGCCGTTGCCTCGCATAGTCCTCCGAACGCATTGAAGGGAAACGCGGTAGCGATTCACCCTTAACAAATGAATCGCACGCCGCAACTGACATTTCAAGGCGAAAACGGGAGCGGCGAGCAGCCGGGAAGCAGGGTCACCCCACGGTTCCGAAGCAGGCAGCTATACAATTGATGGACAGGAGCAGGCTCGGGAGCCATCGATCCTTCTCGTCGGCCCCGCGGACACGGCCCAGGAGGTCGATTTGCAGGCCGTGCGCGCGGTCGAGGAGCGCGACACGCCGCCCGAACCGGCTGCGGAACTGCGGGAACCGTTCGGCGACGTTGGCCTCGCCGGTGAGGCGGAGCAGCGTCTCCACCGTGCGGTGATACTCGGCGCGGAGCAGGCCGAGGATCGCCGCGCGCGCGTCTTCGTTAGGCACGAGCGCGGCGTAGGCGGCGGCCACGTTCAAGTCCACCTGAAGGAGCGTTTTCTCCGTTTCATCGATCACGAGACGGAACACGGGCGACTCGGTGAACATGCGCCGAAGGAGCATCTCGCCGCGCGGTCCGCGGATGCTGAGGAACGCATCGAGCGCGCTGCCGACGCCGTACCAGCCCGGGATGAGATGGCGGCTCTGTGTCCACGCGAACACCCACGGAATCGCGCGGAGGTCGCCGAGCGTGCGCGTCTCGGCGCGGCGCGCGGGGCGCGAGCCGAGGTTGAGGAGGCCGAGCTCGTCGACCGGCGTGGCAGAGGCGAAGTACGCGAGAAAGTGCGGATGCCGGACGAGCGCGCGATACGCGGCGTGCGCAGCGCCGGACAGGGCTTCCATGGCCTCGTCGGCGCCCGGGACCAGTGCCCCGGGCGAGCCGGGCAGCGAATACTCCATGACGCTCGATGCGAGCAGCTCGAGCTGATACGCCGCTGCATCGCCGTACGCGTACTTGAACGACACCACCTCGCCCTGCTCGGTTAGGCGCAACCGCCCGCGAATGGTGCCCGGCGGCTGCGCCGCGATGGCGCGGTGGGTGGGCGCGCCGCCGCGGCTCACCGATCCGCCGCGACCGTGGAAGAACGAGAGGCCGACGCCGTGCTCGGCGGCCACGCGCGCCAGCCGCGTCTGGGCCTTGTAGAGCTCCCAGTTGGACGTGAGGAAACCGCCGTCCTTGTTGGAGTCCGAGTAGCCGATCATCACTTCCTGCACGCCGCCTAACGCGCGGATGCTGCGCTTGACGACCGGCACGCCGAGCAGCTCCGCGAGGACGGCCGGCGCGCGCCGCAGGTCCTCGATCGTCTCGAACAGCGGGACGATCGGAATGGTGCAGCTCTCGGTGCCGGCGTCATCGATGAACAGGCCGGCGTCCTTGGCGAGCAGGTAGGCGGCGAGCACGTCGCCCGCGCTCTCGGTGCCGCTGATCACGTAGCTGCCGAAGGCCCGGCGATCCACCTCGGCGCGCGAGGCGCCGATGGCGCGGAACACGCTCACCACATCGGCGGCGTGCTCGCCTAACGGAGCGTCATCGCGGGGTCGAGGGAGTGCGAGGGCGGCACGGAGCCAGGCGGTGTCATCGCCGTGGACGGGCGCGATGCCGCTCACCATGCGCTCACGCAGCGCCTGGACGGCCGGCCGGAGGCGCGTGGCGTGGTCACGCACGTCCAATCGCACCAGCGAGAACCGGAAGGTCTCGACTTCGCGGCGCACCGGCGCAACGAGGGCCGATGCGATGCGGCCGCAGCGCGCCTCGTTGAGCGCGCGCTCGAGACGGCGCAGATCGGCCATCAGCTCGTCGGCGGTCTGGTAGGGCGGCGCGGGCGATGCCTCGCCGGCCGATGCGGCGACACGCGACAGCATACACGCCACCCACTGGCGGAACACCTCGCCCGGATTCCGCGTCGCGACCCCGATCTCGCCCACCCGCGACCGGAATTCGCCTAACGCAGCGCGGAACCACGCCGGTACCGTGACGCTCCGCTCCGCGATGCTCAGCCGCTTGACCAGATCGGTCAATCGCGCGTGATAGCGCCTGAGACACGCGCGCCGGTACTCGCGCACCGCGTGCCGCGTGACCGCCGCTGTGACATTCGGGTTGCCGTCGCGGTCGCCGCCGATCCACGACCCGAAGTCCAGCACGATCGGGACATCGATCGGCGCATGCGGAAACGCCGCCGCTGCCGCGGATGCCAGCGCATCGTGGACGGTACCAACGGCGTCGAACAAGGTGTCGTCGAAGAAATGGATGCCCCACGCCACCTCATGCGCGACCGTCGGACGTTCGAGGCGCAGCTCGCCGGTCATCCAGAGCAGGTCGATCTCGTCGCGCAGCGCGTCGATGCGCCGCGCGCGCTCCGCGGCCGTCCACACACCATCGTCCAGCTCGACGAGCGCACGGTAGATGTTCCGGTGCTTCTCCAGCACCGTCACGCGCTTCGCCTCCGTCGGATGCGCGGTGATGGTCGGCGTTACGTGCAGCGACGCCAAGAGATCGCGAACATCGGCGGCATGCACGCCGCTTTCACGCCACCGGTCGAATACGTGCGCGAACGTGCCGGCCAGCCGCGCCTCGCCCGCCTCGAGCTCGACCCGCCGTCGTGCGCGCATCGCCTCGTGGAGCTCGGCGATGCTCACCAACTGGGCCCACATGCCTAACGCTTGGAGCGAGCGGCCAATGTGCGCCGGCGTTTCGCCGCGGTCCATGCGCGCGCCGCCGAGCGCCGCGGCCGCATCCGGCGCGCGCGCGCCGACAACGTCCAGCAGCAGGCCCACGAGGAGCGCCTCGGCGTCGGACGATGCGTTGGGCAGCTCCATCGCCGTGGCGCCGGCGGGCACGGCGACTGGGGGAACGGGAAACGCATGCGCCGGCGCGGTCATCATGCCACCCGGTCGCGCGGCGCGGAGCCGCCGAAGAACGCCGCGAGATTGTCCACCGCGCGGTTGCCCATCGCCACGCGCGTCTCCTCCGTGGCGCTCCCGAGGTGCGGAAGCAGCACGACGTTGTCCATGGCCAGCAGCTCGCGCGACACGGCCGGCTCGCGCTCGAAGACGTCCAGTCCCGCGCCGGCAATGGTTCCCTCGCGCAGCGCACGGACGAGCGCGGTTTCATCCACCACATCGCCGCGCGCGGTGTTGATGAGAAATGCACCGGGCCGCATGGCGGCCAGGCGATCGGCGTTCATCAAGTGCCTCGTCTCGGGTGTGGCCGGGCAATGGAGCGAAACGAAGTCGCTCTCCTGTAACACTGCTTCGATGGAGATCCGGCGCTCGCCGCCTAACGACGCGGCATCATCGCCGGCGAACGGGTCGTGCCACACCACGCGCATGCGAAAGCCGCCGCTCGCGCGCGCCGCCACGGCGCGCCCGATCCGCCCGAATCCGATGAGCCCGAGCGTCTTGCCCGTCACGCGTGTGCCGAGCATTTGCGTGGGCCGCCATCCCGTCCAGTCGCCCGCGCGCACGAGGCGCTCGCCTTCGCCGGTGCGCCGCGCCACCATGAGCAGGAGGGTGATCGCGAGGTCCGCGGTGTCGTCGGTAAGAACATCGGGCGTGTTCGTCACGACCACGCCATGCTCGCGCGCGGCGGCTACGTCGATGTTGTTGAACCCGACGCCGAAGGTCGACACGATGCGTACCCGCCGCCCCGGCGTGCCCAACAGCGTCGCCGTGATGCGGTCGGTGACCGTGGGCACGAGCGCGTCGGCATCGCGCATCGCGCCGGCCAGTGCCGCCTCGTCGAGCGGCGCATCGGTGGTGTTGAGCCGCGCGTCGAACAGCGTTCGCAGCCGGTCCTCCACGGGCGACGGCAACCGGCGCGTGACGACCACCGTTGGGCGGCCGGTCATGCGTGCACCGCCATGGCCGTCGTGCCGTGACGCGTGAGCGCGAGCGCCATCGCCGTGCCTAACTCCGCCGGACTGGGCGCGACGACCAGGCCCGAGGCGCGCATGATCTCCGCCTTCTCGGCGGCGCTGTCGCCGAACGCGCTGATGATCGCGCCCGCGTGGCCCATGCGCCGCCCC
>JAICLH010000129.1 GCA_025927495.1 Gemmatimonadaceae bacterium
GACGTGAGTGCCATGCGCGCGAGCCTCGGCGATTCGAGACTCTCCATCCAGGGACACTGATGTCCTTCCACCCCTCAGGCGGCGTCGCCGCCGCTTCCCGCAGCGCAGCGCTTCCCCAAGCGAGCGACAGCGAGCGCTTCCCCATTCCCTGACTGCTATCCGAACCTCAGACGTGTTCCACTAGGGCGTGACGGGCGCATCGAGCGTCGCGTCTCTGTACGTGAGACATTCCCGGCTGGGCCTGGTCGTCGCGGCGGGCGCGGCGTGCGTGGTGATCGGCGCGTCCGCCCGGGCGCAAGAGGCCGTCATCGCGCACGCGGACACGTTGCTCATCGCCGGTCGCGTGTTTTCCGCCGAATCGCTGTACTATCGCGCCGTGCGGATGGACTCGCACGATCCGGCGGCGCGGCTTGCGTTAGGCAAATATCTGGCGTCGCGCGGCGCGCTCCGCGTGGGCGCGGTGTTGATGGAAGAGGCCCGCTATTTCGGCGCCGACGCGGCTGCGGTGGCACGCGCGCTCGCGCCCGTGTACGAAGCGTTGGGCGACTACGCCGCGCTCGCGTCGCTGCCGGCGTCGCCGCTGCCGTACGCCGAGCGCGCGCGCGCCGAATGGTTGGGCGGGCATCCGCCGGCCACGGCGGGTCCCGACTCGGCCTGGGTTCCGTATCGCGTCAGCGACAGCCACCTGCTCGGGCAGGTCGTCCTTCGGTTAGGCGCCGACTCGGTCGTGGCGGCGATCGACGCGCGCGTGCACGGGCTCCTGCTGGACCCATCGTGGATGCAGCGGCGCGAGATCCGGCGCTTCGCCTCGCGCGGCGCGCGCAGCGCCGGCGACGTCGCGGCGGTCGCGCTCGCCGTCCGCCTGGGTGCGTTCACCCTGACCAACGTGCCGGTGCGGTTCGAGCTCCAGCGCGCGCGCGATGCCGCCGTGATCGGCCTCGACGAGCTGGCCGCGCTGGCGCCCACGTTCGATCCACTCGCCGGCCGCATGCTCCTCCGCCGCTCCGGTGACGTCGCGGCGAACATGCCCGGCTTTCGCATCCCGACGCTGGTCACGGCGCAAGGCGTATGCGTGATCAAGACCGAAACGGTCTTTCCGATCGGCCACCCCGACGTCCAACGCTATCTGCGACAGGCGCGGTGGACGCTGGACGCGCGGAACGGCGAGGTGATCGTCTCCGGGCGATAGTCGGCGCCCGGCGAAGCCAACAGCGCGCCTGCAACCGTGCTCACACGGCGGGCGCATTCCTGCTCGCCTAACGGCAGACGGCAGCGATCCGCGCCTCAGCGTTGGGCGACGCCGTACCTGGCGAGAATCGCCCGCACCTTGTCGAGTGGGATCGCGCCGACGGTGTGCCCGTTGCTCGTGACCGTCGTGGCCATGAACAAGGAATTGTAGATCGCTTCCTCTGTCGACTCAATGACGGCCTCGAACAGCGGCGACATGTCGTCGTTGCCGAGGTCAGCCGTTGGGCGCGCAACGGGGGGCGCCGGCGCCGTGCCCGGCACCGGCAGCGCCACGTGTCGCCGAACCTGCTCGGCGGTGGAGAACGCGACCACGTAGTCGCCCGATCCGTTGGACTCATCGGATCCGGTGCGCGCCAGACCCGACATGGCGCGCGCCGCGAGGCGTTGGACGTTCCGATCGGACAGCGGCGCATCGGTAGCGACGACGATCATGATCGAGCCGTCTCCGCGCTCGGCGGCAACGTCGTTCTTGAACGAGTAGCTGCCTAACTCGCGGCCCACGGGAGCGCCGAGGACCTGGAGCACGCCGCCGAAGTTGGATTGGACGAGGACGCCGACGGTCCAGCCGCCGAGCGAACGCGGCAACGTGCGCGACGCAGTTCCGATTCCGCCTTTCCAGCCGAAGGCGCGCGTGCCCGCGCCGGCGCCGACGCTGCCTTCGGCCACGGGCCCGCTCGACGCCGACGCGAGCGCGCGGTGCACATCATCGGGCGTGATGGGGCGTGAGCGAATGGCGTTGAGCCATCCGTCGTTCGTCTCGCCGACCACCGGATTGATGGACACGACGCCCTGCATGCCCGGTTGGGCGAGCATCTCGGCGACGAGCGCGTCGGCGGCGCGCCAGACGCACAGCGTGCAGGTGAGCAGGATGGGCGTCTCGAGCTCGCCTAACTCGTTGACCTGCGTGGCGCCGACGAGCTTGCCGAACGCGTTGCCCACGTACACGGCGGCCGGCACGCGATCGAGAAACATGTTGCCGCCGTGCGGGAGAATGGCCGTGACGCCGGTGTGCACCGAATCGCCCTGCGCGATCGTGACTTGCCCAACGAGCACGCCGTTCACGTCGGTGATGGCATCGAGCGGTCCGGGTTGGAAGATGCCGGGCTTCACGCCCAACGCGCGCGCGCGGGCACGCGCTTCCTGCGCGTGTATCGAGTGAACGAGCGCCAGTGCGGCGAGAACCGCGGCGGCGAGGCGAACGCCGACGGCGATACGACACGCTTCAAATCGACGGAGTGATCGCATTGTGTCGCGACGGGTCGCAGGAGGATGGAGGCCGACACTCTGAGCACGACAAAAGGGTCAACCTGCTCTGTCCGTTCATGTCCGGATTCGTCCGCTATCAAGTCGTGGAAGCTCTCGCGCTGTCCGGAGTCGGACCGGTGGCACTGGGCTGATAAAACGCCGATCGCCGCCCGTGGCAGAATATGAGGATCGTCCGCAGTCGTTGCCACGGCGTGACCGTGGCGCTATTTCTGTCCCGCCACCGATCCCGGTTTCCTCCACTTCCATCTCACACCACATGACAACAACGCGTTGTGCTGTTGTGTTCGCCGCTGCCATGCTCTGCGCATCGGCGGCGGCGACACAGCAACCGCGACGGCAGCCGCGCGCGGCCGCACCCGACACGACGGCTACGGCGACGCCGCTCGATCACTTCCTGAAAGGATTCAGCCTGCGATCGATCGGCCCCGCCGCCTACAGTGGACGCGTGACGGCATTCGCGGTCCCGACGCCGTATCACAACACGATCTACGTGGGTGCGGCCGGCGGCGGCGTGTGGAAGACGTCCAATGACGGCATCACCTGGCGAGAGGTCGGCGACTCGCTCGGCGTCACGACCATCGGCGACATCGCGGTCGCGCCGTCGGACACGAACGTCGTGTGGGTGGGGACCGGCGAGAAGAACAGCCTGCGGTCGCAGTCGTGGGGCAACGGCGTGCACAAATCGACCGACGGCGGACGGACGTGGCACCACATGGGCCTCGCGGACACCAAGGCGATCGGCAAGATCGTGATCGATCCGCGCGATCCGAACACCGTGTACGTCGCGGCGTTGGGCCACCTGTGGGGGCCTAACGCAGCGCGCGGCGTGTTCAAGACCACGGACGGCGGCACGACGTGGACCAAGGTGTTGTTCGTGGACGACAGCACGGGATTCGTGGACCTGGTGATGAGTCCGGGCAATCCCGACGTGCTGTACGCGGCGGCCTGGCACCGCGTGCGGTGGGGAGGGTCGCACATGGAGGGCGCGGGGGCCGGCAGCGGCATCTATCGCACCGCCGACGGCGGCCACACGTGGCAGCGCCTAACGGACCCCGCTCGTCACACCGGACTGCCGACGGGCCACATGGGGCGGATCGGCCTGGCCGTGACGGCCGCCGACCCGCACACCGTGTATGCGATGATCCAGGTGGACCAAGGCGTGACCGATGCCGAACAGGGGCGGTACGGCGGCGTGTTTCGCTCGACGGACGATGGCGCCTCGTGGACGCAGGTCAACGACCTGCAGGCGGTGCCGCACTATTACTACGACGCCATCGTGGCCGACCCGACCAACGCCGACCACGTGTTCGTGCTGTTCTCGCCGATGCTCGAGTCAAAGGACGGCGGCAAGACCTTCGCGCGAGATTCGCTGCACCAAGTGCACGTGGACAACCACGCGCTGTGGATCGACCCCGCGGATGCGCACCACATGCTGCTCGGCAACGACGGCGGCGTGTACCTCACGCGCGACGGTGGCAAGGCGTGGGCGCACATGGTGCTGCCGATCGGCCAATTCTATACGGTGATCGTGGACAGCTCGGTGACGCCGTACCGGATTTGCGGCGGCCTGCAGGACAACGGCGTGTGGTGCGGGCCCAGTGCCACGCGCGACACGTTAGGCATCACGGATGCCGACTGGTATCCCGTGGACGGCGGCGACGGGATGTGGGTCCAGATTCCGTGGAACGACCCGTACACCGTGTACGCCGAGTTCCAGTTCGGCAACATGACGCGGCTGGATTTGCGCACGTCCAAGCGCGACGACATCAAGCCGCTGGCGATGGACGCGGGGGAGGGCAGCGGCTACGACTTCACGTGGGGTTGGACCGCGCCCATTCTGCTCTCGCAACACGATCCGACCGTGCTGTATGTGGGCGCCAATCACCTCATCCGCATGACCGACCGCGGCGACAACTGGAAAATCCTGGGACCGGACATGACGCGCGCGACGCGCGAGCACCCGGCACCCGAAGAAGGTAATACATCATATCATGCGCTGTTTTCCATCGCCGAGAGCCCGCGGAGCGCCGCGATTCTCTGGACGGGCAGCGACGACGGATTGGTGTGGGTGTCGCGCGATACCGGCGCGACTTGGACGAACGTGACGGCCAACTTCGCCAAGGGCGCGCCGACCGACTGCTTCGTGTCGACGATCGTCGCGTCGCGCTTTGCCGACGGCGCCGCGTACCTGACGTACGACTGCCACAGCCGCGACGACTATCGACCGCACGCATACCACACGACCGACTTCGGCAAGACCTGGACGGCGCTCTCGACCACCGGCCTGCCGGCGGACTGCGGCAGCTACACGATCGTCGAAGACGCTGTGAACCCGCGCCTGCTCTGGTTAGGCACGGAAGTCGGCGCCTACGTGAGCGTGGACGACGGCGCGCACTGGTCGCGCTTCGGCAAGAACCTGCCGCCGGTCCCGGTCGAGAAGATGGCCGAGTCGTTCCGGCAGAAGGAGCTGGTGGTGAGCACGCACGGGCGGGGCATGTGGATCGCGGAGATCGGACCGTTGCAGGAGATGACGGATTCGCTGCTCGGCCAGGCGGCGCATCTGTTCCCGATCGCGCCGGCGCTGCAGTACCGATACGCGGATACGTATCCGAGCTTCGGCAGCCGTCCGTTCGTCGCGCCTAACCCACCGCGCGGCGCGCGCATTTTCTACTGGCTCAAGGATGCGCAGTCGGGTCCGGTGGACATGCGCATTACCTCGGCGGCGGGGGACACGGTGAAGACGCTGCACGTGGCGGGCTACGCCGGGCTGCAGAGCACGACGTGGGATCTGTCGCGCGACAAGCCGCGGCCGCGCGAGAAGGGCGGCCCGACGTCGACGGCCGAATTGCGACGCGTGGAGCCCGGCGACTACGTGGTGCACCTCACCGTCGGCACGCTCAAGATGCAGCAGCCGGTGAAAGTGCAGGCGTGGCCGGCGGACACTACGGGGTGGGTGCGGTGAGCGGAGGTCAGCCTTCGCCCAACGCTTCAAGGTCCGCGGCATCCTTGGTGCGTCCGGTTGCGCGCTTGTTGAGGACGAACGCTCGTCTGCCTAACACAGGCACGCGAACGCCGGCGATTTCGGCTTCGACTCGATCGGCCCACGCGGAAGCGAAGTCCACCCCGCTGACGGATGTCAGCACATCGATGCGATATGGCGGAACGCCGAGTTGTGCAACGACATCGGGGCGTGTGAAATCGGTTGCGGCAATGCCAAGATCTTCCGTTGGCGCACCGAATCGGCGCAGCGCGGTCACGAGACGCGTGGCGTTTTCGACGTCGGGTCGAATCCACACGTCCAGGTCGCCGGTTGCACGAGGAACGCCGTGCACGCTCAGGGCATGCGCGCCAACGACGAGGAAGGCAATCTCGCCGGCGACGAGTTCCTGCAAGAAGTCCCGGAAATCGTCAATCACCGATTGTCGGGCCGGCCCTGCTCCTGCAGCGTACTCCAACGCACCGGCATCTCGCGACGAGTATAGGCGGGAAGGGGTCGGCCGGTGGCCTTCCACGCGAGAGCGGACAACTCGCCGAGCATTTGAAGCCGTTGCGCCACTGAGGTGCCAAGCCGCGCGTCGCGCGCCTCGTCGCTCCCTAGCGCAATGACCCGATATGTCATGCCGCGTCGCTTCATGGGAGCAATATGCGGTTGCGCGGACTCTCAGGCCAGTGGACGGCGAGGAGCAGCGTGCCGTGTTACGTGTCGCAGACCTCCCGGAATATTGCTCGAGGTCGATGTGCAGCGGTTCGTGGCCCGCGTCCGGACGCCACGTTAGGCGGGTGGGCAGGATTTGGGGGAGCGTATTAGCCGGACGCGGCGGAACGACGAAGAGATCGGGCTCGACCATCCGGTCGGCGGCAGACTCGACGTCGGCCGGCGCCATGATGGCGTGACCGGTGTTCCTCGAGTGCACGTACGCTTGGATGATCGTGACAAGGGGCCGGAGAATCGAATCATCTCATTTCTGTCTCGGGCGAAACGTCGCGTGGGCATCTTTCCGTCCGGCTCTCATCGCGACACATTGGGCTGACCCACGTTCAGCCGGGATCGCACCCGAGCCATCCGCATAGTGACCGATACTCTCGCCGCCGCCCTCGGCAGCAGCTACCGGGTCGAGCACGAGCTCGGCCAGGGCGGCATGGCCACGGTGTATCTGGCCCAGGATCTCAAGCACGACCGCAAGGTTGCGGTCAAGGTCCTGAGACCCGAGCTCGCCGCTGTCATCGGTGCCGCGCGCTTTTTGCGCGAGATCAAGACGATCGCGACGCTGCAGCATCCGCACATCCTTGGCCTCATCGACAGCGGCGAGGTGGATGGCACCGCGTACTACGTGATGCCCTACGTGGAAGGCGAGTCGTTGCGCGATCGATTGCGACGGGAAAAGCAGCTCCCCATCCCGGACGCCGTGCAGATCGCGACCGAAGTTGCCGGCGCGCTCGACTACGCGCACCGCCATGGTGTGATTCACCGCGACATCAAACCCGAGAACATCCTGCTGCACGACGGTGCCGCACTGGTGGCCGACTTCGGGATCGCGCTCGCCGCGAGCAAGGGCGGGGGCGCGCGGATGACCGAAACCGGAATGAGCCTCGGCACACCGCACTACATGGCGCCCGAACAGGCGATGGGCGACCGCGACATCACGGCGCGGGCGGACGTCTATGCGTTAGGCGCGACGACGTACGAGATGCTGGTCGGCGATCCCCCGTTCACCGGCAGCACGGCGCAGGCGATCGTGGCCAAAGTGATGACCGAGCGGCCGCGGCCGATTTACCCGCAACGCGACACCGTCCCGCCGGCGGTTGAACAGGCCGTGCTCACGGCGCTCGAGAAGCTGCCGGCTGATCGCTTTGCCACCGCCGCGCAATTCGCCGATGCGCTCCACCCGGGCGCGGCCACCGCGGCAAGCGCGCGCCGCACCGGCGCTCCGCTGCGCGGCGCCGGCGCGACCAGCCTTCCGTTCGGCGCGCGCCTCCGCGACCCCATGGTGCTGGCGTTGGGCGCGGTCGCGATCGCCGCGATCGTCCTTGCGGCCTGGGAACGGCGCCCGCGGACTCGCGAAACGGCGGCGGTGGTCCGCTTCACCATTCCCGCGTCGCCCTCGGCGCGGACCAACGTGCTCGGCTTCAACGTGCTGAACGTGTCGCCCGACGGTCGCACGTTGTTGTACGCGGGGCAGGGCAGCGCGCGGCACGAGGAGCTCGTGATCCGCTCCCTCGACGAGGTTGCATCGCGCCCACTGCCAGGCACCGAAGACGCGGGCCAGCCGAGTTTTTCGCCGGACGGCCGATGGGTCGTGTTCGTCCGCGGCAATCAGTTGTACAAGGTCTCGGTCGATGGCGGCAATCCGCAGGTCGTGGGTAACGCGCCCGGGTCGTTCGCCGGCGCGAGCTGGTCGAAGTCCGGAGTGCTCGTCGTCGCCGGCAACAGGACCTTGTACGAGATACCCGAGTCTGGTGGCGCGCTGCGCGAGTTCGGAACACGTCCGGCCGGGCAGGGGTTCAGCGTTGCACCGTTCGTGGTCGACTCGGCCCACTGCGTCATCTACGCGAGTCAGGCAACGGCCACGCCCACGAGCTCGAAGATCGCGATTGCTTCGCTCGCCACCGGCGCCGCGACCGTGTTGGACCTCCCCGGCATCCAACCGGTCGGGCTGATCGACAACAACCTGATCTACGCGACCGTTGACGGCACCATCATGGCGGTGCCGATCGATTTGGCGAAGCGTCGCCTGCTCGGTGCGCCGGTGCAGTTGTTGGACAACGTCGTGGTCAACAACAGCACAGGGTTGGCGCGGGCCGCATACGCGCACGGGACGCTGATCTATCAGACCGGGACGCAGCTGTCGCAGTTGGTGATGGTCGGACGCGGCGACAGCGTGCGCACGGTGCTCGCTGACCGGCGGGACTACAGCTTTCCGCGGCTCTCTCCCGACGGGCGTCGAATCGCTGTCACGATCGGCGCCGGCGGCCGGCGTGACGTCTGGCTGGATGAGCTCGCGTCGGGGACGCTGACGCGCCTAACGAGCGATGGCTCGACCAACGAGCGCCCCGAGTGGTCGCCCGACGGTACGCACGTGCTGTACCGTTCGGATCGCGGGGCCCGGACTGGCATTTACTGGCGCCCCGCCGATCTCAGCGCCGGTGCGACGCAGCTGGACCTCGGCCATCACTTCGACGTGTACGAGGCGGTGATGTCTCCCGACGCGCGCTACATCGCGTTCCAGCTCGATACCTTGGGTGCCGACATCTACTATCAGGCGGTGTCGGGCGACTCGACGCCCCACCCGATCGCGACGAACCCGAGCGCGGTCGAGATCATGCCGCGCATTTCGCCTAACGGACAGTGGATCGCCTTCACCACCGACGAATCCGGACGGAACGAGGTGGTGGTGCAGCCGTTTCCGGGCCCGGGCGGGCGCGTCCAGGTGTCGGTGACGGGCGGGACCGAGCCGGTCTGGTCGCGCGACGGCCGCCGCCTGTTCTATCGGGGCGATGGGTTCCTCATGGCGGCGACGATCGGGCCCGGCCCTGCGTTTGCTGTCGTTCGGCGCGACACGCTGCTGACGGACACCTACATGTTCGCCGCCAACCCGCACGCCAATTACGACGTGATGCCCGACGGCACGCACTTCATTTTTCTCGAGGGAGCCAATTCGGGCGAGCTGGTCGTCGTGTCCAACTGGGACGCGGTGGTCCGCGCGCGCGTGAAGACTGCGCCCTGACCCGCCACTCAATCTCGAGAACGAGCGGCGCTCCGCGCCAGACGGCCGATGAGCGGTGACACGCGGTGGACCATCGGCGCGAGCAGCGGTTTGGCCGGGCGCAGCATCGTGCGGGCCCATTCGAGCCAGTCGCTGTGCGCCGTGGCCGCATGGAGCACCGGCCAGTCGACGTGCACGCCGGCCGCTTCTTCGCCTAACGGGTCGACCGCGTCCCACGCGGACTGGAACGCGCGGTAAAAGTGCTCCTTGGTCCGGCGCCGGATCGGCTCGAGCTCGGCCGGCGCGGCGCCACTCGATGGGCCGGCACCGCGGCCGATGGTCGGATTCAAGTTGATCTCCCACGTTTCGATCCGGCCATCGCGCACCGCGTAGTCGGCTCGCCCGTACTGCACGCCGGCGATGCGGAAGATGTCCGCGAGCTCACGCTCGTGCGGATTTCCGAGCACGTACGCGTGCTCTTCCTCGACTACCGCGCGCGAGAATTCCGTGGAGTGGAACTTGAGCATCCACTCGCGACCGTACGCCAAGCTGCGCGGGATGATGCGATCGCCGACGATGAACGCGGCGTACTTCCGGTAGCTGCCCTGGACATCGGCGGTGTCGCAAAACTCGACGACGAGCACGTCCCGAAGTGCGAAGCCCTGCACGAGCAAGTGACCGATGGCGGCGTCGACCTCGCGCGGCGTACGCAAGAGCGGCGAGAGCGCACCGGCATGGGCGCGTTCGCTGCGCACGAACACCGGATAGCGGAGCGCGCGAAGATCGCCGGTGGCGCGAGCGGCGCGAAAGCTGTTACGGCCCTGTTGGTGCAACGCGGTGAGCAGGTCGTATCGGCGGAGCGTGCGGGCCGGGTCCGGATGATTCAAGCAGCGGAAGCCGGGCTCGGACGCGAGGCGCGCATGCAGGTCGCGCACGCCGCCTAACGCAGAGGCGTCGAGTTGGTCGAGCGCGGCGAAAACGTAGGTGCCGGGGAGGAACTCGGCCTCCCCTGGAAGCGAGTCGTAGTACATCACGCGCAGGCGATCCGCCAGCGGGAGTCCCCACAGAGACAAGTACTTCGTAATGCCCGAGTCCTGGCCGCGCGCGACGAGGAAATGAATCACGTGCGTACCAGGATGCGACCGCTCAGGCGATCGGGCATCACACGACCTTCGCCACGCGCGCGGCGTCCGGCGTGATCGCTGATTCGCTCGCGACGCGGCGCGCGGATCGGGAGAGCAGTGCGGCGACGCTCATGTCGCCGGTGACATTGAGCAACGTCTTGAAGACATCGGGGATGGCGTCGACGGCCTCGAGGATCACGACGCCTTCGATGGGCACGCCGGCCGCCAGGTACGCGGGGAGCGTCTTGAATGCGACGCCGCCTCCTGGCACGCCGGCGCTGCTGAAGCTCATGAGGATGACGGTGACGAGGAA
>JAICLH010000201.1 GCA_025927495.1 Gemmatimonadaceae bacterium
AGGTGGTCACCGTTGGGCGGAAATCACTCCACCTGCAGCACCGCCAGGAACGCCTCCTGCGGAATCTCGACCGAGCCGACCTGCTTCATCCGCTTCTTTCCTTCCTTCTGCTTCTCGAGGAGCTTGCGCTTGCGGGTCACGTCGCCGCCGTAGCACTTGGCGAGGACGTTCTTGCGCAGCGGCTTGACGGTGGTGCGGGCAATGACTTTGGAGCCGATCGCCGCCTGGATGACGACCTCGAACAATTGGCGCGGGATGAGCTCCTTGAGCTTGTCGGCCACCTTGCGGCCCCACTCGTAGGCTTTGTCGCGGTGGATGATCACCGAGAACGCGTCGACCGGGTCGCCGTTGATGAGCATGTCGAGCTTGACGAGGTCGCTGGCGCGATACTCGAGCATCTCGTAGTCGAGGCCGGCGTAGCCGCGGCTCACGGTCTTGAGCTTGTCGTAGAAATCGAGGATGATTTCGCCTAACGGAAACTCGAAGTCGAATTCGACGCGGCTGGCGTCGAGGTAGCTCATGTTGCGGTACACGCCGCGGCGCTCCGTGCCCAACGCCATGATCGCGCCGATGTAGTCCGCCGGGGCGACGATGCGCGCCTTGACGAAGGGTTCCTCGATGCGATCCACCTCCGAGCCGTGCGGCATCGTGGACGGGTTCTCGATCACGGCCATGGCGCCGGTCGCGCGGTACACGTGGTACTCCACGTTAGGCACGGTGGTCACCAGGTCGAGATCGAACTCCCGCTCCAGGCGTTCCTGCACGATCTCCATGTGCAGGAGCCCCAGGAATCCGCAGCGAAATCCGAAGCCCAACGCCGTGGATGTCTCCGGCTCGTAGTGCAGCGACGCGTCGTTGAGCTGCAATTTCTCGAGCGCGTCGCGCAGCTCGGGGTACCGGTTGGCGTCCGTCGGATAAATGCCGGCGAACACCATGGAGTGGATATCCTGATAGCCGGGCAGGGCCTGTGCGGCGCGGTTGTCGGCATCGAAGATCGTGTCGCCCACCCGCGTTTCCTGCACGCGGCGGACGTTGGCGACCACGTAGCCCACTTCACCGGGTGACAACGACTCGCTCTTCACCTGGCGCAGCTGGTTGTAGCCGACGGCGTCCACTTCGTACGTCGCGTTGCTCGCGCCGAACGCGATGTTCATCCCCGGACGCAGCACGCCGTCCACGACGCGCACCGTCGGAATTGCGCCGCGATAGCGATCGTAATACGAGTCGAAGATGAGCGCGCGCAGCGGCGCCGCCGCATCGCCCTCGGGCGGCGGAATCTTGCGAACGATCTGCTGGAGCAGCGCATCGATGCCGATGCCTTCCTTGGCGCTCACGAGCAGAATGTCATCGGGGTCGGCGCCGATGAGGTCGTGCACCTCTTGCTTGCGCCGTTCCGGCTCGGCGCTCGGCAAATCGATTTTGTTGAGGACGGGTACGATCTCGAGTCCCGCATCGAGCGCGAGAAAGAGGTTGCTCAGCGTTTGCGCCTGGATGCCCTGCGATGCATCGACGACGAGGATCGCGCCCTCGCACGCGGCCAACGAGCGCGAGACCTCGTAGGTGAAGTCGACGTGTCCCGGTGTATCGATGAGGTTGAGCTCGTACGCGCGGCCGTCGGGCGCACGATAGTTCATGCGCACGGCGTTGAGCTTGATCGTGATGCCGCGCTCGCGCTCGAGGTCGAGCGTGTCGAGCACCTGTTCTTTCATCTCGCGCTTTTCCAACATGCCCGTGGCTTCGATCAACCGGTCGGCGAGCGTCGATTTGCCGTGGTCGATGTGCGCGACGATGCAGAAATTGCGAATGTGATTCTGTTTCACGGGCTCTTGGGGCGGGCGGTCGAATGAAAGAGAAATATAGTCGGCCCGCGGGTCGCGGTCCGCAGACGCGCCGGATCTCGTCGAGGCCTGCCATGCGGGCCGAATGCTCCGAGTAGGCTACTCAGTTCAGATCGTCCAGCTACCAACGAGCGGCGACCAATCGCTAACTTGCACGTCCATGTCGACGACACGTCCGGACCTGCTCGACCCATCCACGATCGCGGCCTTGGGCCGCATCGAGATCGTGGCGCGCTGGATCGTGGACGGATTTCTCACCGGATTGCACCGGTCGCCGCGCAAGGGGTTTTCGGTGGAGTTTGCGGAGCATCGGCCGTACTTGCCCGGCGACGAGCTGCGCTACGTGGATTGGAAGATCGCGGCGCGCGCGGACAAGTGGGTGGTGAAGCAGTACGAGGAAGAGACGAACTTGCGCGCGACGATCGTGCTCGACGTGAGCCGGTCGATGGCGTGGCGCGGGGACGAATCGCGCCTGACCAAGCTCGCCTACGCGGAGCGGCTGGCGGCGGCGATCGCGCTGTTGTTCTTGCGGCAGCGCGATGCGGTTGGGCTGGTGCGCTTCGATGACATCGTTCGCAGCGCTGTTCCGCCGCGCGTGCGCACGGGACAGTGGCAGCGCATCGTGGCCGCGCTCGATGATCCGGGCGCCGGTCGCGCGTCGTTCGCGCCGGCGGCGCTCGAGCAGGCCGGTCGGCTCATCGTGCGCCGCGGCATGATCGTGCTCATCTCCGACCTGCTCATGGATCCGCCGGAGGTGATCGCGCGCGTGCGCGGGTTGCGGCACGCGGGGCACCACGTGGCGGTGCTGCACGTGATGGATCCGGCCGAGCGCGATCTGCCCGCGCGCGGCGACGCGCTGTTCGTGGATCCGGAGAGCGAGATCGAGGTGCCGGCGGCGTCCGCCGAGGTCCGCGCGGCGTACCGCGAAACGGTGGACCGTGCGTTAGGCGAATGGCGCGACGCTCTGGCCGGCGTGGGCGCCGCGTACGAGCTGGTCATCACCGACGCGCCCTTCGGCGTTCCGCTCCGGCGCGCGTTCGCCGTTAGGCAGCGCCTCCCATGATCGACTTTCTCTCGCCGCTGTGGCTCGCCGCCGCGGCCGCGGCGGCGGTACCCCTCCTGCTGCACCTGCTGCGCCGGCGCATCGGCGCGCGCGTGGAGTTCCCCGCCGTGCGCTATCTCGCGCGCGCCGAACGCGAGCACAGCCGCAAGCTGCGCTTGCGCAACCTGCTCTTGATGCTGCTGCGCATGGCGATCGTCGTGTGCATCGCCGCCGCGGCCGCGCGACCCGTGCTGCGCGTGTCGGGCACCGGACACGCGCCAACGGCGCTGGCCGTGGTGTTGGACAATTCGCTGAGCACGTCGGTGATCGTGTCCGGACACCCGGTATTGGACGACCTGCGGGCGCGCGCCGCGCAGGTGGTGCGTGGTGCATCGCCGGACGACCGCGTGTGGCTGGTCACCGCGGACGGCGTCGTGCGCGGCGGTTCGCGCTCGGCGATTCTGGATGACATCGCGCACACGGAGCCCCTGGCCGGGGCCGGTGACGTCGAGGATGCGACGACGCGCGCCAGCACGGTGGTGGTGAGTGCCGCGCTGCCGGAGCGCGAAGTCGCGGTGGTGACGGACGGCCAGGCCACGGCGTGGCCGGAGCCCGTATCGTTAGGCGCGGTGAACGTCTTCGCGTACCGGCCGAGGGGTGCCGCGCCGCCTAACCACGCGGTGGTGGACGCGGGCGCGCAGCCGGTGCGGTGGACGCCCGGCGGCGCCGTACAGGCGCGCGTGATGACACCCGATTCCGCCACCTACCGCATCACGCTCGAGGGACGCACGCTGGCGCGCGGCACGGTGACGCGAGACGAGCCGGTGGTGGTCCGCGCCGAGCCGCCGGAGCGCGGCTGGACCGCCGGTTCGGTGGAGCTCGAGCCCGACGAGCTGCGCGGCGACGACGTGCGCTGGTTCGCGACGTGGATCGGGCCCGCGCCGGCGGTGCGCGTGGCGCCGTCGGCAGGTCCGTTCGTGTCGAACGCGCTCGAGTCGCTGGTGGATGCCGAGCGCGCCCGCACGGGCGCCGACATTACGATTGCATCGGCCGACGAAGTCACGTCGCTGCCGGCGCTGCTCGTCGCTCCATCCGACCCGGTCAAGCTCGGCGCCGCGAACCGCGCGCTCGAGCGGTTAGGCATCCCGTGGCGCTTGGGCGCCGCGCGACACGGCGAGACGGCGGTGCGCGGCGCGAACGGGTCGCCGGTGCCGCTCGCGGATGTCACCGCCACCGTACGGTATCCGCTCAGCCCACGAACCGGTACGCGATCCGATACGCTCGCCACGTCGGCCGGCGAACCGTGGATCGTGAGCGGACCACGCTACGTGCTCATCGGCTCGCCGCTCACACCGGATGCGACCACGTTCCCCGTGCGCGCCGCCTTCGTGCCCTGGTTAGGCGACGTACTGTCGCAGCGCGTGAGCGCCGACGCGGGCGTCGTGGCGACGACCACGCCGGGTGCGATGGTCGTCCGCCCAACGGGCGCCGACGCGCTCGAGCTGCCGGATGGCGATCGCCTGCCGCTGCCCGACGACTCACTCGCCGCGCCGACCCGGCCGGGTGCGTACTTCTATCTCCACGGCGGCGCACGCATGGGCGCGCTGGTCGTGAACCCCGAGCCGTCCGAGTCGGATCTCCATCGCCTCGATCCGTCCGCGCTCGCCGCGCGCTTGCGCGGCCGCCACGTGATGACCGCCGAAGACGGCGCGGCGTTCACCACCGCCGTGTTCGCCACGGCGCCCCGACGCCCACTCGCCGCTCCGCTCCTCGCCGCGGCACTCGTCGCGCTGGTGGCCGAGTCGGCGATGGCGCGCGGCACCCGCGCCGTCACCGCCTGATGCCGCTGCCGCGCCTGCTCGACGCCATCGAGTCGCTCCCGTCGTTCACGCGACTGTTCGCGACGGTGCCCGCACCGGGCCAGCGCCTCACGATCGGCGGGCTGCCGGGTTCGAGCGACGCGTCGCTCGTCGCTGCGTTAGGCAGAAAGTTGGGCCAACGGCGGTTTCTCGTCGTGGTCGCCGAGTCCCTCCCCGATGCCGAACGATGGTTGGCCGACCTCACGGTGCTCCAGGACGACGATGCCACCGCGCTCTATCCGCCGCGCGAAGGATTCGGCGAAGTCGAGCCGCACCTCGAGGTGGCGGGCGAGCGCGTCGAAACACTGGAGCGCGTCGCCCGCGGCGGCGTCCGCACACTCATTACGACGGCGCGCGCGGTGCTCGAGCGCACGCGCTTGCCCGACGTGGTCCGCACCGCGCGACTCGAGCTTCGCCTGGGCGACGTGCGCCGGCTCGAGGACCTCGTGCAACACCTCGAGCAGGTTGGCTTCGAGCGCGTAGACCTCGTGGACGACGTCGCGCAATTCAGCGTGCGCGGCGGCATCGTCGACATCTACAGCTTCGGCATGGCGAACCCGGTACGCCTCGAGTTCTGGGGTGACGAGATCCAATCGCTGCGCCACTTCGACATCCTCACGCAACGCTCGACGCGCGACGCCGACGTGGCACTCGTGCTTCCGGTGGATGCGCGGCCCAGCGAGCGTGCGGAATCCGCGGAGCGCGGGTCGCTGCTCGACCTCGTGCCGCCCGACACGGTGCTCGTGGTCCCCGCGCACGCGCACGTCGACGCCGAGATGCGGCGCACGTGGGAGGAAGCGCGACACCACATCGAGCTCGCGCGGCGGCGCGGCGAAGACGCGCCGGCGCGCGAGGCGCTGTTCCAACCGCCCGACGATGCCGCGGCCTCCATGGCACGACTCGGCGTCCTCGCGCTCGTGCCGCCGGCCGCGGCCGGCGAGGCTGCGCCTCAGGAACCGGATGTCGTATTCGCGATCCGGCCGCCCGAACCCGTCGATCGCGACATCAAACGGCTGCGCCGCATCGTCGACGACGGCATCCCGACGGTGATTCTGTGCGACAACATCGGCCAGGCGGAGCGCCTCGAGGAGCTGCTCGACGAAGCCGGCTGGACCGCCAGCGGCGCCGCGCTCGCGGTCGGCGTCGTGCACGGCGGGTTCGTCATCCCGCCGTCCGGACACACCGAGGGACTGCGTGTCCTAACGGACCACGAGATCTTCCGCCGCGAGCGCCGCATTCGCCGCCAGCGGCGCTACGCGACCGGCGCACCGCTCGAAAGTCTCAACGGCCTCAAGGCCGGCGACTACGTCGTGCACTTGGAGCACGGCATCGGGATCTATCGCGGCATCGAACAGGTGTTCGTGAAAGAGAGCATGATCGAAGCGGCAGTGATCGAATACGAGGGCGGCGACCGCCTCAACGTCCCCCTCTACCGCATCGACCAGATCGAGCGCTATCGCTCGGCCGATGCCGGCGAGGACGCGGCGCCGCCGCGCCTGCACAAGTTAGGCGGGAAGCGCTGGGCGCATCAGCGCGACCGCACGCGCGCGGCGCTCCAGGAGATGGCGATGGAGCTGCTCGATCTGTACGCGCGGCGCCGCACCGCCACCAAGCAGAGCGCGATGCCCGACAATTCGTGGCAGCGCCAACTCGAGTCGTCGTTCCTGTTCGAGGACACGCCCGACCAGCGCACCGCCACCGACCACGTGAAACGCGACATGGAAAGCCCGCGCCCCATGGACCGCCTGCTCGTCGGTGACGTGGGCTACGGCAAGACCGAAGTCGCCGTGCGCGCGGCGTTCAAAGCGGTGCAGTCCGCGCGCCAGGCCGCGGTCCTCGTGCCCACCACGATTCTCGCCGAGCAGCACGGCCGCACGTTCAGCGAACGGCTCGCCGATTTCCCGGTGCGCGTCGAAACGCTGAGCCGGTTTCAAACGCCCAGGGAGCAGGCCGCCGTGCTCGCTGCGTTAGGCGAAGGCAAGGTCGACATCGTCATCGGCACGCACCGGTTGCTCAGCCCCGACGTCGCCTTCAAGGATCTCGGCCTGCTCGTGATCGACGAAGAACACCGGTTCGGCGTCAAGCACAAGGAGCGCCTCAAGCAGATCAAGCTCGAGACCGACGTGCTCACGCTCACCGCGACGCCGATCCCGCGCACGCTGCATCAATCGCTCGCCGGACTCCGCGACGTGACGCTCATGCAAACCGCGCCGCGCGACCGGTCGCCCGTGCTCACGTTCGTCGAACCGTGGGACGATGGCTTGATCGAGGAAGGCATCGCGCGCGAGATCGACCGCGGCGGCCAGGTGTTCTTCGTCCACAATCGCATCGAGACCATTCAGGGCGTCGCCGATCATATCCAGCGCCTCGTGCC
>JAICLH010000292.1 GCA_025927495.1 Gemmatimonadaceae bacterium
CGCGCGGCGATCCATCGCAGGATCTCGAGCTGCCGTGAGTAATCGTTGAAGATGAAACCGGTATAGTGCTGCCCGTGGAGCGTCGTGACCATCGCCAGCGACCGCATCCAGGCGGGCGCGTCGGTGCGCGTTTCCCACGCCGGAATGCCATACGCCTGTTCGACGTGCTGCAGGTGCTGCGCGATGGCGTCGTCACCAACGGCCGCACGGCCGAGCCGCCACGCCGGCACCTCAACGCGGCGGTCGTCCCGCCAGGCGTCGTGCTCGTGGATGGCCTCGACACGGTACGCGGTCTCGCCGGGCGCGAGATAGAAGCGCTTCGGACGCACGCGCGTATCGCGCGACGACACGTACAGCACGTCAGACGGCATCTGCACCATCAGCAGCGGCGTCGACATGCTGCCGGAGACATTGAGATCGCCGCCGCCGAACGGGTAGCCCGTGAGCAGCTCGTTGTCGCGCGGGTCGGTGAACGCGCCCGCGCCGAACGACACGCGCCCGCGCGGCACGCCGCGCACGATCGTCGACACGGCCTTGATCGGATGCTCCAGCTCGGCCGTCGCTGTCCACTCGATGGTGTTGCCGCTGCGCGTGAGCCGCACGCTAAAGCTGCCGGGCGCGTGCTCCTGACCGCCCGCCCAGGTGAACCCGTCGGCGGTGAGCGTGAGGCTGTCGCCGGCGAGCTGCGCCCGCAGCCCGGCGCGCGCCGGCGAATAGGTATTCTCGTTCGTGAATACCAGAAATCCAAACGCGTACCCGCCGAACGCCACCGACGGCTCGGGATTGTCGAAGCTGAACTTCTGCCACGACCGGCCGCGGGGCGGCACGTAGACGTCGCTCGTGGATGCGAGGTCCACGATCTCGCCGTCGGCGTAGGTGCGGAGTGGTGCCCCGCCAGTCACGGGCTCGCTCCTAGTGGAATGCGACGCGGGCGCGTCGGGCGCGACGAGCGCTCCGGCGCTCACCACTCCCACGGTCTTCAGCCACTCTCGCCGCGAAATGTCACTCACGTGGTCCATGCTCCCGAGCACAGGGTACGTCGGGATTCTGTCCCCCTGCGCGGAAGCGCGCCAGAGCTTGGTCCATGGTCCATGGTCCATGGTCCATGGTCCATGGTCCATCGAGATCCGTGCGCGGCGTGAGCCTGTCGCGCCACACCTCAACGGCATTTGGGTTTTTTCTTCGTCCCCATCCGTCCCGTCCGCGGCATCCGTGTTTCCAACCGTTGGGGCCTGCGTGGCGCGGTAGCCTCTCGCGGCACGCAGGCCCTCAAAATGATGCCGCGGAGTTTGCGGAGTTGGCAGAGTGGGAAGCGGCCGGGACGCCGCAACCCAAAATATTTCCTCTTTGGACTGCCGCGCGACGCTCGTTTCGCTCAACCGAGCGAATCCGCGCCTCGTTCGCTCGTTTCCGCAAGATCCGCGTCCCAATTCAGTCCAACCCCATTCGGCGCGACGGTCTCACCCCGTGCACTAATCTCGAAAGACCACGGACCATGGACGAAAGACCATGGACCACGGAGCACCCGCGCAGCACATTCATACAGCCCTCCCTGCCTCCTTGTTCGCAACCTTCCCCGCCATGCGCAATCACACCTCCCGCGTGCTCGCGAGCACGATCGTCGTCACCGCTCTCCTGCCGCTCGCCGCTGCGCGCGCCCAGTCCCGCCCGAGCGCCGCAGCCAGCGTCCAGCAAGCAGGCAGCCCCGCCACCATCGACGGCAAGAAAGTCCTCGAGCTCGAGGATTTCGCCAAATGGAACCGCATCACCTCGCCGTCGCTCTCCGCCGACGGCAAGTGGATGACGTTCACCTACTCGCCCAACGAGGGCGGGCAGACGATCGTTCACGTCAAGTCGCTCGACGGCGGGCCGGATTACCACACGGTAGTCGCGAGCGGCGACGCGGGTGGTCGCGGCGGCCCCGCTGGCGGCCCGGGCGCGGGCGGCGGCGGCACCGAGCCGTCGTTCTCCGACGATTCACACTGGGCCGCATACCTCGTTCGCCCGCAAGGGCGCGGCGGTGCCGGTCGTGCTGGCCGAGGCCGTGGCAACGCGCCAACCGCTCGCGGCGGTGCCGCCGTCGAGGAGGGCGCCGCTGCCGCGCATTTAGAGTTGTTGAATTTGTCGACCGGCGACAAGGTCTCCATTCCCGGCGCCTCGTCCTGGAAGTTCGCCAACGGCTCACATTGGCTCGCCGTCAAGCTGGCGCCGCCGAATGCACCTTCGTCCGGCGCGACTGCGGGCGCTCCCGGTGGCCGCGGAGGTCGGGGCGGCGTGGCCGGCGGTCGCGGCGCGGCCGCGGCCGATCTCGTCGTGCGCGACATGCGCACGGGCGCGGTGCGCAACGTCGGCAACGTCGCGGAATTCGACTTCGATGATTCAGGAACGCTCCTCGCCTACACGGTCGACGCCCCGGACCGGCTCGGCAATGGCGTGTACGTGCTGGATCCGGCCACTGGCGAAACGCGCGCGCTCGAGACCGCCCAGGCGGACTTCTCCCAGCTCACCTGGAGCGACGACCGCGACAATCTCGCCGTGCTGCGCGGCGATACCGTCTCCGGCATGAAGCAGAAGGCCAACGTGCTCCTCGCCTGGTCCGGCGTCGCCAAGCCCGAGGCGTCGGCGTTCACCTACGATCCCGCGAAGGACGCGTCGTTTCCGGCCGGCATGGTGCTGAGCGAGTACGCCGAGCCGCACTGGAGCCCGGACGGATCGCGCGTGTTCGTCGGCGTCAAGGCGCAGGAGCCGCAGGTCGCCGCCGCCGACTCGAACAAGGCGAATGTCGACATCTGGCATTACAAGGATCAGATGCCGCAGTCGGTGCAGATCGTTCAGATCCAGCAGCTCCGGCGCGCCACGTTCCCGGCCGTCGTGTCCGTCGCTACGGGCAGGCTCGTCCAGCTCGGCAACGACGCGATGCGCACCGTGGTGCCGAC
>JAICLH010000073.1 GCA_025927495.1 Gemmatimonadaceae bacterium
ATAGCTCGCGTAATACGCCGTGAGATAGGCGTCGGTGTACTGCGGGTTCATGAACCGGACGCCGCAGTCGCGGCACCGCGAGATGTACGTGTCGCGGTAATCCACATCGTACGCGCGAACATCCGGCGACGCGCAGAGCGGGCATCTGCCTAACGGAGGATCGAACGTCGGATCGAGCGCCGTCACGACGGCTCCGCCCCGAGCGCACGGAACCGGTATGGCACGCCCACGCGCTCCAGCAGCGACACCAGCTGCCGCACCGCGAGGCCCATCACCGTGAAGTAGTCCCCCTCGACGCGGTCCACGATGCTGGCGCCGTAGCCTTGAATGCCGTACGCCCCGGCTTTGTCCATCGGCTCGCCCGTCGCCACATACGCCGCGATCTCATCATCGCCCAGCTCGCGAAACGTGACTCGCGTGGACTCCACTGTCGATTCGCGACGCCGCCCGGCATCGCGCACCACCGCCACAGCCGTGTGCACGACGTGCGTCCGACCGCTCAACACGCGCAGCATGCGGCACGCGTCGGCCCGGTCGACAGGCTTGCCGAAGATGCGGCCGTCCACGACCACGATCGTATCGGCGGCAATGATCAGCGCATCCGGATGCCGCGCGGCCACCGCCAGCCCTTTCTCCGTCGCCAGGCGCAAGGCGTAGCCGGTATCCGACTCACCGTCGCGCAGCGACTCATCGATGTCCGCCGGGTCCACCTCGTGCGCAATACCGATCATGCCTAACAACTCGTGGCGCCGCGGCGAGGCCGAGGCGAGAACGACCCGCACGCTCAGCGCTCCAGCCAGAGCGTGACCGGCCCGTCGTTCACCAGATCGACCTCCATCATGGCGCCGAATTCGCCCGTCTCCACGCGCACGCCCGTTTCGCGCAACAGCGACACGAACCGCTCGTAGAGCGGCACCGCCTGCTCGGGGCGCGCCGCATCCACGAAGCTCGGCCGACGCCCCTTCCGCGTGTCGCCATAGAGGGTGAATTGCGACACCACGAGGAGCGCGCCTCCGTCGACTTCTGCTAACGCACGATTCATCTTTCCATTCTCGTCCGCGAACAGGCGCAGGCCGATTACTTTGTCGGCCATCCAGGCGACGTGTTCGTCGGTGTCGCCGTGCGTGAAGCCTACCAGAAGACAGAAGCCGGCGCCAATACGGCCGGCGACACGGCCGTCGATGCGGACCTCGGCGCGCGACACGCGCTGGAGCAGTACGCGCACGGATGGCGCGCCGGGTGTGGGGTCAGTGCGCGGCCGCGGCCGATCTCGCCGCGGCCGGTTCACGCCCGGTGAGCGCCCGGACGGTCTCGCGCAGTCCGTCGTCCAGGGCCACCACCGGCGTATAGCCGAGCATCGTGCGCACGCGGTCGAGCGACGCCAGGGAATCACGCACGTCGCCGGTGCGCGACGGCTCGTACCGCGCCTCGACCGTCGCGCCGAGCATGTCGCGGATCCGGCGCCAGAGCGCGTTCACGCTTACGCGCTCGCCGCATCCGACGTTGTACGCCTCGCCTAACGCGGCCACCGGCGCCTCGCACGCCAGCAGGTTCGCGCGGACGACGTTTCGCACGAACGTGAAGTCCCGCGTCTGCTCGCCGTCGCCGAAAATCGTGGGCGACTCGCCGGCATCGGCGCACATGATGAACTTGGGAATCACCGCCGCGTACTGCGACGTCGGGTCTTGCCGCGGGCCAAACACGTTGAAGTACCGGAGCGCGATCGTCCCCACGCCGAACGACGCGTGGAACGCGCGACAGTACTGTTCGCCGGCGTACTTCGCCGCCGCATACGGCGACAACGGGCGCGGCAGCATCTCCTCGCGCTTGGGGAGCTCGGCGGTGTTGCCATAGGCCGAGGACGACGCCGCGTACACCACGCGCTTCACGTGCGCGTCGCGCGCGGCGATGAGCACGTTGAGCGTTCCGGTCGTGTTGGCTTCGTGCGAGGCTACGGGATCGCGCAGCGATCGCGGCACCGACGGAAGTGCCGCTTGGTGCAGCACGAAATCGGCTCCGGCGATCGCGTCGCGGCACGCGTCAGGATCGGTGACCGAGCCTTCGACTACCCGGATCTGATCGAGCCACGGCGCGAGGTTCTCTCGTTTACCCGTTGAGAAATTGTCGAGCACCGTGACGCGGTGGCCGCCGGCGGCGGTCACGAGATGTTCCACGAGGTGCGAGCCGATGAAGCCCGCGCCTCCGGTCACGAGGTAGTGCATGCTGGAACGTATCCGGGAGGTGGGCTCGGACGCCGGATCAAGCCGCCCGAGCGCGTTGGCCCTACTCGACCGTCACCGACTTCGCGAGGTTGCGCGGCTGATCCACGTTCGACCCGCGCTTCACCGCGATATAGTACGCCAACAGCTGCAGCGGCACAGCGGCGAGGATCGGCGTGAACATGTCGATCGTTTCAGGCACGCGAATCTCGTAATCGATCTTGCCGGCGAGGGACGGCTCCGAACGACTGGTGAGTGCGATCACGCGTCCGCCGCGCGCTTTCACTTCCTGCACGTTCGACACGACTTTGTCGAACACCGAATCGTGCGGCGCGATGAACACCACCGGCATGTTCTCGTCGATGAGCGCGATGGGACCGTGCTTCATCTCCGCCGCGGGGTAGCCCTCGGCGTGAATGTAGCTGATCTCCTTGAGCTTGAGCGCGCCCTCGAGCGCGGCCGGGAAGTTGTAGCCGCGGCCCAGGTAGAGGAAGTTGGCCGCATCCGCGAACTCCTCGGCGATGCTCTCGATTTCGTCGGCGCGGTCGAGCACGTCCTTGATCTGTGCCGGAAGCTTCTGGAGGGCCTCGACGATCGGGCGTCCGTCTTCCGCGGGCAGCCCGCGCAGGCGGGCAAGCCTGAGTGTGAACAGCGCCAGCGCGATCACCTGGCTCGTGAACGCCTTGGTGGACGCGACGCCGATTTCCGGACCGGCGTGGATGTAGATGCCGCCGTCCGACTCGCGCGCGATGGTCGAGCCGACCACGTTCACGATGCCTAACGCACGGGCGCCCCGTTTCTGCGCCTCGCGCATGGCGGCCAGCGTGTCCGCCGTCTCGCCGGACTGCGAGATCACGATGCAGAGCGTCTTGGGACCGATGACCGGGTTGCGGTACCGGAACTCCGACGCGTACTCGACTTCGACTGGAATCCGTGCGAGCTCTTCGATCATGAACTCGCCGATCAGCGCCGAGTGCCAGCTCGTGCCGCAAGCCGTGATGACAATGTTGTCGAACTCGAGCAGCTCGTCGTTGGTCAGGTTGATGCCGCCCAACTTGGCGGTGCCGTCCTCGACCAGCAGGCGGCCGCGCATGGTGTTTTCGATCGTCGTCGGCTGCTCGAAGATCTCCTTGAGCATGAAGTGCGGAAAGCCGCCGCGCTCGATCATGTCGAGATCCCAGTCGATGCTGCTCACCGCGCGCGTCATCGGCAGGGCCTGCATGTCGATGATGCGATAGCCGTCGCGCTCCAACACCGCGAGGTCGCCATCATCGAGATAGATGACCTGGCGTGTGTGCGCAAGAATCGCCGACACGTCGCTTGCCACGAAGTATTCGCCTTCGCCCAACCCGACGAGCAGCGGGCTGCCTTTGCGCGCCGCCACGATCTTGTTCGGATCGCGGCTCGACACCACGGCGATTCCGTACGTGCCTTCCACTTTGCGCAGCGCTTCGAGCACAGCCTCTTCGAGGTTGCCGTCGAAGAACTCTTCGATCAGGTGCGCGAGCACCTCGGTATCCGTCTCGGAGCGGAACGTGTGGCCGACGTCTTCCAGCGCTTGCCGCAGCGAGGATCCGTTCTCGATGATGCCGTTGTGGACGACGGCGATTTCGTTGTTACACGAGAGGTGCGGGTGGGCATTGCAGAAATTCGGAGCACCGTGCGTAGCCCACCGTGTGTGGGCGATGCCGAGCGTCCCGTGGATCGGAGCGGCCAACACGAGGGTCTCGAGCTCGGAGATTTTGCCTGGCGCCTTCCGTGTCTCGACACCCTTCCCGTTCATGATGGCCACACCGGCCGAATCGTAGCCCCGATACTCGAGCCGCTTGAGCCCCTCGAGCAGCAACGGCGACGCGAGTCGCGGTCCTACATAACCAACTATTCCACACATGTAGTTGAGCCTCGGTTAGTCATCGTCCTAACGCGTCGAACGGAATGCGCGAGCGCATCACGAGCGCGCGCGCAGCCGCCGCGTTCGGCGCTTCAGCAATTACCCGTACGATCGGTTCAGTCCCTGACGGACGCACGTGCACCCAGCGATCCACCCACGACAGTCGCAGCCCGTCTTGCGTATCCGCCTCCGCGTCCGTAAACCCCTGTCGCAACACATCATACACCGCATCCAGAGGCGCGTTCGGCCGATCCAGCTTGTCTTTGACGATCACGTAGCGAGGATAGCGGGCCACCACGGCCGAGAGTGGCGCGTTGTCCTCCAGCAACATTTGCAGCAGCAGTGCTACACCGACCGGAGCGTCCCGGCCTAAGTGTACTTCCGATAGAATCACGCCACCGTTTCCCTCGCCCCCAATTGCGGCGCCCTCTCGCCGCATGCGCACCGCGACGTTGACTTCGCCAACCGGCGCCCTCACCACGCGTGTCCCAGCCTCTCTGGCCACGTCATCGACGATCCGACTGGTCGAGAGATTCGCCACCAGAGGGCCGCGTCTGTACTTGAGCACAAGCCGGGCCGCCAGCGCGAGTGTCCAGTCTTCTCCAATCGCGGTGCCCTCGTCCGACACGAGCGCCAATCGATCGACGTCGGGATCGGTGGCCAAACCGAGTTCGGCCTTTGTCTCCAGCACGAGACGTTCCAAGTCTCCCAAGTTGGACGCCACGGGTTCGGGCGGTCTCGTGAAGCGCCCATCGGTTTCCAGGTTGATCGCGTGCACCTCGCAGCCAAGACGCTCGAGCAGCTCCGGAATGATCGCACCGCCCGCACCATGTGCGCAGTCGAGCGCAACGCGGAATTTTCGTTTGCGAATCTCTTGGACCTTCACGAACGGCACCGACAGCACCGCGTCGAGATGCCGCTCGATCGCTTCGTCATCAGACTGTACTTCTCCCAGCGCATCCCAGCTTGCGCGCGGAATCGTGCTCTCGACGATGCCGCGCATCTCCGTCCCTTCCGCGCCGTCCAAAAAAAGTCCCGACGGCCCGATGAACTTGAGCGCATTCCATTCGATCGGATTGTGGCTTGCCGTGATCGCCAAGCCGCCGGCGGCGTGATGATGTTCGACCGCGAGTTGTATGGAGGGCGTGGGTGCGAGACCAACATCGATCACATCGCAACCCACCGACTGCAGCGCCGCAATCGTCGCGCGATGAAACATCGGACCTGACACGCGCGAGTCGCGTCCGACCACGATGCGACAGCGTCCCGATGCTCGAGGGCCCGCGGACCATCTGCCGTGCGCCCACGCGCCGAAGCCAGCCGCAAAGCGCGTCACCACCTCGGGCGAGAGCGCTTCACCAACGCGCCCGCGTACACCGGATACGCTAACCATCAGACCCTCGTACACGCTGTAACCTCCGTCACGGTCCAGGAAAAAAATACGTTAGCGCGCCGCCACAAGGATAACGACGAGACGGCCGTAGGTGGTGGCCAGGTGGGTAAATCGAACCCTCGCCCACCCTGCGTGCCGCGGCGGCACGAAGCCAGTTGTCCCGTTGGCGAGCGTTCGATTGTCGAAGGGTCCGGCTGGGTGTCGCGTTAGGCGATCGCTGCCCGTGCGAACAGCAACGCTCGGTGAGGCGATTTTGGGGGCAAATTCCCCGTGGTCCGTCAGTCGTTGTTCGTTTCGTGCTTTCCTACCCGTGGTGCGTTCTTCGTCGTTCGTCATCCATGTTCGCTCGGATAAGCGCGGACCACGAACAACGTATGACCGAGGACGGGTAGGAAAGCACGAAACGAACAACGACTGACGGACCGTATCCCGCCTCGGTGAGGTCGATCGCTTCGATGCGCCCGAGACGCTCCCAATGGGGTTCGGCCCAGCGTGCTAACGGAACGGTCGAATGACGTTCCGCTACCTCGCAGACTTGGCGAGATGCACCGTGTCGCGCGCGTCGGCGACGGACTCGCGCTGATCGAGCGCGATCGCGCCGGTGGTGACGGCCTCGAGGAACGCGTCGACGACCTGGCCGTCGAACTGTGTGCCCGACATCCGCTTGAGCTCGTCGAGCGTGTCCGCGTACGAGAGGCCCTTCCGGTACGGACGGCGGCTCATCATCGCGTCGAACGCGTCCGCCACCGCGATGATCCGCGCCTCGCGCGCGATGTCCGTGCCGCCTAACCCGTCGGGTACGCCCTTGCCATCGATTCGCTCGTGGTGCGACCGCACGACGTTCAGCACCACCGAATTGTCGCCGAGCAGCGGACGCAGGATCCGCCAGCCCAGGACCGGATGCGTCATGATGTGCTCGTATTCATCCTTTGTGAGCGGACCGGGCTTGTTGAGCACATCCTCGCGCACGCCGATTTTGCCGATGTCGTGCAGTTGACCGCCCAACTCGATATTGCGGATCGTCGCTTGCTCGATGCCGAGCATCCGGCTGATCGCCGCACCGTACCGGCTCACGCGAATGGAGTGGCCGCGTGTGTACGGATCCTTGAGCTCGAGCGCTTCGGCCAACGACTGCACGCTCGCGAGAAACAAGTCCTCGAGACGCTGCGCCTGTGCCTTGACGCGTTCCTCGAGTCGTTCCTGATAGCCGCGGTTCTCGAGCAGCAGCCGGCGCTTCTCGAGCGCTTGCGTGACCCGCGCTTTCACTTCTTCGAAGCTGAATGGCTTCGTAATGTAATCCATCGCGCCCGCCGACAGACACGACACCGCCACCTCAACCTCGGCCACCGCGGTCACCATGACGACCGCGACATCGGGGTGCTGCTCGCGGATCCGTCTGAGCAGCGATGCGCCGTCCATACCCGGCATGCGCATGTCGGACAACACGAGCTCGGGCCGCTCCCGGTCGAGCAGCGACAAGGCGTCCTGCGCCGAGCCGGCTTCGAAGCACTTGTAGCCGGCGCCTTGCATGAGGCGCACGAGCGCTTGACGAAGACGCGGCTCGTCGTCGACGACGAGGCAGCGAGTCCCGTCGACGCCGTTAGCGTGCGTCACCGGATTCGGGGAGTTATCTTGCGCGAACTGATCAACGGGCTTTGGCATGACGCGCATATTCGACGACGATCTACAGTCCGGGTTGGGCACGCGGGCCATTCACGCCGGCCAGCGACCGGAACCGCTTGCCGGCGCCATTATGACTCCGGTCTATCTCACGTCGACATACGTGCAGGAGGGGCTGGGAAAGAACAAGGGCTTCGAGTACGCACGCAGCCGGAACCCAACGCGCGATGCGCTCGAGCGGAACGTGGCTGCGCTTGAAGATGGGCGACATGGATTCGCTTTCGCTAGCGGCACGGCGTGCGTCGACTCGATCATGAAATTGTTCCAATCCGGCGACCACATCATCTGCGGGCAGAACGTCTACGGCGGCACCTTCCGCCTCTTCAACACGCTGCTCCAAAAGTTAGGCCTGACGTTCACCTATGTCGACACGCGCGATGCCCAACGGATCGCCGACGCGTGCACACCGCGCACCGTGGCTGTGCTGGTCGAGACGCCGACGAATCCGCTCATGTGGATCACCGACCTCTCGGCGGCCGCCGAAGCGGCGCATCGAGCCGGCGCGCTGCTCATCGTCGACAACACGTTCGCGACGCCGGTGTTCCAGCGGCCGTTCGCGCACGGTGCCGACATCGTATTTCATTCGACCACAAAGTATCTCAACGGCCACAGCGACATGATCGGCGGCATGGCCCTGCTGCGGGACGATGACCTGGCCGACCGCCTTGGATTCATCCAGAACGCGTCAGGCGCCATCCCAGGGCCGTTCGACTGCTGGCTCGCCCTGCGCGGCACCAAGACGCTGCACCTGCGCATGCCGCGGCACGACGAGAATGGGCGCCGTGTGGCTGCCTGGTTGGCGGAGCGCGTCGGCACCGAACGGGTGATCTATCCGGGACTTCCGTCGCATCCGCAGCACGAGCTCGCTTGTCGGCAGATGCGCGGCTTCGGCGGCATGATTACCGTCGACCTGGGCACGCGCGACCGGGCCGCGCAGGTGTTGGAGCGGACGAGAATCTTTTCGCTGGCGGAATCGTTGGGAGGAGTGGAGAGCCTGATCAGCCACCCGGCGTCAATGACGCACGCGTCCGTGCCGCCGGAGCGCCGCGCCGAGCTCGGCATCACCGAGGGAATGGTGCGGCTGTCGTGCGGTGTCGAAGACATCGGCGACCTGATCGCCGACCTCGACCACGCGTTCGCTACGTAGCCGCGACCTCCGACGAGCGACCAAACCCATGCCTAACCAACTGATCCAGATCGCGCCCGTGTCGTGGGAGCATCCCGCCGACCGTGCGGCGCTGAACACGTTGCGTGCGCTCCCCGGATTCGACGAAGTGCTGCGCAAGGTGATGAGCTTCCTGGGAGAGCGCGGGGTCCGCAGCCTCTTCACCGCCAACGCGGTTCGCGTTGGGCCGCGCCAACGGCCGCACTTGAACGTGCTGCTCGAAGAAGTGCTGCACACCATGGATTGGCCCGATCGTCCGGACCTGTTCGTGTCGCAGTCCCCGTTTGCCAATGCGATGGCGGTGGGATTCGACAAGCCGTTCATCGTGGTCAATTCGGCGGGGCTCGACCTGCTCGATTGGGACGAGCGCCGCGTGCTCCTTGGCCACGAGCTCGGCCACGTTATGAGCGGTCACGCGACGTATACCACCCTCGCGCTGCTCATCCTCAATATCGGGTTCAACAACATCCCTGGACTCGGCCTCATCGCACTGCCCATCCAGCTTGCGCTTTTCGAATGGGCGCGGAAAGCCGAGCTCTCGTCGGACCGTGCCGGATTGCTCGCCACACAGGATCCGCAGGCGTCGATGCGGCTCTTCCTCAAGTTCGCCGGCGGCATCACACCCGACGACGAGTCGAACCTGGATGAGTTCCTCGTTCAGGCGCAGGAGTACGAGGAACGCGGCGGCGCGCTCGACACCATTTTCCGCGTGCTCAACGTCGCGTTCCGCACGCATCCGTTCAATACGGTGCGAGCCGCGGAGCTGCAGCGGTGGGTCCAGACGGGGGCGTACGATCGCATCGTTAACGGCGACTATCCGCGCCGCGGCGAGAACGATCGGCCGCTCAGCGATGATTACGCCGAGGCGGCCGGTTACTACCGCAACGAAGCCCAATCGGCTGTCGAGACCGTGAAGGACGCGTTGCGCGGGGCCCGCGACGCCTTCAACAACGCCTATCGGAACACGACATCCAAGTGAAGGTGTTGCTCGTCGGCGGCGGCGCACGAGAACACGCCCTCGCCTGGAAGCTCACGCACGACGACCCATCACTCGAGCTCCTCGCCGCGCCCGGCAACCCGGGCATCGCAGAGCTCGGTCGCTGCGTCGCGGTCAAGGCCACGGACATCGCCGCGTTGTTAGACCTTGCCCGCGACGAGCGTCCTGATCTCACCGTCGTTGGTCCGGAAGCGCCGCTTGCGGCAGGATTGGCCGACGCGCTGCGCGAGCATCGCGTCCTGGTGTTCGGACCAAGCGAGGCCGCGGCGCGCATTGAATCGTCCAAGGCATTCGCCAAGCAATTGATGCTCGACGCCGGCGTCCCCACCGCGCGCGCCGAGCGCCACGTGCGGGCGGACGACGCGAAGCGCGCGGCGCGGTCGTTAGGCGCGCCGCTCGTGATCAAGGCGTCGGGCCTGGCCGCCGGCAAGGGCGTGCTCATCGCCCGCACGTTGGGCGAGGCAGACTGCGCGATCGACGCAATGCTGGTGGGCCACTCGTTCGGCGAGGCCGGCAACGAGATTCTGGTTGAAGAGTTCATGGACGGCGAAGAGGTCTCGCTGTTCGTGCTCACCGACGGCACGCGCGCGGTGCCCATGCTGCCCGCGCAGGATCACAAGCGGTTGCTCGCCGGCGACGCCGGGCCGAATACGGGCGGCATGGGCGCGTACGCGCCGCTGTCGCTGGCCACGGCGGCGCTGGTCGATGAAGCGCTCGAGCGCATCGTGCGCCCGACGCTGCGCGCCATGCGAGCCGCCGGTGCACCGTTCAGCGGCTTGTTGTACGCCGGGCTCATGGTTGCGCCCGGCGGCACGTCGCCGCGCGTGGTGGAGTTCAATTGCCGCTTCGGCGATCCGGAAACCGAAGCGCTGCTGCCGCTGCTGGCGGAGCCGCTGCTGCCGCGCCTGTTAGGCGTGGCCAACGGCGAGGCGGACGAGACGCCGCTCCGGTGGACCGGTCGGCACGCGGTGACCACCGTCGTGGCGGCATCGGGCTACCCGGACACGCCGCGGTTGGGCGACGCAATCACGCTGCCGTCGTCGACGCACGCCGATGTGCACGTCTTCCACGCCGGAACCGCGCGCCAGAGCGATGGCCGTCTCGTCACGTCGGGCGGACGTGTGTTCGCGGTGACCGGTGTGGCCGACACGCTCGCCGCCGCCCAGCGCTCGAGCGTCCGCATGGCGAGTTCGATCCAGTTCGCGGGCAGCCAGTACCGCGCCGACATCGCGTGGCGGGAGCTCGAGCGCCATGCCGGAGCTGCCTGAAACCGAGACCATAGCGCGCGACCTGCAGCGCGCGCTCGCGGGAGCCTCGATCGCCGGCGTGACGGTCACGCACGCCGACGTCCTTCGCGAAACGACTCCCGCCAAACTGCGCCGAGCTCTGACGGGCGCCACCATCGAGCACTGCTGGCGACGCGCCAAGCTCGTCGTGCTCGACCTCTCCACCGGCGACCGCCTCGTCGTCCAACCACGGTTCACGGGCGCGCTCCTGATCGATGCCGGTGCATTGTCGGAGCGTGAGCGCGCGTACTCGACGCTCGCGCTTCGCCTCGACGACGGACGCACCCTGCACTACCGCGACATCCGGCGCCTCGGCACCGTCACGCTCATGTCACCCGAACGTTGGGCGCGACATTCAGCGACGCTCGGCGTCGAACCGCTTGACCCTGCGTTCACCATCACACATCTATCGGGCGCTCTTCGGGGTTCCTCTCAAGCGGTGAAAAAGTTGGTGATGGACCAGCGCCGGATCGCCGGCCTCGGCAACATCTACGCGAACGAAGCGCTCTGGCGCGCGGGGATCGATCCGTCGCGCGCCGGACGGACGATTCGCGCCGATGAAGTCGTTCGACTTCACGGATGCATCGTGAGCGTGCTGCGCGAATCGATCGACGCGCGCGGAACGAGCTTTCGCGACTATCGCGACGCGTCGGGCGAGCGCGGGTCATTCGCGGCCCAGCTCGACGTGTACGGGCGCGGCGGCGAGGCATGTCACCGCTGCGGCGGACGCCTCGTGGCCACCAACGTCATCGATGGCCGCGCGACCGTGTTGTGTCCCCGCTGTCAGCAATGAAGCGGCGCTCCCTCCTTCCGCCCTGCACCGACGACGACCAACTGGCGCGAATGCGCGCCGCCGTGACCGCGGACGCCCGGGATCGACCCGGCGTCTATCGCATGCACGGGAGCACGGGCGAGGTGGTGTACGTCGGCAAGTCGAAGCGTCTGCGTACGCGGCTGCTCAGTTATTTCCGCGGCCGATATCCCGAAGACAAAGGCGCGCGCATCATCCGCGAGGCCGTGCGCATCGACTGGGACTACACGCCGAGCGAATTCGCCGCGCTGTTGCTGGAGATGCGGCTCATCAAGCGGTTGCGTCCACGGCTCAACGTCGCGATGAAGCGCGACGACCGGCATTTTGCGTTCATTAAGATCTCGCGCGGACCGGCACCCAAGCTGACCGTGGTGCGCGGCCCCACGGAAGACAGCGCCGCGTACTACGGCCCGTTCCAAGGCGCGCAGCGTGTGTCCGAATCACTGCGTGAGCTCAACGACGCACTTGGCCTTCGCGACTGCACGTTCGAGCGCAAGATGCACTTCTCCGATCAGAGCGAGCTCTTTCAGATCGCGCGCACGCCGGGGTGCATCCGCTTCGAGATCCACAGGTGTCTGGGTCCGTGTGTTGGCGGGTGCTCGGAGGGCCAGTACGATCATCGGCTCGCGCTCGCGCGCGCGTTTCTCGACTGTACGGACGACACGCCGCTCGAGACGTTGCGGCGGGAAATGGAAGCGAGCAGCGCGCGCCTCGAGTTCGAGCGGGCGGCAGCGCTGCGCGACAAGGTACATCGTCTCGAGGAGCTCCGCGTCCAGTTTCTGCGGCTCCGCTTCGGCGTCGAGTCGCTGACGTTCGTGTACATGGTGCCCGGCCACGGCGGTGACGACCGCGTGTACCTCATTCGCCGCGGTCGCGTGCGCGACGAACGCCCCGCGCCGCGCACGCCGACCGACGAAGCGGCGCTCGAGCAGGCCATGGCGGACGTCTATGGCCCGGTCGAGCGCCCCACCACGCGCGTTCCGACCCACGAGATCGACGAGATGCTACTCCTCACCTCGTGGTTCGGCCGCTTTCCCAAGGAAATGGAACGCGTTAGGCACGTCTCTCACTTGAGCGTCTTGTCCAAGTACGACACCGTCGCGCTGTCGGCCGTCAGCCAGGACGCGTAGCGCAGGAAGCCGTGAATCTCGTCGGGGAGCACGAGCTCCTCGTACTTCACGCCCTGCGCGTCCAGACGCCTCGCGAGATCCACCGTCTGATGGAAGTGCACGTTGCGGTCGTCGTCGCCCTGAACGAGCAGCACCGGCGACTTCCACGACGACATGTACGCGACGGGCGACGATTGCCACGAGACCTTCTCCGCCGAATCCAGGTCGGCCTTTTCATACTGCATGGCGCGACGCTCGAAGAACTCCTGGACGTCGGACATCCAATCGTGCACGCCGTGCATATCGACACCCGACGCGAAAAGATCGGAATTCTTGGCGAGCGCCATGGCCGTGAGGAATCCGCCGTACGAGCCGCCCCAGATGCCGATCTTCGCGCCATTCACCTCCGGCAGCGAGCGGAGATATTCCGCGCCTGCTTTCACGTCCAGGTATTCCGAGGCACCCCAGCGGCCCGCGTGGTCGGGATGGTGAAACTCGTGTCCGTAGCCGATGCCTAACCGATAGTTCACGGCCAGCACGACGTAGCCGCGCGAGGCGAGGTACTGATTCACGGCGTACGAGTTCGAGTAGTAGTCCATGTAGTGCCAGCCGAGCATCATCTGCCGGGGAGGACCGCCATGGACGAAGACCACGGCCGGGGCGTGCGAGAGGCCGGGCTTGGCGAACAGGTCCGCGTGGACCTCGATGCCGTCCGACGCGTGGTACGTCACCGCGCGCGGGACGATGAGCTGCGCCGTCGGGAAATCGGACGGAATGCGATCCGCCGCGATGAGCCGCGACGCGCCGCCGCCTAACGGAAGCACCGCCGGGATGGGCGGCCGCTTCGCGTCAGCCGAGAGATACGCCACGGTCCCCCCGTCGCCGGTGACCACCGGCGTCCATTCGATACCGGTACCGGGCGTGAGGTTCACTGGTGCGGCTCGGTCGACTGGCACCTTGAAGACGTGGCGGCGCTCGAGGTCGTCCGTGCCCGTGCCCATGTTCGCCGCGAATACGAGCGTCTTCCCGTCGAGCGACATCGTGATGTACTCGGCCATCCCGCGGCCGGGCGTGAGCAGCAACGGTTCGCCGCCGCTTTCTGCAACGGAGTAGAGATGCGGCCATCCGTCGAGGTCAGCGAGGAACACGATCCGGTTTCCGGCGGCCCAATGCAGATTCGCTTCACCATCCGTGGTCGGCATCGATCCGCGAAGCGTGTTCGGGCTCTGCCACACCTGATGCGCGGCCAACGTCGACACGTTGGCGGCCCAGATCGCGAACGGATGCGGGTGCTGCACGAGCAGCGTCTCCGGCGCGCCGCCGTTGCCTGGCCGGCGGACGAACGCGATTTGCTTGCCGTCGAGGGACCAGGTCGGGCTCTCATCCAGGGATGTCGACGGCGACACGTAGCGAAGCGGAGTCGAGTCGTTGGTGAAGAGGGCGATGAACGAGTGGTCGCCGCGCGACGACACGAACGCCAGTGTGTTGCCGTCGGGTGACCAGGTCGGCGATTCGCTCTCGCCGGTCGCGAACAGCAAGCGCTTGCCGGGCTGCGAACCGTCCACCGGGACAACCCAGATCTGGTTGTCGCGGCTGTACGCGATGCGGTCGCCGCGCGGAGACACGACCGGGAGATCACCCTCAGCGAGTTTCTTCGGCTGACCGTCGCTGGCGGGCACGCTCCAGATCTCGACCATGGGTTGCACGGGACTCGACGACGGATCGGGCGCGAGCTTGCCGGGCGCCTCCCAGTTCGCGTCGTGGTCGCCGCCGCGCACGTATACGATCGTGCTGCCGTCGGGCGTGAATGCCAGGTTCGTGAGCTCCTGACCATCGTCCGCCGTGTAACTGGTGACGCGATGCGCTTGCCAGTCGGGGGCGGACGCCGCATAAATGTTGCGGACGCCGCGCTCGTCGAACACCCACGCGATGCGCGCGCCGGTCGGCGCCGCGACGAGCGCCGATGGGTACGGGTATCCGATGATCTGCTGTAGGGTGAACGAACCGGACGCGCGCTGTGCGGGAGCGGCGCCGGCGACGCTCGTGGCGATGAGCGCGGCCGCGCAGCAGACGAACGGCCGGCGGAACGGACTGTGACGCATGGCATCCCCTGAGTGAGAGGGCGTCTTTGGCGGGCGCCGCCAAAGACGGACGGCGACATTCTCGCGCCGCGCACACGCCCCGTCAACCGTGGCGTCCGGCCCGCGAGGACAGACCCATCTGCCTAACGGAACAGTCAAGCGCGTTTGAGATCGAAGAATAGGGAAGTGGGAAGCGCTCGCTGGCGCTCGCTTGGGGAAGCGCTGCGCTGGGGGAAGCGGCGGCGACGCCGCCTTGGGGAGTGGAACAACATCAATGGTCTGCGCGACGTGAGCGCCCAGCGCGAGTCTGCGCGAGGGCGGTCTCCACCCAGAGACAACCGATGTCCTTCCACTCCCCCAGGCG
>JAICLH010000009.1 GCA_025927495.1 Gemmatimonadaceae bacterium
GATGTACGGGTCGCTGTAGTCGAGCCAGTAGCCGATCCGCGCGCTCAGCTTCTCCCACTCGCCCTTGTAGGTCCAGACGCTGTCGCGGCTCAGCTTGTTGAACTCCTCGACGCCCAACTCCTCGATCTGCTGCTTGCCGCTGATGCCTAACCGCTTCTCGACCTCGATCTCCACCGGCAGGCCGTGGGTATCCCAGCCCGCCTTGCGCAGCACGTGGTAGCCCTTCATGGCGCGGTAGCGGCAGAAGAGGTCCTTGATCGTGCGGGACAACACGTGGTGGATGCCGGGCCGGCCGTTCGCCGTGGGCGGTCCCTCGAAGAACACGAACTCGTCAGCGCCGGCGCGCGCGCGCAGCGTTTGGCCTAACAAATCCTCGGCATCCCACTGCGCCAGCACCTGCTGCTCGAGCGTGTCCGCCGGCAGGTCCGGCGGCAGCAGCCGGTAGGTTGCCGTCGGCTCGGCAGCCGTCATAGCCGGCCCACCACGTCGCGCACGACGGCCGTGAGGCGGGGCTCCGCCGAGGCCGCGACCGCGATGATCTGCTCGACCGTCGCCGGCTCGAGCGCATCGGGGAGACAGCGGTCGGTGATGATCGAGAGGCCGAGCACGCGCATGCCGGCGTGCACCGCCACGATCACTTCGGGGACGGTCGACATACCGACGACGTCGGCACCGATCGCCCTGAGAAAGCGGTATTCGGCCGGCGTCTCGAGATTGGGTCCGGTGACCGCCACATACACGCCTTCGCGGAGCGTGATGCCGTGCGCCAGCGCCGACTGCCGCGCCAGTACGCGCAGGCCGCGATCGTACGCGCACGACATGTCCGGGAAACGCGGACCCAGCGTGTCGTCGTTCGGTCCGATGAGCGGGTTGTCGCCCAGGAGATTGATGTGGTCGGCGATCAGCATCAGGTCGCCGGGTTCCCACAACGGATGCATGCCGCCGCACGCGTTGGACACGACCAGCGTGTGCGCGCCTAACTGGCGCATGACGCGCACCGGGAAAGACACCTGCTGCGCGGTGTAGCCCTCGTAGAGGTGGAAGCGGCCCTGCATCGCCACCGTGGACCGGCCCGCGATCGTCCCGCACAGCAGGCGCCCCGCGTGCGACTCCGTGGTCGACAACGGGAAACCCGGGATCTCCTGGTACGGGATCGTCACCTGCACATCCATCTCGTCCGCGAGGGCTCCGAGCCCGGTACCCAGGATCAGCGCGACGTCCGGGGCGCCATCGAAGCGGTCGCGCACCGCCGCGGCGGCGACGTCCGCCTGCGCACGCGTGTGAGCGTGTCGAGCGGGGACCTGCGCCGGCGCCAGTCGTGGATCGTCGAGCCGCACTCCCGTCATTCCTTGACGAGCGACTCGAGCCACGCCGGTGTCTTGACGTGCGCGCGCGGATCGACCGCCTCGGACTCACCGCTCGTCCGCGACGGCGGCAGCGGCATCTCCGCGGCGTTCAACTCGGCCAGGTGGCGCTCCACGAGCGCGCGCAACTGACCCACGTACGTTAGGCGCGCCTTTTCGAGCGACGTGAGCTCGCCTTGCAACCGGCGGATCTCCGCGCGTGCGGCTTCCATCTGCTTCTCGCCTTCGGCCCGCGCTTCGCGCAGGATGAGCTGCGCCTCGCGCTCCGCCTGCTCGCGCATCTCCGCGCGCAGCTGTTGGGCCGACACGAGCGCGTCGTTGAGCGCCTTGTCACGCTCGCGGAACGCGCGCAACTGCTCGTGGAATCCGCGCGCCTTGGACTCGAGGTCCTGGTTGAGGCGCGTCAGGCGATCCAGCTCGTCCGCCACCTGCGCCCGAAAGTCTTCAACCTTTTTTTCGTCGTACCCGCGAAACGCCTTCGCGCCGAAGTCCCAGCGGCGCACGTCGAGCGGTGAGAGATGAAAGGCTTCGTCAGTCATTGGTCTCGCGCTCCAAACAGGATGGTGCCGAGCCGCACCATTGTGGCTCCCTCCTCCACCGCCACCTCGTAGTCGTTGGACATACCCATCGACAACTCGGTCACGAGCGGCCCGCACGCCCGTGCGAGGATCGCCCGCGCCTCCCGTGCCCCGCCGAACACCCGCCGCAGCTCTCCTTCCGGCGCATCGAGCGGCGCCATGGTCATCGCGCCGAGCACCCTCATACCCGTCATTCCGGCGATTCGCTCCGCGGCGGGCGGGAGATCGCGCAGCGCGAATCCGCCTTTCGAGTCTTCGCCGGACGTGTTCACCTGAATCAGCACGTCGACCGGCGCGCCGCGCGATACACCATAGTCGTGCACCGCGTGCGCCAGGCGCTCGCTGTCGATCGAGTGCACGAGCACGAAGCGCTCGACGGCTCCCTTCACTTTGTTGCGTTGGAGATGGCCGATCAGGTGCCACCGCACCGGGACCGACGTCTCGTCCATCTTGTGTAACGCTTCCTGGACGCGATTTTCGCCAACATCGCTCACGCCCGCGCGCCAGGCGGCTTCGACGGCATCGATGCCGTGCGTCTTGGTGACCGCCACGATCGTGACGTTCTGCGCATGTCCGCCCCGTGCCACCGCCGCGCCGATCCGATCCCGTACGTCGGACACCCGATCGGCGATGTCCTGAAAGTGCATAAGCTCTGAATTTATCGCCGCTTACGGTGCGATGCAATCAGGCTGCGGTCCCTACGCCCTCATCTGGAGCACGGGCTGCTCCGCCGTGGTTCTGAGCGGCCGGCCGGCGATCAAGTCGCGCACCTGGGGCGCCGTCAGGCCGCGCAGGAGACGGCCGTCCTGCGCCACCGATATGGTCGCGCTCTCCTCGGACACCACCACGACGAGCGCGTCGGTTTCCTCGCTCAAGCCCAGCGCCGCGCGGTGGCGCGTGCCTAACGTGCGGTCGGTCATGTGCGCCTGTGTGAGCGGCAAGATGCACCCCGCGCCGATGATTGTATCGCCGCGGATGATCACGGCGCCGTCGTGCAGCGGGGAGTACGGCGTGAAGATCGTGGCCAGGAGATCGGCCGACACCTTGGCCTGCATCTCGGTGCCGGACGCGACGTAGTCGCCTAACGCAATCTCGCGCTCGAGGGCGATGATGCAGCCGATGCTCGACCGGCTCAGCCGCTCCACCGCGTCCGCGATTTCCTCGGCCACTTCGCTCACGTCCATGCGCTTGAAGAAGCGCGTCACACGCGATTGGCCTAATCGGGCCAGGGCCGCGCGCAACTCGGGCTGGAAGATCACGAGCGCCGCGAACGCGCCGTAGGTGAACAGCACGCCCAGCAGGTACGTGATCATCGTGAACTTGAAGATCCACGCCAGCGCGTACGTGAGCACGAGGACCACGATGCCGATCAGCATCTGCACCGCGCGCGTCCCGTGGAGCAGGAGCAGCAGCCGGTAGATGCCGTACGCCACGACTCCGATCTCGATGGCGTCGCGCCAACCGAACGAGAGGAACCGAAACTGGTCGAGGATGTTCACGCCGTGTCTCTGCTCTGCAGAATGCTCCACGCCACATCCAAAGCCCGGCGAGCGGCGCGGACGTCGTGTACCCGAAAGATGCGCGCGCCCAGCGCAAGCGCCATGACGTTCGCCGCAATCGTGCCGTCCACGCGATCGGCCGGCGTGGAAACGCCGCTCAGCTCACCCACGAAGCGCTTACGTGATACACCAATCACCACCGGACGCCCAAGGTTCGCCAACCGATCGAGCGCGCCGAGCACCGCGAGCGAGTGTTCCGTCCGCTTCGCGAACCCAATGCCAGGATCGAGCGCGATGCGCGCCCGTTCGATTCCCGCGCACTCCGCGGCGGTCGCCGCCGCCCGCAGCTCGCCGATCACTTCGCCCATAACGTCCATACCATAGCTCGCGAAGCGGTACGTCCCCATCTCACTGACGCCGCCGCGCGAATGCATGAGGATAACACCGGCGCGCGCGTCCGCGCACACCGCGGCCATGGCCGGATCCAATCGGAATGCTGAAACATCGTTGATGATCTCGACTCCCTCGTCGAGCACCGCGTGGGCAACAGCACTCTTGACGGTGTCGACCGACAGCGGGACCCGTGGAAGCCGTTCGCGCAACGTCCGCACGACGGGCATGATGCGGCGAAGTTCCTCGGCGATATCCACCGGTTCAGCGCCTTGCGGCCGCGTCGACTCGCCACCGATGTCGAGAACATCGGCGCCTTCCTCGACGAGCCTGCGCCCCTGCTCGACGGCGCGCTCGGGCGAAAAAAACTGGCCGCCGTCGCTGAAGCTGTCGGGCGTAACGTTGACGATGCCGAGTATGACGGGCCGGTCGAGCGAGAGGGAGCCGCTGCGGATGGCCCAGGAGGACATGAGGACGGGGGAAGCGGCGGCTGGTGCCGCCTTGGGGAAGCGCTTCGCTTAGGGAACCGGCGGCTGTCGCCGCCTAGGGGAAGCGCTGGCGCTGGGGGCGGTTTCGCTGTGCAACGTTCGCAATGCAAGCTTCGAGTCCACTGATGTACTAGCCACCGCCCCATTCCCTCAGGAGGCGCCAGCCGCCGGTTCCCTAAGCGAAGCGTTTCCCCAAGGCGGCACCAGCCGCCGCTTCCCTTGTCTTACGCCGGCGCCGGTTCCGGTCCGCCTAACAACGGCGGCTTGGCCGGTTTGGGCTGCGGTACCGCAACCGGTGTCGCGGGCGCGGGCGGCGGACCCGAGATCTTTCGAGGCGGCAACTTGTCACCGCGCACGAGGATCTCGATGTCTTCGGCCGTCAGCGTTTCGCGCTCGAGCAGCGCGGCGGCGATCGCGTGCAGCAGGTCCGCGTTGGTCTCGAGCGTTTGCCGGGCGCGGTTGTACGACTCGGTCAGGAGGCGCGCCACCTCGCCATCGACGAGCTGCGCGGTCTTCTCGGATACCTCGCGGCGGTGCGAGAGCTCGCGGCCCAGGAAGACTTCCTGTTCGTTGTCGCCGACCAGCACCGGTCCGATCGCGTCGGACAAGCCCCACTGCGAGACGTAGCGCCGCGCCAGCGACGTGGCCTTCTGAATGTCGTTGGCCGCGCCGGTGGTCACCTTCTCGTGGCCGAAGATCATTTCTTCCGCCACGCGTCCGCCGTACGTCATGACCAGCATCGCTTCCAACTGCTGGCGCGTGACCGAGTAGCGGTCTTCGGTCGGCAGCGTGAACGCGAGGCCTAACGCTCGACCGCGCGGCACAATGGTCACCTTGTGCAGCGGATCGCAGCCCGGCGTCTTGATTGCGCACACCGCATGTCCCGCCTCATGGTACGCCGTGTTGCGCTTCTCGTCTTCCTTCATCACCATCGACTTGCGCTCGGCGCCTAACATGACCTTGTCCTTCGCCTCTTCCATGTCGGAGAGGAACACGCGCTCGTGGTTGCGGCGCGCGGCGAGCAGCGCGGCCTCGTTCACGAGATTGGCAAGGTCGGCCCCGGACATGCCCGGCGTGCCGCGCGCGATAGTGCTCACGTCGAGGTCCTCGGACACCGGCACGCGGCGCAGATGGACGCGCAGGATCTCCTCGCGGCCGCGCAGGTCGGGGAGGTCCACCACCACCTGCCGATCGAAGCGGCCCGGGCGCAGGAGCGCCGGGTCGAGCACGTCCGGCCGGTTGGTGGCCGCAATGAGAATCACGCCATCGTTGGACTCGAAGCCATCCATCTCGACGAGCAACTGGTTGAGCGTCTGCTCACGCTCGTCGTGACCGCCGCCTAACCCGGCGCCGCGGTGCCGCCCAACGGCATCGATCTCGTCAATGAAGATGATGCACGGCGCGTGCGCCTTCCCCTGCTCGAACAGATCGCGCACGCGGCTGGCGCCCACGCCCACGAACATCTCGACGAAGTCCGAGCCGGACATCGAGAAGAACGGACGGCCGGCCTCGCCGGCGACCGCGCGCGCGAGCAGCGTCTTCCCCGTTCCCGGCGGACCAACCAGGAGCACGCCCTTGGGCAGGCGTCCGCCCAACCGCGTGAACTTCTGCGGGTCCTTCAGGAACTCGATGATCTCCTGCAGCTCTTCCTTGGCTTCGTCGGCGCCGGCGACGTCGCTGAACGTCACCTTGGGTGTGTCCCCGGTGAGCAGCTTGGCTTTGCTCTTCCCGAAGCTGAACGCCTTGGCGCCCCCCGCCTGCATCTGCCGGAACAGGAAAATCCAGATCCCGATGATGAGGATCCACGGCAGGAACGTCATCACGTATCCGCCTAACGACGGCTTGGCGTCCTGCGCGGAGATGATGACGTTCTTCTGGCGCAGCCGCTCGACTTCCTTCGAGTCGTTGGCCACCGGCAGCCGCACCGTGAACTTGCTCACGTCGCGGTTGTTCACGCGGATGCGCGCCTTGAAGTCCCCGTCGATGGTCTTCCCGTCCTCGATCGTCACCCGCTGGATGTTCCCGTTGTCCAGCTGCTGGCCGTACGTCGTGTAATCGATCTCCGCCGGCGCATCCGCGCCGCTGCCGGACAAGCGGAAGAACGCGATCGGAATCAGGATCAGCAGCAACCAGAACGAGAGCGTCTTGGAGATGCGCCCCCAGTTGAGGTCTCGTTTTGGCGGCAGTTTGTCAGGCATTACTGCAAGCTCGCGATATAGGGCAAATGACGAAAATTCTCAGCATGATCCAGCCCATACCCAACCAGAAACTCATTTGGCGCGTCGAACCCCACGAGTGCTACCTCGTACTGCAGGTGCTCGGCCACGTGCTTGTGGAGCAACGCGCAAATGTCGAGCGAGCGCGGCCGTCGCTGCATGAGGAGACCGATGAGTCGGTTCAGCGTCCGGCCCGAGTCGACGATGTCCTCTACTAATAGTATGTGTTTTCCCTCGAGCGTGGTTTCCGGATCATAGACGAGCTTGACACGACCGCTCGATTCCATGGCCTCGCCGTAACTCGCTGCAACCAGGAAATCGACCTGAAGGGGGCGCCGGATCTGCCTCACGAGGTCCCCTAGAAAGATAAAGCTCCCCTTGAGCAGGCCCAACACCAGCAGATCGCCCTCGGGGTAGCGAGCCGTCACCTCGTCGCCCAGCTCCCGTACGCGGGCCGCAATGCGCCCCGCCTCGAACGCCACACGCTTGATCGCGCGCCCGTCCAGTCTCGGATCAGCAGTCGTCACGTTCACAGCGATACAGCACCATCGGTCGGCCGGACCGTACGGTGGCCGCTGAACTGCGGCGCACTCCAGGGACCCATTCGATACGCCCATCCACGACGACGACCGGCCACGCACGACGACGCACCGCATCCACTCCCGCGTCGCGAAACAATCCCTTCAATCGACGCTCGACGCTTGCCCCATGCGGCATCATCCGATCGCCCGCGCGCCACTCCCGCACCGTTACACGCGAGCCCTTGGGCAGCAACGCGGACCACAGATCCTCGAGCGCACCCGCCTCTCCCGATACGCGACGAAACCGCCACCCGCCAATCGACAGCGTTTCCGTCATCGCGCGCGGCCCGCGAATCGCATCACTGTTCGCGCGTCGCACCACCAGAGTCTCACCGAGTCGCACCGCCTCGAATCTACCCGAGAGCGGCACGCGCGCTCCCGGTCGACACGTAATAGTAAACGCGGCCAAACGCTCCGTTCCACGGCGATCGAGTGCGAGCCCAACGCGCGACGCCAGCGCGGGCCAGAGCAAGCGAAGGTGGTCCGCATCATAGGACGCAAGCGACGAGCGAGCAACCTCGAGCGCGGCATCGTTTGCGCCAACACGCGATGCCACGTTCGCGTCGAGCCATCGGTCGACATCCTGCCTCAGCATCCATGCACGATTCGACACCGACAAGAGGGTTTCCGTCAGGCCGGGACGCGCGCGCTCGAGCGCCGGCAAGAGCTCGAGTCGAGCGCGGTTTCTCGCGTGCACGAGCGACGCGTTGGACGGATCGTCGACCCACGCCAAGCTGCACTCGACCGCGTACGTCTCCAGATCCGCGCGCGTGAACGAGAGCAGCGGCCTTACGACGCCAGCCCCTGCGTGCAGCGCCGCGAGTCCGCGCGCGCCGGAATCGCGGAGCACACGCATGAAGATGGTTTCGACCTGGTCGTCGCGCGTGTGACCGGTGACCACTTGGGCGCCGTGCTCGCGCGCCACGTCGCGCAGAAATCGCCAGCGCGCATCGCGCCACGCTGCTTCGCGCGCGGGCAGAGCTCGAGGTGCGACTCCCACTCGAAGCGGTAGCCCCAGCGACGCGGCGGTAGTCCGCACGTGCCGCACGGCGCGACGCCCGGCAGATCCCGTGCGATGGTCGTACACCGCGACCGCACGCACGCGTTCGGGCGCGGTGTGCGCGACGGCGTCGAGCAACGTCATCGAATCGAGACCGCCCGACACGGCGAGAATGACGCGTGGAGACGGCGCCAATGCGCGCGCCACTTCGTCACGAATGCGGGATACGATCTTCATAGTCACAAACCTAGGGCACACTGGCCCGATCCGCGCTGCGACCGTACATTCTCGGAGTCAGCGCTGAACCGCCATCCACCAAGGACACGTCGTGATCACGAATGGAGTACTCGGGGTCCTCTGGACCGCCCTCGGCTTGGGCTGTTTCTATATCGGGCTTACTTGGATCAACGCCCTGCTCGGACATTTCCTCACGCCGATGTTCCTGCTCACCGCGTCTCGATTCCTCAAGCCCGAACAGCCGGACGCCGACGCCGAGCGCGAGCCCGCCCGCTGACACAGCAGGGTCGCTGACAACGTAAGGAAAAGTGTCCGCCTGGGGCGGATGCGAGCGCGGGTTGGAGCGTACGCTCGCTGGCGATGTCGAAGTGTAGCACAACCTGAACCCTAGCCGTGAAGCCGGATCGCGACGTGAACGCGACGGCCTTCCAGGAGCTTCCATGGGTCTGATTGTCCTGCTGATCATCGTCGTCGTGCTCGGCTTCTGGTTCGTGGGCGTGTACAACAATCTCGTCTCGCTCAAGAACCAGGTTTTCAATGCCTGGAAGCAGATCGACGTGCAGCTCAAGCGGCGCCACGATCTCATTCCGAACCTGGTCGAAACCGTGAAAGGCGCCATGAACTTCGAGCGGGACACGCTCGAGGCGGTAGTTCAGGCGCGCAACAAGGCCATCGCGGTGCAAGCGCCGGCGGCGGGAACCGCGCCATCGGCGCAGCAGGTCCAACAGACAGCGGCTGCTGAGTCGCAGCTCTCGGGTGCACTCGGCCGCTTGTTCGCGGTGGTCGAGGCCTATCCGGACTTGAAGTCGACCGGCAACGTGGCGCAGTTGCAGGAGGAGCTGACGTCGACCGAGAACAAGATCGCGTTCTCGCGCCAGCTCTACAACGACACGGCCACGCAGTACAACACGAAGCAGCAGCAGTTCCCGTCGAACCTCGTCGCCGGCTTCGCCAAGGCTGCGCCAGCCGAGCTGTGGGAGATCACCGACACCACGGAACGTGAGAACGTGAAGGTCGATCTCTCCATGAACCCGAAGAAGTGAGCGAGAGCGGGAATCTTTTCGCCCAACAGGAGGCCAATCGCCGGCGGTCTCGACGGCTGGTGATTGGCTTCATCCTGTTTTTCGCGTGGTTAGGCTTCGGCGGCGACTTCATTTTCTACGAGTACACGAAGGGGGCCGCGCCGGGCGCGTACCATCACGTCTTCCCGGTCTTCGGCATCATCCTGTCCATCATCGCGGCCAGCATGGCCTGGTGGGCGTGGACGACGGGCCCCAAGCGCGTGATCTGGTCCACCGGCGCGCGGGAACTGACGGATCCCGAAACGCCGCAGGAAAAGCAGCTGGACAACGTCGTCGAAGAGATGGCGGTGGCCTCCGGCCTGCCGAAGCCAAAGATCTGGATCATCCCGGACGCCGATCCCAACGCGCTCGCCACCGGTCACGACCAGAATACGTCCAGCATCGCCGTCACACAGGGGCTGCTCGACCTCTGTTCGCGTGACGAGCTGCAGGCGGTGGTGGCGCACGAGATGGGGCACATCAAGAATCTGGACGTGCGTTTGATGACGCAGCTCGCCGCGCTGGTGGGCGCGGTGACGCTGATTGGCGACGGCGTGGGCCGGATGATGTTTTACGGCGGCAATCCGTTAGGCGGCGGACGCCGCAGCAGCAGCGACCGCGACTCGAGGGGCGGCGGAAACGGGATCCTGCTCGTGATCCTGCTCGTGTTCTGGATCATCAGCTGGATTCTCGCGCCGATCATCATGCGCCTCATGGCGCTCGGCGTGAGCCGCGACCGCGAGTATCTGGCCGACGCGATGAGCGCGCAGTTCACGCGCAATCCGTTGTCGCTCGCGACGGCGCTGGGGAAGATCGAGGATGCCGACGCGCCCACCAAGAGTATCAAAGGCGGCGCGGCGCAGATGTGCATTGCCGATCCCACCGGCCGGCACCTCAACTCGAAGGAAGGCAAGCTCGCCGAGTTGTTCGGGACACACCCGCCGATGGCGCTGCGCATTTCGCGGCTCAAGGCGATGGGCTATCAGACGGAGCCGGGCGCGATCGCGGGCTCGCGTTAGGCGCACGCCCGCTCGGCTCCATCGCGGGCCGCCCGCGGTCACTCGGCGCGCATCGCGATCGCCGGATCGATCGACACCGCCCGTCGGGCCGGGACCGCGCACGCCACCACGGCCGTGCCTAACAAAACGACCGCCCCCGTCACGAACGACACGACGTCGGTATGTGCCACGCCGTACAGCATCTTGGATAGCAGCGACGTGGCCCAGATCGACGCGCCCAACCCGATCGCACCGCCGATCACCGCGAGCGTCACGCCCTGACGCACGACCGCACGCCCGACGTCGCGGCGGCTCGCGCCCAACGCCATGCGAATGCCGATCTCTCGCGTGCGCTGCGCCACGGCGTAGGCCATCACACCGTACAGTCCGACGGCGGCGAGCACCAGCGCCAGGACGCTGAATACGCCGAGCAGCAGCATCGTGAAACGTTGCTGCGCGATCGAGCCGGCCATCGCGTCGGCGACGCTCTTCACATCCGGCTGCGGCAGCCCGGTGTTCGCCTGCGTCACCATGGCCCGCAGAGCCGCGATCGGTTGGGCCATTCCAGCCGTGCGGATCAGCAGCGTGGGGTTGAAGTGTTCCGACGCCGCGGCGAACAACGCCGGCTCGTTGGGATCGCCCGTCAGGCCGGACAGCCGAGCGTTCGCCGCCACACCGACGACTGTGGACCAGTCGCCCGAGCCGTCGTCGCTTACGATCCGGAGCCGCCGCCCGATCGGCGATTGGTTCGGCCACTCCTTTCTCGCCATCGCCTCGTTCACCACCATCTGCGCGGCAGCCTTCGACGTATCCGTGAACGACGTGCCCTGCACGAGCCGCAGTCCGAGGACGCGGAAGTAATTCGCTTCCGTTCCGTTGTAGCTGATGAACGACGTCGTGCCCGGCGGCGGCGGCGCATGGCCCTCGACCTGCACCGCGCCCATCATGAAGCCTTGCATCGGCGGCGCCGCGTCGGCGATCACCACGTCTCGTACGCCGGGCATGTGGCGGATGCGATCCTCGAGCGCGCGCACGGCGGCGGTCCGCCGGCGCATCTCGGCTTGCCATGTCCCGACGATGGGGAACTGGACTGAATACAACCCGTTAGGCACGAAGCCGGGATCCATCGTCTGCAAGTGCAGGAGGCTGCGCACGAGCAGCGCCGCGCCGACGACCAGCGTGGCCGACACGGCCATCTCGCTCACCACGAGCGCCGAGCGCGTCCGGCGCTGCCGCGCCGTATGCCCAACGGAACGCGCGCCGCCCTTGAGGGCGTCGTGCGCCGCGTAGCGGCCGCCGTGGAGCGCGCCCACGATGCCGAACGCGATGCCGGTCGCGACGGCGATCGCGACCGCGAGCCACACGGTTGCGCCGTCGAGCCGGACGTCGGCCAACTCGGTGAGATTCGCCGGGCGGAGCGCCGCGAGCGCCTGGACGGCGAGCCACGCGACGCCGACGCCGGCCGCGCACCCGGCCGACGCGAGCACGAGGCTTTCGGTGACCAGCTGCCGCAACAGCCGGGCCCGGCTCGCGCCTAACGCAGTGCGGACCGCCATCTCGCGCTCCCGGTTCGCCGCGCGCGCCAACAGCAGGTGCGCCACGTTCACGCACGCGATCAACATGACGAGCGCCACGGCGCCCGTGAGCATCATCAAGGAGTCCTTGATGGTCGTGAGCTGTCCCGGACGCAGCAGCACCGTCTTGTACAGCACAGGCGCCGTATGTGCTCCGCCCCCCGTCGCGCCGCCCGCACGCCGGGCCTCGGCGGCGCGATCCGAGCGCGCGGTGATGGAATCGAGGCGCGTCGCGGCCGCGGCGAGCGAGATGCCGGGGCGCAAGCGCGCGATGATCGTCGGCGAGAACGTGCTGTCATCGGACAGATCGCGCGGCAGCCACACGTCCGTTCCATCCGGAGCGCCTAACGTGCGGGGCAGTCGCACGGCTGCGGGCATGACGCCGATGATGGTGTAGATCGAGTCGTCGATGGCGATGGGGCGGCCCACGATCGACATCGAGCCGGCAAAGCGCCCGCGCCACATCGCCTCGCTGATCATGGCCACGTGTGCGCGCTCGTGGGCTTCAGCATCGGTAAAGGAGCGGCCGACGAGCGGGCGGCCGCCAGCGAAGCGCAGGAATCCGGGCATCACCAGCGCCTCGTGCATGAGCGTCGCTCCCTCTTCGGTACCGGACTCGCTGCCGCCCGGAGCGGCGTTGCGCGCCCGCACGAGCGCGTCGCGGCTGGTGAACGCGGTCAGCTCGAGAAAGGACCGCGAGCCGTCGAGCCACGACCGCGCCACGCTGACGGAGGGCTCGGTGAAGACGCCCGCATGCGAGGCATCCCCGCCCTCCTTCGGCTGCTGCAGCATGAAGACCAGCCGATCCGAATGCGGGTAGGGCAGCGAATGCCACAAGGCGTTCTCCACGACACTGAACATCGCCGTGTTGGCGCCGATGCCTAACGCCAGCGTCAGCACCGCGACCGCCGTCCACGCCTTCTGGCGACCTAACGTGCGCAACGCGAACCGGATGTCCTGACGCAGCACGTCAATGAGCTCCGCGCGGGCCATACGACGCTCCCTCCGATGAACGATGTGAACGCACGCGGCGCGTGCCGTGTCCAGGCTGCCCAACCGTCGCGACGCCGCCGCACGCGCGTCTAACGGCGACATCCCGCGCAGGAGATAGTCGCGCTCGCGCATCTCCAGGTGAAAACGCAGTTCGTCGTCCACGTCGGAGGCGGCGTGCGGCCCCCAGAACCGGAGATAGCGGCGCCATGTGAACGCGCGGCGGGCCTCGGGCGCAGGCGCCTGCTGCGGATCGAACATGTCGCTCGTTAGGCGGAGGCGGGCGACGTCTCGAGCACCTTCGATACCGCCCCGGCGAACCGCGCCCAGTAGGCGTGCGACGACGCCAGCCGCCGCTTGCCCACGGTCGTCAGCCGATAGAACTTTGCCCGCCGGTTGTGCTCCGTGATGCCCCACTCGGCGGTGATCAAGCCCTCATCTTCCAGCTTGTGCAGCGCCGGATACAGCGAGCCTTCTTCGACCTCGAGCACGTCGTCGGTGCAGCGTTCGATCCAGCGCGCGATCCCGTATCCGTGGGCCGGCGCCCACGAGAGCGTCTTGAGGATCATGAGATCCAGCGTGCCCTTGAGGAACTCCGTCGACGCATCCGCCATGGTGCCGTCCGTGCTGGGAGACATGGAATCGGCGCGACCAACGCCGCCCCGAGCTCGTTACCTAGGACACCGTGGTATATACCTCTGAGTCCTAGGTAACGCAAGAGGGCGCGCTGGAGCGCCGCTCAGTGCCGCAGACGGAACTGGAACGTCTGCGCCATGAGGACACGCACCGCGCGGCCATCGACGAGCGCCGGCGAGAACCGGGCGGCCTCGAGTGCCAGCCTAACGGACTGTCGGAACAACGCGTTGCCGTCGCCGAGGAAGGTCACGCTCGATGCCGTGACACGGCCCGTCGAGTCGACCACGAACTGCGCCGATACGCTGCCTTCGACGCCGGCGTCTCGAAGCACCGAAGGATAGACCGGCGCGGGGTTCTTGGGATCCGGCGTCGCCATCACGTCCACGGTGCGGAACACGCCATCCGCGCCGCGGCCGGGTGCGGCCGGCCGCCCGCCGGCGTCCTGGCTCGATCCCCAGTCGTTAGGCGACCCGACCAGGCTGTCCCACGCCATGGGCGGCGTCGGCACCGTGACCGGACCAACGGGAATCGGCGGGAGATGCGTGGGAATCTTGAGCGGCGCCCTGCGCCCGCCTGCCGAGCCCGTGCCGCCGCCCTTGCTCGTGTTGGGCGTTGGCGCGGGCGGCAGGTAATGCACCGGCTGCACAATTTCGGGCGGGGACTCTGCCACGTTTGCCGCCGCCGTCCCGTACCACGCCAAGGCGATCACCGCCGCGTGCACGACCACGCTCGACGCCACTCCCCTGCCGTGCCGCTCCCGCTTCCGCTCAGACTCCATGAGCCCGATGCGCATCGCCCTACCCTCCGCGAACGAGTCGCTACGAGGATAGGGCGAGTGGATTACACCAGCCTCGACGCCGGCATTAGCGATCGCCGAGCGTCACATTACGAGATGGTGAACGGCACATGCCTAACGCTTCATGTTCGCCTTACGCACCGGCCCGCGCGGCGGGCGTGAACTGCTCCTCTTCGGTCGACCCGGACAGGGCTGCGGTCGACGCGTGGCCGCCGGTCACGGCGAGCAGCACCCTGTCGAAGTACCCGGTGCCCGCTTCGCGCTGGTGCTTCGTGGCCGTGTAGCCGTCGGCCTCCCGCGCGAATTCCTCATCCTGAATCCGCACGTATGCCGGCATCCCCTCCTCGCGGTATGCCTGCGCCAGGTCGAACGTGTGGTAGTTGATCAGATGCCAACCAGCCAAGGTGATGAACTGGAACTTGTAGCCCAACGCACCGAGCTCGCGCTGGAAGGTCGCGATCGCCGTCGCATCCAGATTGCGCTGCCAATTGAACGACGGCGAGCAGTTGTACGCGAGCATCTTGCCCGGGAACGCCGCGTGGACCGCTTCGGCGAATGCGCGCGCCTCGTCCAGGTCGGGCTTGGACGTTTCGAACCAGAGCAGGTCGGCGAAGGGTGCGTACGCCAGCGCGCGCGCGATCGTCGGTTCCATGCCGGTGCGCACGGCAAAATATCCCTCCGGCGTGCGCTCGCCCGTGGTGAATGCGCGATCGCGCTCGTCGATGTCGCTCGTGAGGAGCGTGGCGGCCAGTGAGTCGGTACGCGCGACGAGAAGCGTCGGGACATCGCAGACATCTGATGCCAAGCGTGCCGCGTTGAGAGTACGGATGAATTGTGCCGTGGGCACGAGCACCTTGCCGCCCATGTGGCCGCACTTCTTCTCGGCGGCCAGCTGGTCCTCGAAATGGACGCCGCTCGCGCCGGCCTCGATCATCGCCTTCATGAGCTCGAACGCGTGGATGGGGCCCCCGAATCCGGCCTCGGCGTCGGCGACGATGGGCGCCATCCAGTAGCGACCAGCCTCGCCCTCGCTCCACTCGATCTGGTCGGCGCGGAGGAGCGCGTTGTTGAGCCGCCTAACGAGCGCCGGGACGCTGTTGGCCGGGTAGATGCTCTGGTCGGGGTACGTCTGTCCCGCGAGGTTGCCGTCGGCTGCCACCTGCCAGCCGCTCAGGTAGATGGCCTCGAGTCCGGCCTTCACCATCTGGACGGCCTGGGCGCCCGTGAGGGCGCCGAACGTGTGCACGTAGTTCCGCTCGCGCAGCAGCGACCACAAGCGCTGGGCGCCTAACCGGGCGAGGGAGTACTCGATGCGCACCGAGCCGCGCAGCCGGACGACATCCGCCGCCGTGTAGGCGCGCGTGATGTCGCGCCAGCGCGGGTTGGTCTTCCACTGGCGTTCGAGCTCCGCGGCCTGCGAGGTGTAGTCGATCGTGCTCATCCGGTCGCTCCATGATCTTCGCCGTCGCGGTCGAGCAGTCGCGCGCCCGGCACCGTGAGAAATTCGGCGAACTCGTCGCCGAGTACGAGGTCATCCAGCAGGTGGGCGGCGTCGCCTAACCGGGTCATGTCGGGCCGGTCGCGCGTCAGCGCTTCGACTTCCGCCGCGCGCGTCGCGCGGTATCCGTCGGCCGTGAACGGTGCGCCGCCATCCACCGGCACATTGTTGCGGATCCACTGCCAGAGCTGCGCGCGCGAGATCTCCGCCGTTGCCGTGTCTTCCATCAGGTTGTTGATCCCGACCGCGCCCGACCCGCGGAGCCACGATTCGAGGTACTGCAACGCGACGCTCACGTTGAGCCGCACACCGCCCGCCGTGACAGCGCCGCCCGGCACTCGTGTATCGAGCAGCGCCGCGGCGTCCTCGGGCACGTCGGCGCGCTGCCGCTCGCGCTGGTTGGGCCGCGCGCCTAACGCAACATCGAATACCTCGCGCACCACCGGCACCAGGTCCGGATGCGCCACCCACGAGCCGTCGAAGCCGTCACCCGCTTCACGCTGCTTGTCCTCGCGCACCTGCATGAGCGCGCGCGCGTTCACCGCTTCGTCGCGGCGGCTCGGGATGAATGCCGACATGCCGCCGATCGCGTGCGCGCCTCGCTTGTGACACGTCTTGACGAGGAGCTGCGTGTACGCGCGCATGAACGGCACCGTCATCGTCACCTGACCTCGATCCGGAAGCACCATGTTCCGCCGGTTCCGGAATTTCTTGATCATGCTGAAGATGTAGTCCCAGCGTCCCGCGTTGAGCCCCGACGAATGCTCGCGCAATTCATACAGGATCTCGTCCATCTCGAACGCGGCGAGAATCGTTTCGATCAGCACGGTCGCCCGAATCGTCCCGCGCGGAACGCCGGCCATCTCCTGCGCCGCGACGAACACGTCGTTCCACAACCGCGCCTCGAGATGGCTCTCCAGCTTCGGCAAATAAAAATACGGCGCCCATCCGTCGCCGCGTGCCATGAGCTCGTGCACGTTCTGCACGAAGTACACGCCGAAATCGAACAAGCTCGCCGACACCGGACCGCCGTCCACGAGCATGCGCGGCTCGACCAAGTGCCAACCGCGCGGCCGCACGACCAGCGTCGCGATCCGGTCGTTGAGGCGGTACGAGCGGCCGTCGGGGCTCTCGAACGTGAGCGTCCCGCGCACCGCGTCCATCAGGTTCGCCTGCCCGATCGCAATGTTAGGCCACGTGGGCGACAGCGAGTCCTCGAAGTCCGCCATGAACACGTTCGCGCCGGAGTTGAGCGCGTTGATCATCATTTTTCGATCGACCGGGCCCGTGATCTCCACGCGCCGATCGAGCAGTGGCGCCGGCGCGTCGGCCACTCGCCAGGTTCCGGCGCGCACGGCGGCCGTCTCCTCGAGAAATCCGGGCGCCTCGCCCGCGTCCAACGCGACTTGCCGTTCCGCACGCCGCGCGAGCAGCGCCTCGCGGACCGGATTGAATCGCCGATGCAGACGCGCCACGAATTGCAGCGCCTCCGCCGTGAGGGCACCGGCCGCCTCACGCGGTACCTCTTCCGTCAGCTCGATCCCTTCGAGTGTGCTCAGTGCCATACCCCGCATCCGTTCTCGTGACGTGAAAGCCGCAACGATTCCTCTACTTGCGACCTCTCGCCGGGCGCCCCTGGCACCCGGACTCACTGTACTCGCCGCGCTGCCCGTCGGCCCTGTCCAGACGGCCAGGCGAAGCTGGCCGGAATGGGGTGCAAGACACGTGCTCGCCTCGACTTGGCGTCGTCACGGCGACCGTCGGTCGACGCGCGTTTCGCTTGGGCCATGCGACCGGTCACAAAGTTCTCGTTGCGCGGTGCGAGCGGTGTCGCACGTAGCTTTACAGTGCATGCCCTCGCCACATAATTGAATTGGGACCGACAGCCGCCGGAGACACATGCGCGACGACACCGTTCTGGTCATCGACGACGAGCCACAAATTCGACGCGTCGTGAGCAACGCCCTGCAATCCGAGGTCGCTCGAGTGCTGGAAGCGGCTACCGGCAACCAGGGCATCGACCTCGCCAACGCGGAGCGTCCGGCGCTCATCGTCCTCGACTTGGGTCTCCCGGATCGGGCCGGCGTCGATGTGTGCAAGGAGCTGCGCAAGTGGTCGTCCGCGCCCATCGTCGTGCTCTCGGCGCGCCATTCGGATCAGGAAAAAGCGCTGCTGTTAGACACGGGCGCCGACGACTACATCACGAAGCCCTTCAGCACGATCGAGTTCACGGCGCGCATCCGCGCCAACCTGCGGCGCGCGCAGGCGGCGCAGCTGGCGGCGCAGGTCCAGCCCATGACGATCGGCGACTTGCTGGTCGACCTCAACGCGCGCACGTTGAGGCGCGGCGACTCGTCGATTCATCTCACGCCGATCGAATGGGAACTGCTGCGCACCTTCGTTACGCAGGCCGGTCGCACGCTCACGCATCAACAACTCTTCAACGCGGTGTGGGGCCGAGCGTTCGGCGACCCGCAACAGTATCTGCGCGTGCACGTGGCAAATCTGCGGCGGAAGATCGAGCAGGATGCCGTGCGGCCGCAGTTGATCGTGACCGAGCCGGGCGTCGGTTATCGATTCGAGATGCCCCGCTGAATGCGTCGACCGTCCAGCCGCTGGGTACCGCCCTGGCTGTTCTGGACGCTGGTGCTGGCAGCAGTCACCGGCGGGATGCTGCTGTTGCGCGACGAGCTCGACCAGGCGCACGTCGCGCTGGTCTACTTGATGGTTGTGTTAGGCGCGAGCGCGAGCGCGGGCCGCGCGGTGGGTATCGGCCTCGCGTGCGCCGGCTTCGCGCTCATCGACTTCTTCTTCCAGCCGCCGTACGACACGCTCACGATCGACAAGCGGCCGGACTGGCTGGTGTTGATCGCGTTTCTCGCCACCGCGGCGGTTGCCACGCAGCTCCTGGCGCGCGCACGCGCGGAAGCCGAAGCCGCGCGGCGCCGCGCCGAGGAAATCGATCGGCTGTCGCTGCTTGGTGCCGAAACCCTCAGCGTGGGGCGGGCCGAGGAAGCGTTAGGCGCCATCGCGCACGTGATTCGCGACACGATCGCCGTCGCCGTCTGCGAGATCTTCGTGCGCGGCACGGCGCGCGACATCGAGGTCCGCGTGACGGGCGCCGGCCACGCGGTCGCCGCCGACACGGGGGATACGTCGCGCGAGCTCGTGGCCTGGGTGACGGCCAACGGCCGCGTGGCCGCCGAGCGGCCGGATGGCTCGGTGTTCCGCGCGCCGCGCCCGCCTAACGAAAACGTCTCGTTCGACCTCGCACTCGAGGACGCGCGCGCTCTGCTGGTACCGCTCATCGTCCACGAGCGGACAGTCGGTGTGCTGCGGCTCGCCGACACGGAGGCGATTGCGCTCGACCCGCCGCAGCGCCGCTTCCTCGCGGCACTCTCGTACTACGCGGCGTTGGGCATCGAGCGCGTCCGCCTGGTGGCGGAAGCCGAGCACGCCGAGGCGCTGCGTGAAGCGGATCACCTCAAGGACGCGCTGCTCGCCTCCGTGTCGCACGACCTCCGCACGCCGCTCACCACGATCAAGGCGCTCGCGCACGACATCGCGTTCACCGGCGACGAGCGCGCGGCCGTGATCGAGCAGCAGGCCGACCGGCTCAATCGCATGGTCGCCGATCTCCTCGAGTTGTCGCGACTCAACGCCGGTGCGCTGCCCGTGCGACGCGAGCTCAATGCGGCCGAGGATCTCGTAGGCGCCGCGATCCAGCAGGTATCGGGTGCGCTCAATGGACGCGAGGTGCGCGCGTCCATCGAATGGTCCGAGCCGGTGCTCGTGGGCGAGTTCGACTTCGTGCACTCGCTGCGCATCCTCGTGAATCTCATCGAGAACGCGCTCAAGTATTCGCCGGCCGACACGCCCATCGACATCGAGGTGCGGCGCACGGATGGCATGCTGCACATCACGGTAGCGGATCGGGGGCCGGGCATCACCGGCGCCGAGCGCGAGCGGATCTTCGACCCGTTCTATCGGCTCATCCCGGGCGTCTCGCCGGACGACGGCGCCGGCGCCGGGTTAGGCCTGGCCATTGCGCGTCGTCTCGCCGAAGCGCAGGGCGGGAACGTGACGTACGCCGATCGGATCGGCGGGGGCAGCTGCTTCACGCTCCAGCTGCCGGCGTCCTCGCTCGAGGAAGCCGAGACCGTCGAACGCGTGCACGACTAACGGTCTTGCGCCCCCGCGCGCTCGAGCAGCACGACGCCCGAGATCATCCGCTGCGCTTCGCGCCGTTCGGCCGATGAGATCTTGCCCATGAAGCGCCACAACCACGCGAGCTTCATCTCGCGGCGCAGTCGATGCGCTTCCTCGAGGCTCGAGCGGAACTCCACCATGCGCCAGCCGTGCGGCCGGAAGAACTTGGGTCCCTCTTCCGGGAAGAAGTGCATCGGCGATCCGCCGGCGTCGAGCGTCTTGCCCCACGACTTGGCCATGTACTTCCGAAGCCACGGACTCGCAATGTCGATCAGCCAATCGTGAAACGTGGGCTGCGCGTGCAGCGCGTCCGCGAGCGCGCCCACGTGCGCGGGCTGAAGATAGATGAGCAGTCCTTCGGTGACGATCAACGCGCGACGCGCGGTGCCGCCTAACCGAGCGAACAACGTTTGCCGGGCGGTCGTGTCGGTGAGGTCGGTGGCGATGGCTTCGTAGACGCACTTTGGTTGGACCCCGGCGAGCGTTTCCTGCTTGTAGGCCAGGATGTCCGGCAGGTCGACGTCGGTCCAACGGAGCGCCGGCGGCAGCGCGAGGCGGAACGGACGCGTGTCCAATCCGGCCGCGAGATTGATGACGTGATCCACTCCATCGCGCTGCACGAGACGCAAAATGATCTCGTCGAACACCGCGGTACGAACGATCATGGCCCACGCGCTCGACTGCGCGCGCGGCAGCGTGCGGACGATGGCCTCGCCCTGCGCTCCCGCGAGGCGACGCGCCCATGGATCCACGAACAGCGCGTCCGGTCGCTCGCTCTCCATGGCCCGATAGAACGCGACCCAGCGAGCGGTATCGGAGATGTGACGAATGGGCATAGTTTGCGGAGGGAAGCGCCGCTGGCGCGGCGTGGGGAAGCGCTACGCTTGGGGAATCGGGAGCGAGCGCTCCCTTAGGGAATCCGAGACCGTTGCTGCCTGAGCAAAGAACCAAATCGCGCCCTATTCCCCAACGGGGCGCGAGCCCCGGATTCCCCAAGCGCAGCGCTTCCCCAAGCGGCGCCAGCGGCGCTTCCCTAGTTTTTGTGCCTGAAGATGATCCGGCCGCGCGTCAAATCGTACGGTGAGACTTCGATCCGGACCCGATCACCCGCCAGGACGCGGATGCGGAAGCGCCGCATGTTGCCGCCGAGCGTCGTGAGAACCGTGTGGGTGTCGTTCACCGCGACGCGAAACGTCGCGTTAGGCAGCACTTCCGTGACGGTGCCTTCGAGCTCGATGGCGTCCTGCTTCGACACGTTCGCTCCGACTATCGCGCCTAAACCGCGCGCCGCCTGGCGCGCGCGAGCCTGAGCCGCGCCGCCCCCGCCTTCCGCTGGCGCGCCTCGCTCGGCTTCTCGTAATACCGCTTCTTGCGCAGGTCCTTGAGCACCCCCGCACGAATTACCTTCCGCTGGAACTGCTTGAGCACGACGTCCAGCCGGTCGTTTTCGCCAATCACGACTTCAACCACGATCCATCCCGCATCGAAGGTTCGCAAACCCAAAAAAAGGACCCGGTAACCCCAAGGTCCTTCCACGTTCACCATCGGGAGCGAGCCAACCGCCCCGCCACCCATCCTTTAAAGTTAGCGCGCGCGTCAGCGCATGGCAACCTGGCGCCAAGGATTATGGCGGGTCAGTTGGAAGGGAAGCCGGTGCGCGGCCGGCGCGTCGCTGCGAAGTGAAGAGCACCTCGCTCTGTGGAACGCGGATCGGGCGGATGACAGCTCGGATCAGAACCGATCGCTCGGCTGCGGTGACAGTGGCATCGACCGCGGTCCGATCGCTGCTAGAGAGCTGAATTCTAAATTGACCCACTGCGCCAGGGATAACGAGGATCGTACAGTGGATCACCGCCACGATCGCGAACCTCGCCGACAGATAATCTACGTGCTATCGTTGCTCTACCATGTCACAAGGGTTCCGAACGCCATGAAACGCGCTCCGATTGTTGCAGCCGTTCTGATCGTTGTCTTTGCCGCCTTCCTCCTCTGGTCGACACTCGGCGCCCAACGAACCGAATGCCATGCGTGCGTCCAGTTCTCCGGTCAACGCAATTGCGCAACCGCATCCGCGTCGACCGAAGCCGAGGCCACGAAATCCGCCGTGTCCACTGCGTGCGGCATCCTGGCCCGCGGCATGGACCAGTCGATCGCGTGCGACAATACAAAGCCGGTCAGCCTCGAGTGTAAGACTCGAAGCTGACCGGCCTCTCGAGACCGCGCCCTATTTGGCCGCGAGCGTACTCTTGTACGGCCGCTCGTCGTGCCCAACGAAGATCTGTCGCGGACGCGCGATCTTCTGCTCCTTGTCCTGCAGCATCTCTTCCCACTGCGCGAGCCATCCCGAAGTGCGCGCAATCGCGAACAGCACCGTGAAGAAGTCGGTCGGGAACTTCATCGATCTGTAGATGAGGCCGGTGTAGAAGTCGACGTTCGGATACAATTTGCGTGACGTGAAGTAGTCGTCGGACAGCGCGATCCGCTCGAGCTCGAGCGCGATCTCCAAATCCTTGTCCATGCCGACTTCCTTGAACACGTCGTCCGCCAAACGCTTCACGATGCGCGCGCGCGGATCGTAGCTCTTGTATACCCGGTGACCGAAGCCCATCAGCTTCTGACCGGTGCCGGACTTTACCTCTTCGATGAACGCCTTCACGTTCTTCGGGTGCCCAATCTGCTCGATCATGCGCAGGACGGCCTCGTTCGCGCCGCCGTGCAGAGGACCATAGAGGGCTGCGATTCCCGCCGCGACCGCCGAGAACGGATCCGCGTGCGAGGATCCCACCGTGCGCACAGCGGTCGTCGAGCAATTCTGTTCGTGATCGGCGTGCAAGATGAACAACACTTCGGTCGCGCGCGTGAATACCGGTCTCGATTCGTAGCGCGTCTCGGTCATGCGCGCCACCATGGAGAGAAAGTTCTCCACGTACGAGAGGTCGTTGTCCGGATAGACGAACGGCAGACCCTTGCCGTGGCGAAAGATGAATGCCGCCAGCGTGGGCACTTTCGCGATGAGGCGAATCACGGCAAGGTTCCGCTCTTCCGGATCGAAGATGTTCTTCGCGTTCGGATAGAACGAAGACAGCGCCGCCACTGTGCTGCACAGCATCGACATCGGGTGCGCGTCGTAGCGGAATCCTTGCAGAAAGTTCTTGATGTTTTCGTGCACGTACGTGTGGTACGTGATGTCGTGCACCCACTGGTCGTACTGCTTGGGTGTGGGCAGCTCGCCATGACGGAGCAGCCATGCGGTCTCGAGGAACGTTGCGCCCTCGGCGAGCTGCTCGATCGGATATCCGCGATAGCGAAGAATTCCTTTGTCGCCGTCGATATACGTGATCGCGCTGCGGCACGCCGCGGTGTTCAAGAAGGCCGGATCGTAGCTGAGCGTCCCGAACTCGTCGGGCGTCTCCTTGATTTGGCGCAGGTCCATGGCGCGCACAGCGCCATCGGTGATCGGAAGGTCGTACGTTTTGCCCGTGCGGCCGTCGGTGACGGACAGGGCGTCGGTCTGCGTGGCTGTGGTTCCCTTGCTCATGCCTCGTTCCCCCGGGATGGCATGCCGCTCCGTGCGGCCAAATCCACGAATGTCGTAGGTGTGCAGCGACGACACGGGCCGTGTCGCCGGTGTCCACGAAAACTATCGGAGTCGCACAGCAATGGGATGGGCTCGACGTCGTTGCGCGCGATCGTTTCACGATGAAGATTGGCGCGACCCTCTTCGACGTGCGAGCCGATTCGAGTGGCCCGTCTTTTCGCTCAGGTCACGACCAGGTCGCGCCCGATGTCTGACAGCGTGGCGCAGCCGCAGAGTGCCATTGCGGTGTCGAGCTCATCCCGCAGCGTCGTGAGCACGCGACTGACGCCGGTTTCTCCGTCCAGCGCCAGGCCCCACAACACCGGCCGTCCCACGAGCACCGCGCGTGCGCCGAGCGCGATCGCCTTGAGCACGTCGGTGCCCCGCCTAACGCCCCCGTCGACGAGCACGGGCACGTTGGGGCCGGCGCCATCGGCGACCTCTGCCAGAGCGCGAATCGTCGGGATCGCCGTGTCGAGCTGGCGTCCGCCGTGGTTGGACACGATGAGCGCATCGACGCCGTGGTCGGCGGCGCGCTTCGCGTCATCGCCGCGCATCACGCCCTTGAGCACGAGCGGCAGCCGACACGTGCGGCGCAGCCAGGCGAGATCCTTCCACGTGACGCTCGCATCGTGACGCGCCGCGAAGTACATCGCCAGCGCGGAGTCGCGCTCCGACGTGCCGGTCGTCGCGCCCGTCCCTGCCATCATGTTCGCGAAGGCGACGCCGGGCGGCGGCTGGAACGTGTTCCGCACGTCGCGCTCGCGACGGCCGAGCACGGGCGTGTCCACCGTGAGCACGAGCGCGCCGTAGCCGCATGCCGCGACACGCGCCAGCATGCCTTCGGTGAGTGCGCGATCCTGATGCACGTAAATCTGGAACCACGGCGCAAGCGCGCACGCGGGCCGAATCTCTTCGACCGTCACGCTCGACAGTGTACTAACGGTGAACACCGTCTTGAGCGACGCGGCAGCGCGCGCCGTTGCCATCTCGCCATCAGTATGCGCCATGCGCTGCAGCGCCATCGGCGCGACGAGTACAGGAAACGCGAGCGTCTGACCGAGCAATGTCATCGAGAGATCGCGGCGGCTCACGTCGACGAGGACGCGCGGCCTGAGCGCGATGGCATCGTACGCGCGACGGTTCGCGCCCAGCGTGATCTCATCGTGCGCGCCGCCGGCGAAGTAGTCGAACACCGCCGTGGGGAGGCGGGGTTTGGCGAGCGCTTCGAGCTCGAGCAGATTGACGAAGGGCGTCACGATGTCTCCCGAATTTTTTCGAGCCCGACGATTCCTGCATGGAGAGTGTCGGCGTGAACACTATCGTTGTCAACGGGACGCGCGTACGGGAGTTCCTGCCCATGCGCGAATGTATCGACGCAATGGAGCGTGCGTTCCGCGCGCTCACGCGCGGGCGCGCTGTGGTGCCGCTGCGTCCCGTGGTCCGCATTCCCGGGGATGCCGGCGGCGCTCTCGCCGCGATGCCCGCATATCTCGATGATCCGCGATCGCTCGGCGTGAAGGCGATCAGCGTGTTCGCCGGCAACGAAGGGACCGTGCACGACTCCCATCAGGGCGCGGTGCTGTTTTTCGACCCCGACCATGGCGCGCTGGTCGCGATCATGGATGCGGGCGCCGTCACAGCGGTGCGCACCGCGGCGGCATCGGCTGTCGCCACGCGCCTGCTGGCGCGGCCGGGTGCGGAGGACCTGGCGATGCTCGGCGCCGGCGTGCAGGCGCACAGTCACCTCGAGGCCATGCGCGCGGTCCGTCCGGTGCGACGCGTGCGCGTGTGGAGCCGCACGGCCGCGAGGGCGGCGGCGTTCGCGCGTCGATACGATGCGTCAGACCTGACCGTGACGGCAGTCGCGACGCCGCGCGAGGCCGTGGAGCAGGCCGACCTCGTGTGCACGGTGACCTCCGCGCGCGAGCCGGTGCTCATGGGCGACTGGCTCACGCCGGGGGCGCACTTGAACGTCGTGGGTGCGAGCGTCGCGACCGCGCGCGAGGTCGACACGGCGGCGGTGCTCCGTTCGGCGTGCTTCGTCGATCGGCGCGAGTCCGCACTACGCGAGGCCGGCGACCTCGTGATCCCCATCCGCGAGGGCGCGCTGCACGAGTCCCACATCCGTGCAGAGTTAGGCGAAATTCTCGAAGGCGCGAGCGATGGCCGTCGCACGCCGGAGGAGATCACGCTCTTCAAGTCGGTGGGCCTGGCGGTGGAGGATCTGGCCGCGGCCGACATCGTCTATCGGCGGGCGCGCGACGACCGGAGTGTCCCGCGCATCGATCTGTGTTGAGGCGGACACGACAGGACGTTAAGGCGGAGACGACCGGGAAGCGCTCGCTCGGGTCGCTGCCCCCTTCCCTCTTCGCCGCGCTCACAAATGCAGACGCGGGTTACTCGTTAAGGCGCCGAACCGCGCGAGCCGGAACGGCGTCAGATCGACGGCGGGTTCGGTGCCTAACGCAAGATCCGCCAGCGCTTCGCCGATGGCCGGCGCGAACTTGAAGCCGTGCCCCGAGCAGGCGCTGGCCACGATGACCTCGGGCACGCCGGGATGCGCGTCGATCACGAAGTGGCCATCGGGCGTATTCGTGTAGAGGCACGTCGCGCTTTCGCTCACGATGCCCGCGGCGTCGTTCAGGTAACGGCCGATGAGCGCGAGGACTTCCGCCTGCTCCGCGTGAGTCACCGGCGCAACGGGCGTATCGGGTTCGACGGTTGCGCCCTGATGGTGCAGCGCCGCTTTGAGGCCGTCGCCCACGTCGGGAATGACGTAGAACATGCAGCCCGGCGCGTATTCCCAGATCGTGACCGGAAGGTGCCGCGCGCCGACGCGCTCGGGATGCTTTCGCGGCGTGATCCAGTGCACCGCCTGGCGCTCGACAACGAGTGGCACGCCGAGGCCGGGCGCGAGTTGAGCGAGCCACGCGCCGGCGGTGAGAATCACGCGCCGCGCGCGATGCATTCCACGGTCGGTCGTGACGCTCACAAAGCCTGAGGATGCGTCCCATCGCAGCACGCGCTCCTCGATGACCAACTGTGCGCCCCGCCGGCGAGCCGCGGCGCGCAACGCTTCGACACATCGCTCCGGAAACAGAATGCCCGCGCGGTGCTCCAGCACGCCCACCGTGTTGGGCGGCGGCGCGAGCGCGGGCACGCGCCGCCTTATCTCGCCCGCGTCGAGCGTTTCGTGGTCCACCGCATGCTCGCGCGCGCTCCGCAACGCGCCCGACACGAGCACGCCATCCTCGGCGCCTAACGTTAGGCCGCCGGTGCGGCGAAAGAGCGCCCGGCCGGTCTCGCGCTCGAGATCCGCCCAGAGCTGGTACGCCCGCCGCACGAGGGGCACGTACGCGGGATGCTCGAAGTACGCCTCGCGGATGATGCGCGTCCGGCCGTGCGACGAGCCATGCGCGTGCGGCGGCGCAAACCGGTCGATCGCCGTCACCCGCACCCCGCGGCGCGCAAGCGCGTACGCCGCCGCGCTGCCCATCGCCCCGGCGCCGATCACCACCACGTCGCTCTCGACGGTGCTCACGTGTGTCGGAGCCGCCGCGACTCGGGATAGGGAAACACGTCCGGCATGTCGCCGTGGCGCTGCCGCTCCTGCATCGACTGCCAGAACTCGACCGTGAACAGCTCGCCGTGCCGCTGCAGAAATCGCTTGCGCAGCTTGCCGGGCGGCAACATGAACGCCTCGAATTCTTCGGGGAACACGTCGTTCTCGCCCACGTAGTACCACGGCTCGGCCGCCATTTCCTGCTCCGGCGTTTGGGGCTGCGGCAAGTGGCGGAACACGCAATCGGTGAGCAGCGACAACTCATCGTAGTCGTAGAAGATCACGCGTCCGTGCCGGCTCACGCCGAAGTTCTTCATCAGCATGTCGCCCGTGAAGATGTTCGCGGCCGCGAGGTCCTTGATGGCCGCGCCGTAGTCGAGCACCGCCAGGGCCGCGTCGTACGGCGACGCGTCGCGCAGGTACACGTTGAGCGGCGTCACGCGCCGCTCGGTGTACAGATGCCTAACGATCACGTGGTCGCCCTTGAGCTGCACCGTCGACGCCGCCGCGTCCAACAGATGCTCGAGCAACGGCTCGCTGAAACACGCGCGCGGCAGGTCGAGGTGCTCGAACTCCTGCGCGTCCGCCAGACGCCCCACGCGGTCGCGCACGAACACGAACTGGTATTTGTCCATCACCGTCCGCCGCGTGGTCCGCTTGGGATGCCCGAACCGGTCCTTGATGATCTTGAACACCACGTTGAGCGTCGGCAGTGTGAACACGCTCATGACGAGCCCCTGGTCGCCGGGCGCGAACTCGAATCGCGCACCGGGCGCGCCCAGGTGCGCCACGAGCTCCCGATACAGCTCCGTCTTGCCGTGCTTGTTGTAGCCGATCGCGTTGTACAACTCATCGATGCGCTTGAGCGGCATGATCCCGTGGAGAAAATCCACGACCGCGTGCGGCCGCGCGATTTCGACGAGGAAGTACGACCAACTGAAGCCGAACACGATGCTCGCTTCGTCCTCGCTCAACAGCACGGCATCCACGTAGATGCCGTCGCCACCGTTGAGCAGCGGGAGGAGCACGGGCAGCGGCTCGTGATCGTCGGCGCACAGCAGGCGACCCACGAGATACGCGCCCTTGTTGCGAAAGAACGGCGCCTCGAGCACCTCGAGCGCGTCGAAGCCAACGATCCCCGCACCGTGAGGAGCTCCGCGTCGATGCGCTCGGCGACGCGCTCGGCGTCGCCGTCCATGTCCCGCCAGCGCGCGTCCCACGAGAGGTCGTGCAGCATGCGACGCACCACGTCGGCCGTGTCGCCGCGCCACGCGTAGCGGCGCGTGACCGGCGGCCCGTCATCGATGTCGCCCGGCTCGTTGTCCGGGAACACGTACTCGACGAGCGGGTTCACGCCCACCGTCGAGAAGATGCGCCGAGTGACCGAGTTGAAGAAGCTCTCGGCGATCTCGCAGTCGGCGCGCTCGGCGATGAGCGCGCCGTGCATCCACTTGATCTCTTCCCACGTGGCGACATCGGTCACGCAGTCGCCCAACATGGCGCGCGTCTGCGCGAGCACCTCATCGACGCGATGCTTGTACAACACGATGCGCTCCGATGCATCGCGCTGCGCCTCGCGCCATTCGCGGCGCACGAAGCGCTCCGACGCGCGGCGCGTGATCGCCCGGAAGCGGCTCTGGTAGGCGTCGTAGGCTTCGTGAATCGCCGTCGCCACCGCCTCGACGTTCCCGTTGCCGTTCATGTCACTCGACGTAACTTTGCAGAAGTTCCAACGAACATCGACGACTGCCCAGGGAGCATCATGTCGACCTCCGCCGTGTCCGAATACAAGAAACTCGTGCCCCCGCCCGCCGCCGGCGAGCCGATCACGATGCGTGACGGCAAACTGTCCGTGCCCGCCGAGCCCATCATTCCGTTCATCGAAGGCGACGGAACCGGTCCTGATATCTGGCGTGCCGCGCAGGTGGTGCTCGATGGGGCAGTGAGCAAAGCATACGGCACGAAGCGCCGCATTGCGTGGTATGAAGTGCTGGCCGGCGAGAAATCGAAGAACCTGCTCAACACGTGGCTGCCCGAAGAGACGGTCGCCGCGATCTCGGAGTATTTGGTTGCGATCAAAGGGCCACTCACGACGCCGGTGGGCGGCGGCTTTCGCTCGCTCAACGTCGCGCTCCGGCAGCAGCTCGACCTGTACGCCTGCGTGCGACCGGTGCGTTGGTTCGAGGGTGTGCCGTCGCCCGTCAAGGCGCCACAGGACGTGAACATGGTGATCTTCCGCGAGAACACGGAAGACATCTACGCCGGCATCGAGTACAAGGCGCGCACGCCGGAAGCGGAGAAGCTCATTCGCTTCCTCCGCGAGGAGCTCGGTGCGCGCACCATTCGATTCCCCGAGTCGAGTGGGATCGGCATCAAGCCGATCTCGGAAGACGGGACCAAGCGTCTCGTGCGCGCCGCGATCGAGTACGCCATCGCCCAGAAGTACACGAGTGTGACGCTGGTCCACAAGGGCAACATCATGAAGTACACGGAGGGTGCGTTCCGGGACTGGGGCTACGAGACGGCGCGGCAGGAATACGCCGCGACCGAGCTCGATGGCGGTCCGTGGCTCAAGCTGCCTAACGGCCTGGTGATCAAGGATGTGATCGCCGACGCGTTCCTGCAGCAGATTCTGCTGCGCCCCAAGGAGTACAGCGTGATCGCGACGCCGAACTTGAACGGCGACTACATCTCCGATGCGCTGGCGGCGCAGGTGGGCGGCATCGGCATCGCGCCGGGCGCGAACATCAACTATCTCACCGGCCACGCCATATTCGAGGCGACGCACGGCACGGCACCCAAGTACGCCGGCCAGGACAAGGTGAATCCCGGCTCGGTGATTTTGAGCGGCGAGATGATGCTGCGCTACATGGGGTGGGACGAGGCCGCGGACCGCATCGTGCGCTCGCTCGAGAAGACGATCGCGCAGAAGCGTGTGACGTACGACTTCGAGCGGCTGATGCCCGGCTCGACGCTGCTCAAGACGAGCGAGTTCGGGCAGGCAATGGTAGAAAACATGTAGTCAGGGAAGCGCGCGCGCGGGCGCGCGCTGTGGGAAGCGCTGCCGCTGCGGGAAGCCGCGGCCTAACGGCCGCCTGCGGGAAAGAGGGCGAAAGGCCGGCGACGTGCCCGGCTCTCCTCCCCCTTTCCTCAGGCGGCCGTTAGGCCGCCGGTTCCCTCAGTGCAACGCTTCCCTCAGCGCGCGTTCGCGCGCGCTTCCCTCTCCGTTAGTGGCTCAGGTTCGGGTTGTTCGCCCGCTCGATGTCCGGCAGCTTGAGGCACAACTGCGCGCCGGCGGGACCGTACTGGCCGCCGTTCCGGTACGGTGATCCTTGCGCCGGATCGAGCGAGAGGTTGTTGCGAATTACGTCATACAGACGCTGGCCCTCGAGGAACAACTCACGGCTCCGCTCCTCGATGACCTGGGCGAGCACCGAAGCCTGATCTGTCGCGCCGATGTAGGGCGGCAAACCGGCGCGCGCGTGCAGCGTGTTGATGATGGTGATCGCACTGGCCGGGTCTCCGTCGCGGACGTCGGCTTCGGCGATGATCAGCTGCGCCTCGGACCACTTGGCGACCGGGATCGACGTGCTCACGTCCGGATACTTGAGCTGCTCCCATTCGTGTACGCCGGACTCCGACGTCTGACCGAACGCCGCCGTCGGCACACGCGGATCGGCCACGCCATCGTACGTCATGCCCTGGTAGCGCGGGCCGACGGAAGACGCGATCCCGGAGCCGTTGTTCTCCGACCACACACGGTTCTCGCGGCGCGGTATCGTGCCCGACGCCGTCGAGACGTGATCGTAATTCACGTCCGTCACTTGCCCGGCGTCCGCCTTGGCTGCGTCCCACAGGCCCTGATCTAGCTCCGAGCGCGCCCGCCCGATGTACGCCATCTCGAGCGCGTCCTCATTGTTGCCCGACGATTGCGCCGTTGTGATTGCCAGCGTGAACGACGAATCGGCGGACTGGAACATCTGCTGCGGCGTCAGCTCCGTCCCGTACGTGATCGAACCGTCCGGATTCAAGGTGGAGATGACCGACGAGCAGAACATCTCGCCTAACTGAATGCGCGCGTACCCCGCGTATGCAGCCAGGGTCGCGATCAGGCTGTCGCGGCTGACGCCGGTCGGCACCTCGGCGTCGGTCGCGTTCTCGAGGATGCGCAGGACGTTGTCCGCCGACTCGCGGGCGCGGTTCGACGGGATGTAGGTCCCTTCGTCGTCGCAATCGGCGATCGCGTAGAGCTGCTGGTCCGTGGGCACCGAGCGCTTGTCGTACACCCAGCGCGCGGCCGTCTCGGTGGCGTCCTCGAGCTCGTCCGTCAGCTCGCCACCCACGATAATGAATGAGCCTAACGCGCAATCGAAGTCGCCGATCGCGCCGTTCGTGAGAAGAACCGCATTGGCCGGCGTCTCCAGCGGTCCTGCCGGAATGCGGCTCGGCACAGGCACGTCGAGCAGGCTGTCACACGCAGCGAGCGCGCCAAGCAGGAGCGCCGCGCCGAACAGCAGGATTCCCTGTCTCGACCGTCGCGCCGTGGTGTTACTCTGCGAGAGTTTCATGAGAGTTGTCGGCTGAGTGAGGTCGTCGGTCAAAACGTGAGGTTCAACGTCAGCAGGAACGAGGAGAGCGTCGGTGTCACCGTCTGCTCCCAGGCCACGCTGGTACCGCGCGAACCGCCGAGGAACTGGGCGGTCGGATCGAGTCCCTTGTAGCTGGTCCAGGTCACCAGGTTGCGGCCGGCGAGCGTGAGCGACGCCGAGCGCGCGTGCAGCCTGGCCGCCATCTCGTCCGACAGCGCGTACGAGGCCGAGACTTCGCCTAACCGATAGAAGCTGGCGTTGCTGATCAGGTACGACGGAATGCCTTCCTGCGCGCCGGCGACGATGATCGGGTTGCCGTGCACCGGGTCGGCGAGGTCCTTGCACATACCGCCTAACTCGAAGTAGCAGCGGATACGCAGGTTGCCGTCGAGCTTCTGGAAGTCGAGCTGATAGTCGACCGTGCCGTAGAGCTTGAGACGCTTCCACAGCGTGAACGTCGATGTGAACGCGCCTTCCTTGGTCGGCACGCTCGAGCCCTGGTAGACGTTAGGCGCAGTCGAGCAATCGACCTGCCCGCCATGACCGTCGGCGCACATGATGTTGTACGCCGTGCCCGTCCCGTCGACCTGGGCGCTCGTGACCTTGCGCAGGAACCACGCGCCCACCGGGAACCCGTTGATGTCTTCCTGATAGGTGCCCGGAGAGATCGACGTAACCCCCGGAATGCCGAGGCTGATGATCTTGTTCGTGTTGTGCGAGAAGGACACCGCCGCGTCCCATTGGAAATTGTCGCCGCGCACCGGCGTCACATTGAGCACCACCTCTTCACCGGAGTTCTTGATGTGGCCGGCGTTGACGAGTCTCTCGAAGCCGAAGCCGGCCGAGGGTACTACCTGCTGATCGAGAATTGCGTCGTCGGTGTTCTTGTTGTAGTAGGTGAACTCGAGGCCCACGCGATCGTTGAGGAAGCTGCTCTCGAATCCGGTCTCGAATTCCTTGCCACGCTCCGGCCCCAGCTTCGGGTTGCCTAACGTGAGCGGCGTGACGGCCGGCTGGTCGCCCGGCCCCGTAATCGGCGCGTACGTCCTGAGCGCCGAGAACTGGTCAGGCTGCTGGCCCGTCTCGCCGTACGCGGCGCGCAGACGCAGCGAATTGAGCCAGTCCACGTGGAAGAACGGCTCATCGCTGACCACCCAGGACAAGCTGGCCTTGGGGTAGTACGCGCGCTTGAAGTCAGCGCCGAATGCGCTGTTCTTGTCGGACCGCAACGCAAGGGTGAGGTATCGGCGGTCCTTCCAGCCGATCGTCTCCTGAGCGTAGTAGCCGAGCGTGTTGTTCTCGGTTACGTCCTGGCCGGTGCTCAAGCTGTTCGTCAGCGCGTTGATCGCCGTGAGGCCTTGCGCCGGGAACACGAAGCCGCCCGCGTTCACGAATTCGTACTTCTTCGTGTAGTACTGCGCGCCGACGGACGTCGCGAAGTTGAAGTCGGAGAGCCCGACCTTGGCGGTGGCCGCGTAGTCGTACGTGCGGAATTCGTCGGTGTTGTTCGACTGAAACTTGTAGCCTAACGCGTCGGTGCCGATGCCCGTGTTGTACAGGGAGTCGATGCGCAGCGCCAGCTCCACGTCCATCGTGTTGACCTGGTCAGCGCCCAGGATCAGGCGCTGCGTGAACCACGACGTGGGCTGATGTGTAAACTGGATGCTCCCGGTGAAGCGGTTGATGTCCTGGAACATGTGGTACTCTTCGTTGTACTGCCACGGCAGCGAACTGCCGAACCCGTATGCGCCCGGATCGGACACGGACGCCGGGTCCATGAGCATCGTCGTCCACGGGATGCCGCCGTACCCCGCCTCAGGCGCGAGATTGGTCCGCCCCGTCTGATAGCCCATGTGCGTCTCGATCTTGAACTTCTCGCTGGGCTGTGCCGTGAGGTTCGCGCGGAAGTTTTCGCGATGCAGATCGTTGGTTTGTTCCGCACCGTCATCGCGCTCGCTCGTGGCCGACACGTAGTACTGGAACAAGTCGCTTCCACCGCCGATGCCCGCGCGATACTTGCGCGTGTAGCCGTTCTGGAAGATGTCGTTGCCGGTGTGCTGCTTGTACGCGTTGTTGAGCTGCGTGAAGTCGATCGACTGGAGCTGCCCGTTCACCATGTTCCAGTTCGTCGGCCAACGCCCCTGCGGGTTCATCACGAAGTTGGTCCCCTGCGACACGGAAAATTCGTAGCGCGCTGGACCGGCTGCGCCCTGCTTGGTCACGATCTGGATGACACCGTTCGATGCCTCGGTGCCGTATAGCGTGGCCGCCGAGGGACCGCGAATCACTTCGACCTTGGCGATCTCCTCGGGATCGATGTCGTTCCAGCGCGAGATGGAGCTCGAGCCGAACGCCTGGTTCACCGGGCCGGTCGCCTGGTCGTTGTCCATGCGCACGCCGTCCACGTAAATGAGCGGCGTTTGCGTGAGGTCGAAGCTCGAGATGCCGCGGACGCGGATCTTGGCCCCCGTCCCGACCTGGCCCGAGCCTTCGATGACGTCGACGTTAGGCGCGCGTCCGTTGAGCAGCTCCTGGAAGCTCTGGATGGGCGCGATCTGCTGGATGCGCGCCGCGTCGATCGTCGTCACGGAGTTGCCGATCTCGCGCTTGGTGGCGGCGCCGGCCGTCGCGGTGACGACGACTTCATCGAGGCTGGTGGCGCGCGGCTCGAGCACGAACTGGACGGCGGTGTCGCCGACCGTGACGCTCTTCGTCTGCGATGCGTAGCCGATGCGCCGGGCGATGACGGTGGCGGTGGCGCCCTTGGCGCCGTTGATGCGGAAATGGCCGCTCAAGTCCGAGAGGGCGCCCAACGTGGTGCCCTGTACGACGACCTGCGCGCCCGCGATGGGCTGGCTGTTCGTCTTGTCGGTGACGTAGCCGGCGATGAGGCCTTGAGCGCTGGCCACGCCAGCCAGCCCCAACTCGAGCGCCATCGCGAGCGTGGCCGCGCGGGTGATGACGCGCGCCGCGGACCGCGACTCGCCCCAGCGATGTCGCGTGCGGCGAGAGACACACAGTGGAACAAGCATGGATGATCTCCTCCGAAGGAGAATCGGAAGGGGGACGGCAGAGTCGTGCTGGTGTGCAATGCTGAATGCAATCCCGGCGACAATGCGGGACCGAACGAGAGGTCGGGAACCTCCTGAACGGGGTGATCCGTGTTCGGCGAGTGGCGAACTACGGCGGTGTAACGTCGGCTAAAGTATCCGGTGTCGCGCGCGGCGCAAGATCACCCACGTCCGAGCCATGAAAAAACGGAGCGCGATCGCCAAGGACGATCGCGCTCCGTTTTCACCCCTGCCCCATTGCTCCCAGACTCACGGCTCCAAGAGACCCGCCGTCCCTTTGCGCACATCGCGCGCGCCGTGCGCCACGCCCGTCCCCACCGCCAATCCGAATAACAACGCCGCCCCCGTTCCCACGGCCGGAAGAAACCACACGATCGGCGACGCCACGAGCGCCGCGACGACTCCCGCTATGATCGGGGCCATCCGGCGCTGCGCCGCGTCCACGTAGCGCAGTCGCGTCCGCACGAAGTGCCGACTGTTCATGTAGCCGATCACGACGGCCGCGCCGGTTATCGCTAAGCCTAGAATGCCAAGCATGTCGCACCTCCTCTGGTATCTATACGCGACACGCGCTCAGCGAGTTTCTTCCCGTCAAGTAATCCTGTTCCGAATTGCGGAGACGAATCATCTCGCAGCAGAGAGCGTCTCCGGCCCATGGAACCCGACTGGCTGCGCCACCGAGGCTCGGTGTGGCGCGGGATGTGGTCCGTCATTTTTTGTTCGTTTTGTGCTTTCCTACCCGTGGTGCGTCCTTCGTTGTTCGTGATCAGCGGGTGTCCAAGCGGAAATGATGCCTTCGGAGGCCGCGTCGGCCTAGGTTTGTGACCGCCTGAAAAGGTTCGTAATGGTGATTGCGGTGCC
>JAICLH010000115.1 GCA_025927495.1 Gemmatimonadaceae bacterium
AGACACGCCAGCAGCGCGGCGATCGGAGAATGCACCGCGCTCGAAGCGAGGATGGTCAGCGCGACCGAGAGTGCGAGCGCGCCGATGCGAGAACGCACGAAGCTCCCGGGGAACAACGTCGGCGATGTCGACAGGATGTTGAGTTAGGCGTGCGTGATTCGCGATGCCGCGAAGGCCGCTCCGAACCCGTTATCGATGTTGACGACCGTCACGCCCGAGGCGCAACTGTTGAGCATGGAGAGGAGCGCCGCCACCCCGCCGAAGCTCGCGCCGTAGCCGACGCTGGTCGGGACCGCAATCACCGGCACCGGTACCAGACCGCCGACCACCGACGGCAGGGCGCCATCCATCCCGGCCACGACGATGACGACGGCGGCATCCTCGAGCACGCGGCTCTGGGAGAGGAGCCGGTGGAGGCCCGCCACTCCGACATCGGTCAGACGTTCCACGGTGTTGCCGAGGGCGCGTGCGGTGACCGACGCCTCTTCCGCGACGGGCAGGTCGCTCGTACCGGCCGTGATGACGAGGATGGTGCCGCGGCCGAGGGGCGCCGGTACGTCGGGCGCGAGGAAGGCGGTGCGACCGAGCGCGTTGAGCTCCATCGCCGGAAACCGGTCGAGGAGCGGCGCGTGCATCTCGGGGTCGAGCCGCGTCACCAGCACGCCCTCGCCGCGCTCGGCGATGCGCTCGGCGATGGCGACGACCTGCGCGCTGGTCTTGCCCGCGGCGAAGATGACCTCCGGATAGCCCTGGCGGAACGCGCGGTGATGGTCGACGGTGGCGAAACCGAGCGACTCCGTGTTGGGCAGGCTGAGCGCGCCTAACGCACCGAGGGCCGCTTGGGCGTCGACCTCGCCGGACGCGACCTGGCGCAGGAGCGCCAGAACGCGCTCGCGTCTCACGCCGCGCGAGCCTCGTCTGGCTCTCGTTCGGATCGGGCGATGTCGCCGCGTGCGTGCGCCGCGAGGTACTCGGCGAAGATGTCGTCCACCGCTGACAGCGATTCGACCAGGTGCAGCTTGCGTCGAATGTCCGCCGAGCCCGGCAGGCCCTTCACGTACCACCCGAGATGCTTCCGGAACTCGATGGCCGCACCGCGCGGATCGTTCTCGTACGCCTGCGCCATGCGCGCGTGCTCGGACGCGATGGCGAAGCGCTCGTCGACCGGCGGCGTGGACGGCATCGTTTGCCCTTCCAACAAGGCGCGCGCCTGGGTGAACACCCACGGTTGGCCGAACGATCCGCGCGCGATCATCACGCCGGCGCATCCCGTTTCGCGGTGCATGCGCACGGCGTCTTCGGCGGTCTTGATGTCGCCGTTGCCGATCACGGGAATGTCGAGTGCGCTCGCCACCGCCGCGATCTCCTCCCAGCGTGCGTCACCCGAGTACATCTGCGCGCGGGTGCGCGGATGCAGCGTTAGGACGCGCGCGCCCGCATCCTGACAGCGCAGCGCGATGCTGACCGGATCGCGCATCTGCTCGTTCCAACCGCTCCGAATTTTCACGGTCACCGGCAGGTGCGTGCCCTGGATGACGGCGCGGATGACGTCGGTCACGAGCGCGAGATCCTTCAGGCATCCCGAACCGCCGTTGCGCTTCACGACTTTCTTCACCGGGCAACCGAAGTTGATGTCGATGAACTCCGGTGCGAACACGTCGGTGACGAAGGCCGCGGCTTCGCGCATGGCAGCGGGGTCGGCGCCGAAAATCTGAACGCCGATGGGCCGCTCATCAGGCCCGAAGCGCAGCTTCTCGATGGTTGCCGGGTTCTCGCGACGGATGCCCTCGGCCGAAAGGAACTCGGTGACCACCACGTCCGCGCCAAAGCGCCGGCAGAGTCGCCGGAAAGGCGACTCGGACACGCCGGCCATCGGTGCGAGGTAGAGCGGGACCGGGAACGCGGTGGAGTATGGGAATGCCATGGAATGAAACTACTGTTAACGGCAACTCCATGCAACGTCGTTATTTGACACTGTTTTGCACGGTGGGTAAGTTTCATAGTTTCCTGCGACGACGCGGCCAATTCGAGATAGATATTTGCTCCTGGGGAGATAGATGGAATTACGACAATTCTTCACCGAAGACGGGATCAAACTGGAGCTCGACGGGAGCGCCAAGGACGACATCCTCAAGGAACTGATCTCGCTTCTCAAGCTGGACGAGAAGTCGGAAGGAATGCTGTACAAGATGCTCAAGCGGCGTGAGAATCTGGGGTCGACGGGTATTGGGCGCGGGATCGCGATTCCGCACTGCCGCTCGTTGGTCGTGAACAAGCTTCGCGTTGCGTTCGGGCGAAAGCCGGCCGGCGTCGATTTCAAGGCGATCGACGAGGCGCCGGTTTTCTTTTTCTTCCTCATCGTGGCGCCGCCGCTCGAGGTGTCTAACCAGTATCTCCCCGTGTTGGGGAAGATCGCACAGTTCAGCAAGGAGCCGGATGTGCCGCAGCGTCTCTTGTCGTTGACGCAGCCGGCACAGTTCCTGGCCCTGTTGGAGGAGAAAGGAGTTTGATGTTGCATGCCGAGCTCGAGATTCTGCTCGAGATCCAGGATTTGCAGACGTTGCGACGTGACATTTCGGTGGCCGAGTATGCCGCCGCGGGGATTCCGGTGAACGTGGAGGAGTTCAGCGCGCGGTTAGGCGAGCGCATTGTGGAACGCGAGGAGCAGTTGTCACCGCGGACGCAGTCGACCTACCGTCGCATCCTCAAGCGCCACGAGCGCGTGGTGGCACCGGTGCTCAACGGCGTGTGTTACGGCTGCTTCGTACATGTGCCGACGAGCAAGGGGCGGGACCAGGAGCGGAACAGTGAGCTCCGGAATTGCGAGAGCTGCGGGCGGTTTATCTACTATACGGACTAGGAAAGCGCTCGCTGGCGCTCGCTGGGGGAAGCGCTTCGCCGGGGGAATGGGAAAGCGGCGGCGACGCCGCCTGCGGGCGCGGCAGAACATCAGGTGCCTGCGCGGCGGCGGTGCCTAACTGCGATCTTCCGGCAACCGTCACGGGAAGCGTCGCGCACCGCCGAACTCGGACGCCGCTTCGCTGAGCGCCGATGCGGCGCCGGGACACGGCCCATATGCTGTACGGTGAGGTGTCCACGAAACCGGGTCAACTCCAGTCCGTCAGTCGTTGTTCGTTTCGCGCTTTCCTACCCGTGGTGCGTCCTTCGGTGTTCGTGATCCGGCGACCGCGTGACAGTCCGTCATCGGTCGAGCTCCCATCGCATCATTGTCGCTCGGATCAGCGCCGATCACGAACAACTGATGGCGGACGACGGGTAGGAAAGCACGAAACGAACAACGACTGACGGACCACGCAGCATTGCCCGCCAACGCGTCATCCACGGGATTCGCCAAGCCCGCACAGACGCGATCGACCGATGCATCGATCTCGCGCCCGAAGACAGATGTGGCGTGTTGAACGTCTTGGTGGGCCATGTGATCACTCCCACTCGATGGTGGCCGGCGGCTTGGAGCTCACGTCGTACACCACGCGATTCACACCATCCACCTCATTGATGATGCGGCTCGAGATGTCGGCGAGTACGTCCGGCGGAAATGGAAACCAGTCGGCCGTCATGCCATCCGAGCTCGTCACGGCGCGCAGCGCGACCACGTTGTCGTAGGTGCGCGCGTCGCCCATCACGCCGACGCTGCGCACCGGCAGCAAGACGGCGAACGCCTGCCAGATGTCGTCGTAGAGTCCGGCTTCGCGAATGCCCTCGAGGTAAATCGCGTCGGCCTTACGGAGCACGTCGAGTTTGTCGCGCGTGACGTCGCTCAGAATGCGAATGGCGAGTCCCGGACCCGGGAAGGGGTGGCGCCCGACCATCTCTTCGGGAAGGCCTAACTCCCTGCCCACCTGACGCACTTCGTCCTTGAACAACTCGCGCAGCGGCTCGATCAGCGTGAACGACATCCCCGGCTTGAGGCCGCCCACGTTGTGGTGCGTCTTGATCGTGACCGACGGGCCACCGCGCGGCGAGATCGACTCGATCACATCGGGGTAGAGCGTGCCCTGCACCAGGTACTCGACGCCCGTGCCCACCTGCGCCGCCGCGTCCTCGAACACGTCGATGAACGTGTGACCGATGCGGCGCCGCTTCTCCTCCGGGTCTTCGACGCCCGCGAGCTCCGTTAGGAACCGGTCGGCCGCATCCACGGTGACCAGGTCGATTCCGAGGTTCGCGCGGAACGTGCGCTCCACCTGCTCCCGCTCGTGCAGCCGCAAGAGACCGTGATCGACGAAGATGCACGTCAGGCGGTCGCCGATGGCGCGGTGCACGAGGGCCGCGGCCACGGACGAATCCACACCGCCCGAGAGGCCGCAGATCGCGCGCGCGGAGCCGACGCGGTCGCGAATCCGCGCCACTTCTTCCTCGATGAACGCGCCGGTGGTCCAACCGGGCTCGGCTTTGCATTCATTGAAGAGAAAATTGGCGATGATCTCGCCGCCGCGGGGCGTGTGCTGCACTTCGGGATGGAACAGCACGCCCGAAATCGGGCGCGACCGGTGGCGGATGGCGGCGATCGGCGCGTTGGCGCTGCGCGCGATCACGTCGAAGTTAGGCGGCAGCGCGTCCACGTAGTCGCCGTGGCTCGCCCACACCGTGATGCACTCCCCCCGCGTAAACCCCTCGAACACGCCCTCCGGCTTCACCACCTCGAGCTCGGCGCGGCCGTATTCGCGGCGGCCGGCGCGCGTGACGCCGCCGCCTTCCAGTTGGGCGATGAGCATCATGCCATAGCAGATGCCCAACACGGGGGCAATCTCGAGCAGCGCCGGATCGGCGGTGGGGACATCCTCGCCGTACACGGAGTTCGGGCCCCCGCTCAGGATGATTCCCGTCGGATGCCAGTCCCGGATCCAGTGGAGCGTGCGCGTGGGCGGGTGGATCTCGCAGTAGACCCGCGCCTCGCGAATGCGGCGCGCGATGAGCTGCGTGAATTGCGACCCGTAGTCGAGAATCAGGATGCGCGACGCGGCGGGCTGCGTCATGGCCTAACGGAACGAGTCACCACCGCCACTGCTCGCCCTCGAGCGTGATGAACGTGACGTCCTTGGTGTCCAGGTCGAGGAGCGCGGCGCCCGGCGTGCCGTACAGCCAGCCGCACGCCTCGCCGGGGTTCAGCAGCAGGGTGTCGCCGGTGACATCGCGTCGGCATTTGTGCGTGTAGCCGTGGATCACCACGGCGTGGCCGCTCACGGAGCGGTCGCCCACGTCGCCGATGTCGTGCACGAGCAGGATGCGCGAGCCGTTGACCTCGACGCTGTGCGGTCCCTCGTACAACTCGGTGCCCATGCCCTTCGCGGCTTCGGCGCGGAGGCCTTCGCGGTCGCCGTCGTTGCGGCCGTACACGCCGGCCAGCGCGAGATTCGCCGCGATGATGGGACGCAGCGACCACGACGCGCAGAAGTCGCCGGCGTGGAGGACGAGCCCCACGCCTGCCTCGCGAAACCGCTTGGTGAATTCGGCGATCGCCGGCAGGCGATCGTGCGTGTCCGCCAGCACGCCGACGAGCATCAGGGCGTCCTCCACGTTGGGTGGGCCGTCTCGTGCCGAACCAAATCCTCGTACTGCTCCCGGGCCGTGATCACCGCGAACCGGTCGCCATCGACCAGCACTTCGGCGGCCCGCGGCCGCGCGTTGTAGTTGGACGCCATCACAAACCCATACGCGCCGGCCGAGCGGATCGCGAGCAGGTCGCCGGGCCGCACGTCGTCGACCTCGCGGCCCAACGCAAAGAAGTCGCCGCTCTCGCAGACGGGCCCGACGATGTCGGCCCGGGTCCGGCCGCCGTTCGGCCTAACGGAATCGATGCGATGGTACGCGTTGTAGTGCGACGGGCGCAACAGGTCGTTCATGCCGGCGTCCGTGATCACGAACTCGCGTCCCCCGCCCTCCTTACGGTACAGCACGCGCGTGAGCAGCACGCCCGCGTTGCCCACCAGATACCGGCCCGGTTCGACGACCAGCTTGAGCCCCGATGCCGCCGCGTGCGGCAACACGGTCGCGGCGTACGACTCGAGATCGATCGGATCCTCGCTGTCGTACGTCACGGCGAGACCACCGCCGATATCGAGATAACGCAGGTCGGGCGCGCCCGCGGCGCGGAGATCGTCGATCAACTCGAGCAGCCGGAGCATCCCGTCCCGGTACGGGTCGACGCTCGACACCTGTGAACCGATGTGCATGTCGAGGCCGAGGAGTCGCGTGTGGAGCAGCGAGAACGCGAGGCGCCCAACGGCGAGGGCGTCGCCGTAGGGCACGCCGAACTTGTCGCCGCGTTCGCCCGTGCGCGTATAGTGGTGCGGCGTATCCACCGACACTTCGGGATTCACGCGCAGCGCGACGGGCGCGGTGACGCGCATCTCGCCGGCGACACGGTCGAGCAGCCGGAGCTCGCCCTCCGACTCGACGTTGAACAGCAGGATCCCGGCGGCCAGCGCCTCGCGCAGCTCGCGCTCGGTCTTTCCGACGCCGCTGAACACGATGTCGGGGCCCGTGTGGCCGGCCAGGCGCGCGCGGTACAGCTCGCCGCCCGACACGATGTCGACGCCCGCGCCTAACGAGTGCAGCAGCGCGAGCACGGCGAGGCTCGAGTTGGCTTTCACGCTATAATGCAGGCGGTGCGGCACCGGCGCGAGCGCGCGGTCGAGCCGCGCGTACGCGTCGCGGATGGCGCCGGCGCTGTACACGAACACCGGCGTCCCGACCTCGCGCGCAACGGCCTCGAGCGACACGCCCTCGCACGCCAGCGCGCCGTCGGCCGGAGCGAAGCCGGTGGTCAGTACGCTTTGGCCCACACGGCCTCGCTGGTAGACGGACGGCCGCATTTGAGACACGTCCGCGGCGCTTCAGGTGATCGGAACTCTTCGTCGGGCAGCACGCGGATGGTCGCCTTGGTTTCTTCCTTGATCGCGGCTTCGCACGCGCCGTCGCCGCACCAGCCAGCGTACACGAACGCGCCTTCGCCATCCATGATCTCGCGGAACGTGTCGTATGTGATGCCGCCGCGTATCGAGTGCTCTTCGCGACGCGAGCGCGCCGCCGCAAGCATGTCAGCCTGGATAGTGACCAACAAGGACGTGAGCTCGGCGGCGAGACGGTCCAACGCAACGGGCTGCTTGGACTTCGTGTCGCGACGGACGAGTACCCCTTGGGACTTGTCCAAGTCGCGCGGACCGAGCTCGATGCGTACCGGCACGCCGCGCAGCTCCCATTCGTAGTACTTGGCCCCGGGCTTCATCGTGTCGCGCGCATCGACGTGCACCCGCACGCGTCCCGCAAGCTCCGTTCGTAGGGCATGTGCCGCGGCGAGCACGCGCGATTTTTCCTCGTCCGTGCGCCAGATCGGCACGACCACCGCTTCCGTCGGCGCGAGCCGCGGCGGGATGCGCAGCCCGGCATCGTCGCCGTGCGTCATCACGAGGCCGCCCACGAGTCGCGTGGACGCACCCCAGCTCGTGTTCCAGGCGAAGTCGGTGCCGCCGCTTTCGGTCTGGAACTTGAGGTCGAACACTTTCGCGAAATTCTGGCCGAGGTTGTGCGAGGTTCCAGCTTGCAGCGCTTTGTTGTCCTGCATCATCGCTTCGCACGCGTACGTGCGCAGCGCGCCCGCGAAGCGCTCGGCGTCGGTCTTGAGCCCCGTAACCACCGGCATGGCCATGAACGATTCCATGAACTCCCGATAGACGCCTAACATCTGGCGCGCTTCGGCTTCCGCTTCATCGTGCGTGGCGTGCGCAGTGTGTCCCTCCTGCCAGAGGAACTCGAGCGTGCGCAGGAAGAGCCGGGTGCGCATTTCCCAGCGTACGACGTTGGCCCATTGGTTGATGAGCAGCGGCAGATCACGATAACTCTGCACCCACTTGGCGAACATCGCGTAGATGATGGTCTCGGACGTTGGGCGAACGACCAACGGCTCCTCGAGCTCCTTGCCGCCCCCGCGCGTGACCACTGCGGTCTCGGGCGCGAAGCCCTCGACGTGTTGCGCCTCGCGATTGAGATAGCTCTGCGGGATGAAGAGCGGGAAATACGCGTTGCGGTGGCCGGTGGCCTTGAACATGTCATCGAGGCCGCGCTGCATGCGCTCCCAGATGCCGTAGCCTTCGGGGCGGATGACCATGCAGCCGCGCACCGGCGAGTAATCGGCGAGCTCGGCCCGCAGCACGACGTCGTTGTACCAGGCGCTGAAATCCTCGGCGCGGGGCGTGAGCTTTTTGTCGTCGGACATTTACGAGTGTGTTGATGAACGGGTCGCGCCGGGCGACCCGAGAGTGCCGATCCAGTCGTCGAGGAGCACGCGCCTTTCCTTGCTGCCATCCTGGCTGTCACCCAGCCGCCGGACCATGGCCTCGCCCAACCCAGCGTTAGGCGCGCCGAGGATCACCGCGTCGCGCGCGCCGGCGGCGGCGGCCGCTTTGAGCTGGCGCGAGAGCTGCTGGCCGCCCAACGCGTACTCGACGCTGATCCCGCGCGCGCGGAGGCGCGACGTGACCCGCATGGCGTCCTCGACGGTCGCGCCGTCGCCGAACGCGACCCACACGTCCACGCCCGGCGGCGCCGCCGGCAGGATGGCCCGCGCGCGAAGCAGCTCGCCCAACACGACGTCGCCCATGCCGAAGCCTAACGCAGGAAGGTCGGGTCCCCAGCTCTGCTTCAGAAGCGTATCGTAACGGCCGCCGCCGCAGATCGCGCGCAGCTCGCCCTTCGCGTCGAACAACTCGAACACGATCCCCGTATAGTAGGCGAGCCCGCGCACGATCGAGAGATCGGGCTGCAGATATGCGCCGCCGCCCAACGCCTCGACATACGACGCGAAGCGCGAGAACTCCCGCACGACCTCTTCGCTGCCGCGGACGTGCAGCGACTGCATCCCTTCGAGAGTCGTGCACTCGGGGATGGCCATCACCGCCCGCACCGCGTCGGCATCGAGGCCGAGCGTCCTGAGCTTGTCCTCGGACACGTTGCGTGGCTGCCGATCGATCTTGTCGACCACCGCGAGCACCGCTCCGAAGGCGGCGTCGGGCACGCCCGCGGCGAGCAAATACCCGTGCAGGATGCGACGGTCGCTCACACGGGCGCGCACGTCGTCGGGACCCAGGCCCAACAGACGCATGATTTCGATCGCGCCCACGAGCAGCTCGGCGTCGGCGGTCACATCGGACTCGCCCACGATGTCCATGTTGAGCTGGAAGTGCTCGCGCAACCTGCCGCGCTGCTGCCGCTCGTAGCGAAACAACTGCGGAATCGAGAACCAGCGCACGGGTTTCCGCAGTGCGTTCGCTCGCGCGGCGACCATGCGCGCCAGCGTCGGCGTCATCTCCGGACGCAGCGCCACTTCGCGATCACCTTTGTCGACAAAGTTGTACAGTTGACCGACGATCTCGTCGCCACTTTTCTTGGTGTACAGCTCGAGCGGCTCGAGCGGCGGACCATCGTACTCGACGAACCCGAACCGGCGCGCGACCTCACGCCACGTGGCGAAAATGTGCGTACGTTCCGCGAGCTCGGCGGGATAGAAGTCGCGGAATCCGGGTAGGGCGCCCAAGACCATCCATGCAATTTATCCGGCGAGCGGAGACACCTGCAAGCGCGACATCGCGTCGCCGACAGTGTGGAACGAGCCGGTGATGAGCGTCGTCGCTGCTCCCGAGCGCGCGATGTCGAGCGCACGATCGAAGTCGCCATCGGCGTCGGCTGACCAGTTGTGCGCGCGCGCGAACTCGACGGCCTCGGACAACACCCACGCGCGGTCGGACGGGACACTCGGCGGCGCCGTCAACACGAATCGATCGACGTGCGCGGCGAGCGTCGTCATCATGGAGCGCCAATCCTTGTCGCGCAGCACGGTGAGCAGGCACACCAGCGGCCGGGGAGGACTGAGCGTCGCAAGAGTATCGCACAGCACCGCCGTGCTGGCGGGATTGTGCGCGACGTCGAAAATCACGTCGCCGCGCCACTGAAAGCGTCCGGGAATCGCAACGTTTGCGAGCGTCGTGTCGGCTGCAGCAGCGGCTGCGGCGTAGCGATCGCCGGCCAACTCCAGCATCGCGATCGCCGTCGCCGTGTTCGACGCCTGGTACCGCCCAACGAGCGGCGTGCGCAAGCGGCGCTGTCGTCCATGCGCGCCGAGCGTGAACGACGTGCCGCCGGCGTCGACGGCGATGTCATGCAGCGCCCACTCATCGTGAATGACCAACACGCGCGGCGATCCGGCGTCGCTCGCGAGCGACGCGAGCTGCGCGCGAATCACCGGATCGGGCTCGCCGATCACCGATGGCACGCCGCGCTTGAAGATGCCCGCTTTCTCGATCGCAATCGCCGCCGTCGTGTCGCCCAAGTACTGCTGGTGATCGAGACCGATGGATGTGACACCGGCCGCGTCTGGTGTGACCACGTTAGTCGCATCGAGTCGGCCGCCGAGCCCCACTTCGAGCACGGCGACATCGACGCGTGCGCGCGCGAAATGTTCGATGGCCATGCACGTCGTCGCCTCGAAGAACGTGGCGCCCAACCGTTCGACTTCGGGTGTCCAGCGCGCGATGAAATCCATCACCGCATCTTCGCCAATGGGTACGCCGTCGACCACGATGCGCTCGCGAAAATCCACGAGATGCGGCGACGTGTATCGGCCGACCGTCAAGCCCTGCGCGCGCAGGAGCGCGTCGAGTGTGGAGACGACGCTTCCCTTCCCGTTCGTGCCGGCGACGTGCAACACGCGCAGGCCGTCGTGCGGGTCTCCCAGCGAAGCGAGGAGCGCGCGTGTCGTGTCGAGGCCGAGTTTCCACCCGCCGCTAACGCGGGCGAAGAGTGTGTCGAGCGCCTCGCGGTACGACGCGGGATGCGTCAGGCCGATGTCCACCCTGCCGCCGCGGGTTGACCGCTCATGTGGCGCAGCAGTTGGCCGACCGTGCTCTTCAAGTCGCGCCGGTGCGCCACGACGTCGAGCATGCCGTGATCGAGCAAGAACTCGGCGGTCTGGAAGCCCTCGGGCAGATCCTGTCCGATGGTCTGCTTGATCACGCGCGGACCGGCGAAGCCGATCACAGCGCCGGGCTCCGCAAGGATCGCGTCGCCCAACATTGCGAAACTGGCGCTCACGCCGCCCATCGTCGGATTGGTCAGGATGGACACGTACGGAATGCGGCGCTCCGCGAGCTGCGCGAGGAGCGCCGAGGTTTTCGCCATCTGTACGAGCGACAGGATGCCTTCCTGCATGCGCGCACCGCCCGACGCGGACACGAGGACGAGCGGGTACTTGCGCTCGAGCGACCGTTGGCCGAGTCGCGCGATCTTTTCGCCAACTACCGAGCCCATCGAGCCGCCCATGAACGCGAAGTCGAGCACGCCGAGGCTGATCGGCATCTCCCCCAGAGTGCCGCCCACCGTGACGATGGCGTCGCCGTCGCCGGCTTTACCGAGGGCTTTCTTGAGACGGGCCGGATAGTCCGGGAACGCCAGCGGGTCGACGGACCGGAGATCGACGTCCAACTCCTCCCACGACCCGTCATCCATGAGGATGTTGACGTAGTCACTGGCGCGGACGCTCCGGTGGTAGTCGCATTGCGGGCACACGTTGAGGTTGCGGACGAACTTCTCCCGCAAGTCGGTGTGACCGCACGCCTCGCATTTTTCCCATGCGTCGGCCGGAATTTCGAGCTTTTCCCGCCGCGGCTGCCGGGGTTTGCGCTCCTTTCTGAACCAGACCATGAGAGAAATGTGCGTTGCCGAGAAGGACTATGGAAGGCAGCGTACTAGTCAGGGGGAATGGGGAGTACCTACGGGGGGAATGGG
>JAICLH010000308.1 GCA_025927495.1 Gemmatimonadaceae bacterium
AGATCGAGGTGGCCGTCGTTGTCGACGTCGGCGAACGTGGCGAAGGTGGCACCGCTCGCTAACGACAGTCCGGACTGGACCGTCACGTCGGTGAATTCTCGGCCGCGAATCCGGTAGAGATGAGTCTCCAACTTCTGCTGTTGCGACGACCAGCCGGAGAGAAATAGATCGTCGATTCCATCACCGTCGAAATCGCCGACGGCGATCGCACCGGGTGTTCTTAGCGGCGCGCCCGTCGTGGGCTGCAGCGCGGGCAGCTTGGTCTCCGCGGTGACATCCGCGAACCGCACGAGGTCTGGTTGTGGCTTTCCGCGCCCGCCACCGAGGCCGCGCAGCATGGCGATCGACTTCGGGGTGAAGCTCAACACCGGCCGGCCGCTGAGTGGGCCGTCGAGCCATTTCACCTCATCGAGTGATGACTGGTAGCCTGACGTCAGCTCCATCGCGTGGAGAAACCGATCGAGCGGTTCGTGTGCCGCGACCACCTTGCGGGACCGGAGTCGCTGAATCGTCGAGTCGATCGGCGCGCGGGCATCCGGTGGAAGTTCCGGCCCGATGCGCCGAACCTCCTCGAGTTGGCGCACCGCGCTGTCCGGCTGATTGCGACGCACGTATGCGTCAATCAATTGGACGCGCACGGCGAGGTTGGTCGGACTCAATGCCATGACGTCGTGGAGCTCACCCACGTACCGATCCGCCGCCGTCGAGTCGCGCTTGTCGAGTTCCGCAAGGGCGTATGCCACGCGTGCGTTGCGTGGGTCGGCGCGCCGCAGGGCGTCGAGCGTCGAACGGGCATCGCTCGGGCGGCCGCTTGCGGCGTAGAGCCTCGCCAGCGACAAACCGATGTCGGCGCTGGCCGGATCCAGCTCGCGGGCGTGCTTGAGTTGTGTTTCGGCGTCCGAGAAGCGCGAGCCGCGCAAGTAGGTCACGCCGAGGTTCGCGTATCCCGCGGGATCGCGTGGCGCGAGCGTGATCACTTTCTTGAACGCCGATTCGGCCGGGGCGAGCTGCCCCGTTTCGAGATAGGCGAGACCAAGTGCCTGCGCCTGAAACAATTCTTCGGGACGGACCTCCTTCTGTTTGCAGGCGATCCCGAAAAGCACGAACGCCGCGGCGAGCGGTGTGACCAATTTCATCATGGGAAATTGACGCCCTTGGGTGAGCGCGCAATGGCGCATAAGTTGGCGCGCATGCGCTGCGCGTTTGCCCTACTCCCCAGCCTCGCTCTCGTCGGCTGCGACCCGCGCGGGCCGGCGCCACGATCGCCAACGCCGACGCCGATCGTCGGCGCGGTCGCGGTCGACACGGTCGCGAGAGGTCTGGCAAATCCGTGGGCCCTCGAGTTCCTGCCCGACGGCCGGATGCTCGTCACCGAGCGGCCGGGCAGACTGCGCATCATCGACACATCGGGGCATGTGTCGAATGCAATCGGCGGTGTTCCTGCCGTGGCCGGCGGTCAGGGTGGGCTACTCGACGTCGCGCTCGATCCGTCGTTCGCCTCGAATCACACGATCTACCTGTCGTTCGCCGAACCAGGCGCCAATCAAACCGCGGGCACCTCGGTGTTGCGCGCGGTCCTGCGCGACGCGACGCTCGACAGTGTGCGCGCGATCTACCAACAGCAGCCAAAGGTGAAGGGCGGGAACCGTTCGTCAACCGCACCGGCGCTCGGCCGGAGATCTGGTCATACGGGCATCGCAACGTTCAGGCGGCGGCGATGGATCCGGCGACCGGACAGCTGTGGACCGTGGAGCACGGCGCACGCGGCGGTGACGAGCTGAATCATCCCGAAGCGGGAAAGAATTACGGCTGGCCGGTCATCAGGCTACGGTCGCAATTACAACGGCACCTCGATCGGCGAAGGCGCGGTGAAGAGCGGCATGGAGCAGCCGGTTTATTACTGGGATCCCGTGATCGCGCCGTCGGGGATGCTGTTCTACACGGGGGACAAGTTTCCCGACTGGAAGGGCAACATCTTCATTGGCGGGCTGGCGTCGAATGCGCTC
>JAICLH010000046.1 GCA_025927495.1 Gemmatimonadaceae bacterium
CACCTGGCCTAACCGGAGGCGGAGCTGCTGATCGAGCTGGCGGCGCTGGGGCGTTTCCCTGCCGACGGCGGCCGCCGTGTCGGGCGCAGGGACCGAATCCTGTTGGGCGGCGAGCGGCCCGCTGCCGGCCAGAACCGCGAGTGTGAGGACGACGAGCGCGCGCCGCATCATCGGGCACCGCCGTCATCGTCGAGCTGGTAGCTCAGGGGCGCCGGGTCGGCGTCGGGGATCGCCGTTAGGCTATCCAGCGATTGGAGCAGGAGGTGCACGTCGCCATCGGACAGGTCGGTCACGCCGCCGTCCATCACCAGGCCGCGGCTGGCCAGCATCCGCGGCGCGGCTGGCGCCTGTGTCGTCGTAGACGAATGACTCGTCGCCGCTGGCCGAGTGGATGCGACTTGGGGTACCGCGGTAGCCGAGTCCGTGTGCTGCGGCGGAGTCTTGGCGACGGTGACAGGAGGATCCGACGGCTTGTATTGCGCCGCGAACCACGTACCGAGCCCAAGCGCCGCGACGACAAGACCCGCCGCGATGCGCCACGCGAGGCGACGGTCGAATCGCGACGGCTGCCGCACGCCCAACGGGATCACGTCAGCCTCACGCGCCCCCGCGCCGCGCGACGCGGCCACCGCCGCCGCGATCCGCCTAACGTCCACCCGCGGCGCCGGCGCGAGCGCGCTCCGCATCGACCGCAAGAGCTCGAGCTCGGCCGCGCACTCGGCGCACGACGCGACGTGCCGCGCCACCTCGGCCCGCGTCGCAGCGTCCAGTCGCTCGTTGAGCAGGTCGGGCAGCCGGTCCCGCATGTCGTCCCGCGTACACTCTGTCACTCGAGAAACTCCTTGATCGCGCGCAGCGCGTTGTGATAGTGTACCCGCGCCGCGCCTTCGGTGGTGGATACGACCGCCGCGATCTCCTTGTACGACATTCCCTCGGTCACCCGCAGCGTGAACACCTCGCGCTGCATCGGCGTCAGCGTTCGCACGGCGGTCCGCATCCGTGCGTTAGTCTCATCGGCCACCGCCGCGTCCAGCGCATCGTGCTCGGTGGCGGCGTGCCAGTCTTCGATCGACACGACATCGCGGCTGCCCTTCCGGCTGCGCGCCCGGTCGCGCACGAGGTTGCGTGCGATCGTGAACAGCCACGTGCGCAACGCGCTCTCGCCGCGGAAGCCGTCGAGCGATGCGAACGCGCGCACGAACGTGTCCTGGACGACTTCCTCCACCTCGCGGCGTTCGCCTAACCCGGCGACGAACCGCGCCAGCGGCGTCGCGTGCCGCTCGACGAGGAGCGTCGCGGCCCGCTCGTCCCCGCTCCGCCACCGAGCGATGAGCGCGTCGTCATCCGGCTCATCGGCCGTCGGCTTGGGCTCAGTCATCCCGTCGCCAAGTGAGACGTAGATCACACCGCGTCGTTAAGGCTCGCTTGACGCTCCAGCCCCCCCGGGGTAGGTTGGAGTTGAACGATCGTTCGAAAGCGCTCTGGGGGGTGGAATGGCGGGACCGACCCGGGATCAGAAGCTCGAAACGCTCCTCTCCGCGGCGGCCAAGGTGTTCGCCGAGCGGGGGTACCACGAGACGAGCATGCGGGATCTGGCGCGCGCGTCGGGCGTGTCGCTCGCCGGCGTCTACTACTACGTCCAGAGCAAGGAAGAGCTGCTCTACCTGATCCAGAGCCGCAACTTCGAAGCGGTCATCGCGTCCATGCGCGTGGCGCTCCACGGTGTGACCGATCCCATCGAGCGTATTGGCCGGTTCATCGACAACCATCTCGACTACTTCGCCGCGCACATGGCGGAGATGAAGGTGTTGTCGCACGAGGCCGGCGCGTTGTCGGGCGACTACCTGCAGAAAGTGAACGACATGAAGCGCGAGTACACGCGCGCGCTGATGGATGTGCTCGCGGACGTCGAGCGTGTGCACGGACCGGCGCACCTCAACCGGCGTGTGGCGGCGTATTCGCTGTTCGGCATGATGAACTGGATTTACAACTGGTACGATCCGTTGGGCGATGTCGGCGTCGAGATGCTGAGTCAGAACGTCTGCCACCTGTTCCTGGGTGGATACGTGGGACTGCCGGTGTCCGATGCCGCGATGCCCCGCTCGTCGGCGGGATGACGCGAGTGACACGTCCCCTGCGGGCACCGATGACATCATGGACTCTTTACACCCGAGGTTGATCGATGGCTACCGCCACAGTAACTGACCGCGAGCAGGCGACGCTGGTCACGTACAGCATGGATGCGAACATCGCCATCATCGAGTTGAACGACCCGCCGGCGAACACGTACACGCACGAGATGATGCGGCAGTTGGACGACTGCATCCTCAAGGCGCGGTTCGACAACACGGTGCAGGTGATCATCCTGCGCGGCGCGGGCAACAAGTTCTTCTCGGCGGGCGCGAACATCAACATGCTCAACGAGATGGACCCGACGTTCAAGTACTACTTCTGCCTGCACGCGAACGAGACGCTGAGCCGGCTGGAGCAGACGCCCAAGCTGGTGATCGCCGCGATCAACGGGCACTGCGTGGGCGGCGGACTCGAGATCGCGATGGCGTGCGACATTCGGCTGGCAAAGCAGGATGCGGGGAAGGTTGGTCTGCCCGAGGTGAATCTGGGCGTGCTGCCCGGCACCGGCGGGACGCAGCGGCTGGCCCGGTTAGTCGGTAAGGCGAAGGCCATCGAGCTGATGGCGACGGGGCGCACCTTCTCATTCGAGGAAGCGCAGACGTTAGGCATCGTGAACGAGGTCTACGCCAAGGACGACTGGTGGAACAGCGTGCTGCTCTACGCGCGGCAGTTCTGCCTGCCCAACAAGGCGGCGATGGCGGTTGGGCACATCAAGCGCTCGGTGCAGTCGGGCGCCGAAGTGCCGCTCGAGTACGGGCTGGCGATGGAGCGCGAGCTGCAGAGCCTGTTGTTCAAGAGTCTCGACGCGAAGGAAGGCATCAGCTCGTACGTCGAGAAGCGGCAGCCGACGTTCACGGGAAAGTAGGCGTCGCCATGGCGGCGGTGGCGACGGAGCGGTTCCCGATCCGGCTCATCATCGATGGTGAGCCCGCGGAGGCGGCGTCGGGGAAGACGTTCGGCGTGGTCAATCCGGCGACGGAGGAGACCATCGCGCAGGTGGCGCAGGCCGATGCGGCCGACGTGAACCGCGCGGTGGAATCGGCTCGGCGGACATTCGAGAGCGACGCGTGGCGCAGCCTCTCGGCGCGGTCGCGCGGGCAGATGCTGTACCGGTTGGGCGAGCTCTGTCTCGCGCACAAGGACGAGCTGGCGCGGCTGGAAACGCTCAACAACGGGAAGCCGATCTTCGAATCGGCGATCGACCTCCGCCTCACGGCGGAGACGTTCATGTACTACGGCGGGTGGGCGGACAAGGTCTACGGGGAGACGATCCCGGTGGACGGGCCGTTCCTCAACTACACCCTGCGCGAACCGTTAGGCGTGATCGGCGCGATCGTGCCGTGGAACTTCCCGATGTCGCTGGCGGCGTGGAAGATCGGGCCGGCGCTGGCGTGCGGGAACACCATCGTGCTCAAACCGTCGGAGGAGACGCCCTTCACCGCCCTGCGCATGGCGGAGCTGGCGCTCGAGGCGGGCTTCCCGGCCGGCGCGTTCAACTGCGTGCCCGGAGCGGGCCGCGTGGCCGGCATGGCGCTCGTGCAGCACGCCGACGTGGACAAGATCGCGTTCACGGGCTCGACGGAGGTGGGCAAGGAGATCATGCGCGCGGCCGCCGCGACCGTGAAGAAGGTGTCGATGGAGTTAGGCGGCAAGTCGCCGAACATCGTCTTTGCCGACGCGGACCTCGACGCCGCGGCGCGCGGGGCGCTGACGGGCATCTTCTACGGGAAGGGCGAGGTCTGCGCCGCGGGTTCGCGGTTGCTGGTCGAAGAAGACGTGCGCGACGCGCTGCGCGACAAGATGCTCGAGCGCGCCAAGAAGATGGTGGCTGGCGACCCGCTGCATCCCAAGACGCGGTTAGGCGCGATCGTGTCGAAGGCGCAGATGGAGCGCGTGCTGGGTTACATCGAAACCGGCCGGAAGGAAGGGGCGACGCTCCTCGCGGGCGGCGAGCGCGTGCCGGTGAACGGCAAAGGCTACTTCGTGGCACCGACGATCTTTGGCGACGTGGAACCGGGCATGACGATCGCGCGCGAGGAGATCTTCGGCCCGGTGCTCGCGATGATGTCCTTCCAGGGCGGCATGGAGGGCGCGATCCCCTTGGCCAACGACACCATCTACGGTTTGGCCGCCGGCATCTGGACGCGCGACATCAAGAAGGCGCTGCGCACGGCGCGCGCGGTGCGCGCGGGCACGGTGTGGGTGAACACGTACAACATGTACGACGCCGGCTCGCCGTTCGGCGGCTACAAGCAGTCGGGCTTCGGGCGCGAGCTGGGGTCGTATGCGTTGGAGGGATATACGCAGGTGAAGTCGGTGTGGGTGGACCTGTCGTGAACTCAGAGGGAAGCGGGCGGCGCCTGCGGCGCTCTGGGGGAAGCGCTCCGCTGCGGGAAGCGGGCGCCTTCGGCACCCTGGGGGAAGCGCGCTCCGCGCTGAGGGAACTCCCTGTTCCCGCAGGCGGCGGAGCCGCCGTTTCCCCCAGCGAAGCGCTTCCCCCAGCGAGCGCCCAGCGAGCGCTTCCCTCGCCATGAATCCCGTCATCGTCGCCGCGCTTCGCACACCCATCGGCCGCCACGGCGGCGCGCTGGCGCGCGTTAGGCCGGACGACCTCGCGGCGGGCGTCATTCGCGCGCTTGTCGAGCGCACCGGAGTCGATCCATCGACCATCGATGACGTCATCCTCGGGTGCGCCAATCAGGCGGGCGAGGACAACCGGAACGTGGCGCGCATGGCGTCGCTGCTCGCCGGGCTGTCGGTGGAGATTCCGGGGCAGACCGTCAATCGGTTGTGCGCATCGGGTTTGCAGGCCGTGGCGAGCGCCGCTCAGGCGATCCGCGCCGGCGAAGGCGACGTGTTCATCGCCGGCGGCGTCGAGAGCATGTCACGGTCGCCGTGGGTGACGCTCAAGCCCGAGGAAGCGTTCGTGCGCGCTGCGCCGGTCTCGGCGGACACCACCGTCGGATGGCGGTTCACGAATCCCCGCATGCCGCGCGAGTGGACGATCTCGTTAGGCGAGACGGCCGAGGAAGTGGCGACGCGGTGTGGCGTGTCGCGCGAGGAGCAGGACGCGTTCGCGCTGGAGAGCCAGCGTCGCGCCGCGTGCGCGATCGCCGATGGGCGCTTCGACGCCGAGATCGTGCCGGTGACGGTGGCGGGACGGCGCGGTGACGCGACCGTCGTGTCGCGCGACGAGCACCCGCGACCCGATGTGACGATGGAGAGCCTCGCGGCGATGAAGCCGGCGTTCGTGAAACAGAACGGCTCCGTGACGGCCGGGTCGTCGAGCGGGATCAACGACGGCGCGAGCGCGTTGCTCGTGATGTCGGAGCCCGAGGCGCGCCGCGCGGGACTCGAGCCGATGGCTCGGATCGTGGCGTCGGCGGTCGCGGGTGTCGCGCCCGACGTGATGGGATTGGGACCGGTGCCGGCCACGCGCAAAGTGCTCGCGCGCGCGGGACTCCGCATGGCCGACATCGACCTGATCGAGCTCAACGAGGCGTTCGCGTCGCAGTCGGTGGCGTGCATGCGCGAGCTGGGCTGCGACCCGGCGCGCGTCAACGTCAACGGCGGCGCGATCGCGCTGGGCCATCCGTTAGGCGCATCGGGCGCGCGCGTGCTCACGACGCTGGTGCACGAGATGCGGCGGCGGCAGGCCGCGCGGGGGCTGGCGACGATGTGCGTCGGCGTCGGGCAAGGCATTGCGATGATCGTGGAGCGCATGCGATGAGCTACGAATACATTCGCGTCGAGCGCGAGGACGCCGTCGGGACGCTGATGCTCAACCGGCCCGACAAGCTGAACGCGTTCGCGGGCACGATGCGCCGCGAGGTCGCGGACGCGCTGGATGAGTTGGAGCACGACGACACCGTGCGCGTGATCGTCCTCACCGGCGCGGGTCGCGCGTTCTGCGCGGGCGCCGACATCGGCTACATGGCCGAGCTCATCGCCCGGCGCGACGAAGAGGCGATGGCGGCGTTAGTCGAGGCCGGCCGGCGCGTGGTGACCACGATGCGCGCGTCGTCCAAGCCGGTGATCGGGAGCATCAACGGCCCGGCCGCGGGCGGCGGGGCCAACCTCGCCCTCGCGTGCGATCTGCGCATCGCCAGCGATCGCGCGTCGTTGGGCCAGACGTTCAACCGCATCGGCCTCCATCCCGATTGGGGCGCCACGTATTTCCTGCCGCGTCTCGTGGGCCCGGCAAAGACGCTCGAGCTGTTCTGGCTGGCGGAGATGGTCGACGCCGCGGAATGTCTGCGGCTCGGCTTGTTCAACCGCGTGGTGCCGCACGATTCGTTAGGCGCGGAGACGCGGGCGCTGGCGTCCGTGCTCGCGGCCAAGCCGGCCCTGGCAGTGTCGATGGCCAAGCGCGCGGTGTACGCATCGCTCGACCGCTCGCTGCCCGAGATGCTCGACTACGAGCTCGACGCGCAGCTCCAGTGCTTCCGGAGCGGCGACGCGGCAGAAGGCATCACGGCGTTCCTGAAAAAGCGGCAGCCGGCGTTCGGACAGCCGGCGGCCCGATGAGTTCGACCCGTCGAGCGTGAGGCTCGGGGCCCCGGCAGTTCACCAGAGGAGTATGACGCCATGGCGTTGACGAAGATTACGAACTTCGACGATTGGGTGGACCTGTTCAAGGTCTGGCAGGATGACATCGGTCTCGAGGCCAAAGAGCTCAAGGACTACAAGTTCGACGTCAAGCTCGCCGATCTCGACGTCGACGAGATCGAGTTCGGCCATTACAAGGGCAATCACAAGTGGCCGACGGTGATGCACATTCCCGATCAACGCATCCGCGACGCGTTGCAAACGCTCATCATCTTCCAGGGCGACACCGAATTCGCGTCGGTGGAGCAGCAGCGCGCCCTGCTCGAGCACGCGCCGAGCGACTACGATTTGCTCAGCATCTATCGCGTGATGGCGGAGGAGATGCGGCACGGATGGCAGATGTCGTATCTGCTCGTGTCCCACTTTGGCGATGAGGGGAAGCGCGAAGCGGAGAAGCTGCTCCAGCGCCGTGCCGATGAGCACGAGCGCCTCCTCGGCTCCTTCAACGAGAGCGTCGAGAACTGGCTCGACTTCTTCGCGTACACCGAGTTCATTGATCGGGATGGCAAGTATCAGCTGCAGATGATGTCGACATCGGCGTTCGCGCCGCTGTCGCGCTCAATGAAGCCGATGCTGCGCGAGGAGTCGTTCCATTTAGGCACGGGCAACAATGGCCTGCTGCGCATCATCAAAGCCGGCCGCATTCCGACCGACGTGATGCAGCGCTACTTCAACAAGTGGGTGTCGACGGCATTCGACCTGTTCGGTACGGATGCGTCGTCGTCGGCGCAGTGGGCGTACACGTGGGGACTCAAGGGGCGCTTCGACGAGCGGACCAATCCCCAGTCGCCGGACCCGTCGCGGCTCAACGAGTATGCGCGCGAGCTGTACCGGCAGGAGGTGCAGGGCTTGATCGACCGGCTCAACCTGCACGTGCCGGAGCATGAGCCGAAGCTCAAGGTGCCGCACGTCAAGTTCAACCGGCGCATCGGCCAGTACAAAGGCCAGACGTACAACCTGGATGGCGAGCCGATTCCGCGCGAGGGATACAAGGCGTACGTCGAATCGGTCATGCCGACGGCGGCCGACCGCGAGCTCTTGCGCTCGATCTTCAAGGAGAACGACTGGATCCAGCCCAAGAAGAGTGACGACTAACGCAGTAGGTCACGGGTTGCCGCCAGCGCGCCGGGCCGGTCCGCTGCTCATCGGACACCGCGGCGCGCCTCGCGAGCGCCCGGAGAACACCCTGCCGTCGTTCATGCGCGCGCTGGAGCTCAGCGCGGGCGGCATTGAGCTGGACGTGCACACGACGAAGGATGGCGTGGTCGTGGTGCATCACGATGACGTGCCGCGCGCGACGGCACCCTCCGGCCGCCTAACGCGAAAGCGAATCGACGCGCTGACGTTCGAGGAGCTGGAGGGGTTCTCGGTGCGCGGCATGGCGCTGATCCCGACCCTCGCCGAAGTGCTGGCCGCCGTGCGGGGGCGTGTGGACGTGTTCGTCGAGCTGAAAGGTGCCGGTGTGGAGGCGGCGACCGTTGAAGTCATCCGGAAGTCGCCCAACCCGGAGCGGTGCGCGGTGCACAGCTTCGATCACGATGTGGTGCGCCGCGCGCGTGCGATCGCGCCGGAGATTCGCGGCGGGATTCTGTTTGACCGCGCGGTGGACGACGTGCCTACGGCCATGCGGGCCGCCGACGCGCTCGACGCCTGGCCACGGTGGGACCTCATCGACGCGGCAATGGTCGCGGCGGTGCACGGCGCCGGCGGACGCGTCATCGCCTGGACGGTGAACCGCGCCGAGCAGGCAACGGAGTTGGCGGCGTTAGGCGTCGACGCGCTGTGCACGGACCATCTCCCGCTGCTGCAGCAGGCGCTGCGCTCGATGGCACTGCCCTCGTGAGCACGCCGGTCGTCGCCGTCATCGGCGCGGGCACGATGGGACACGGCATCGCGTACGTGGCCGCGCTCGCCGGTTGCCGCGTGTGCCTCACGGACGCGAGCTCCGAGCAGCTGGCGCGGGCCACGCAGCAGATCGAGCGGGCGTTCGACAAGGCCATCGAGAAGGGCAAGTGCACGACCGCCCAACGGAACGCCGCGTTGGAGCGCCTCACGACCGTGGCGAGCGCCGAAGAGTGCGCGGCGGACGCGACGATCGTGATCGAGGCCATCCCGGAACGGCTCGATCTCAAGCAGCGGTTGTTCGCGACGCTCGAGCGCGTCGTGTCGGCGGACGCGCTGCTGGCGAGCAACACGTCGTCGCTGTCGATCAGCGAGATCGCGGCGCCGCTCGCGCATCCGGACCGCGCGTTGGGCATGCACTTCTTCAATCCCGTGCCGGTGATGAAGCTGCTCGAGATCGTGCGCGGCGCGGCGACGAGCGAGGCAACCGTGGAGACGGCGCGCGGGTTCGCGGCGCTCGTGGGCAAAGAGCCGATCGTCGTGCGCGATACGCCCGGCTTCGCCACCAGCCGGTTGGGCGTGGTGTTGGGCCTCGAGGCGATCCGCATGCTCGAGCAGGGCGTGGCGAGCGCGCCCGACATCGACCGGGCTCTCGAGCTCGGCTACAACCATCCGATGGGACCGCTGCGACTCACGGATGTCGTCGGCCTCGATGTCCGGCTCGCGATCGCCGAGCACCTGCACACTACGTTAGGCGGCGATACGTACCGGCCGCCGCAGTTGCTCCGCGACAAGGTCGTTCGCGGCGAGTTGGGCAAGAAGTCCGGCCAGGGTTTCTACCGGTGGGAGAACGAGCGATGACGGACGGCGGCGTAGTGACACAGGAGGTGCGCGGACGGGCTGCGCTGATCACGATCAATCGCCCCGAGAAACGGAACGCCCTCGACCGTCAGGTGCGGGCGGCCTTTCTGGATGCGGTCGCGGCGGCGCGCGAGAATGATGTCGTGCGCGCGATCGTCGTCACGGGCGCGGGCGACAAGGCGTTCATCGCCGGCGCCGACATTGGCGAGTTCGAGGGTCGCACCGCCGTGGAGCAATGGCGCGTGATGACGAGCGCGACGATCTTCGACGCCGTGGAGCGTTGTCCCAAGCCGGTGATTGCTGCGGTGAACGGTTTCTGCTTGGGTGGCGGCATGGAGCTCGCGCTCGCCTGCGACCTTCGCATCGCGAGCCTGGCGGCGCGGTTCGGGCAGCCCGAGGTGAACCTCGGCATCATCCCGGGCGGTGGCGGCACGCAGCGGCTGCCGCGGATCGTCGGGTTGGGCGCGGCACTCAAGTTGATTCTGACCGGCGACCTGATCGGCGCCGAGGAAGCGCTTCGGTTAGGCCTGGTCGAAGAAGTCGCCGAGCCCGCTGCCCTGCTCGACCGCGCGCTCGCGCTCGCGGAGACGATCGCGTCGAAGAGTCCCGTCGCGGTGGCGGCGGCCAAGGAAGCAACGCGCGCCGCGCTCAGCCTGCCGTTGGACGACGGTCTCAAGCTCGAGACGGCGCTCTTTCAGGTGTGCTTCGCCAGCGACGACCGCGCCGAGGGCGTGCGCGCATTTCTCGAGAAGCGCGCGGCGCAGTTCACCGGGAAATGAGCCCCGCGGCGGGCGCGGCGCCTAACGATCGATACGCCGTCACCGACTTTCACATTCACATCCAGCCGTGGCGGCAGCTCAAGCCCGCGGTGATGGAGACGATGCGCCGCGGCAAGGAGCAGCATTTCGATTTTCTGCTCGCGCTGATGGAAGACCCGCGGATGCTGCTGGCGATCATGGATGAGCAGGGCATCCAGCGCGTCGGGATGGTGAACTATCCGAGTCCCACCGTCATGGGATTCACCGATGACACGAACGATTTCGCGGCGCGCTATGCGGAAGCCGACCCGGCGAGATTGCTGCCGTACGGCGGCGTGGACCCGGTCACGACGCGCGATGCTGTCGGGGGCGTGGCGCACCTCCTCGAGTTAGGTACGCGCGTGCTCAAGCTGCATCCCCCCCACCAGGCCTTCGCGGCCAACGATTACACGCGCGGGCTCGAGTCGTTGGCCACCATCTACAAGAGGTGCGAGGATCGTGGTCTCCCCGTCCTGGTGCACACGGGCACGAGCATTTTCCCGGGCGCGCGCAGCAAGTATGGGAACCCAATGGAGCTCGACGACGTCGCCATCGATTTTCCCGATTTGCGTCTCATCATGGCGCACGGCGGGCGGCCGCTGTACATGAAGGAGGCGTTCTTCGTGTTGCGCCGCCACCGGCACGTGTGGCTCGATCTGTCTGGCATTCCGCCGCGGTCGCTGCTCGAGTACTTCCCGCGCATCGAGGAGCTCGAGTCACAGTTGCTCTGGGGCACGGACTGGCCGAGTCCAGGCGTCGAGAGCATGCGGAAGAACGTGGACCAGTTTCTCGCGCTGCCGCTCGCGGAGCACGTCAAGCGGGCCGCACTCGAGACAAACGCGCAACGCCTGCTGCCATCGCGTTGACCCTGGCGACCGTGTGCGTCGCCCCATAGCTTCCGCCCCCGACACCGCACTCCCCACTACAGGATGGAGGTCACGCGAAGCAATGCGCATGCTCGCTCTCGCGCTTGCGATCACCGTGGCTGGATGCGCCAAGCAAGCGCCCGCCACGCAAGCGCCCGTCCCGGCCCGCGCCGATACGACAGCTGCTGCTCGTAGCGACACGACGCCGCCCGCGACGGCCGGCCCCGGCGCCCTCTCGGTGCCTAACGCTGATCCGTTCCCGAGTACGTACAAGCCCTTCCCGTCCAAACCGACGCTCATCGAGAACGTCACCATCTTCACGGCGGTCGGGCCACGGATCGTGAACGGCGCGCTCCTCATGCGCGACAACAAAATCGCCGCCGTGGGCAAGAGCGCGGACGATCCCGCGATCAAGCAGGCCGAAGGCGGTGAGTCGCCGGTGGTCATCGACGGCGCGGGCAAGTTCGTCACGCCGGGGATCGTCGACGTGCACTCGCACTTGGGCGTCTACCCCGCGCCGGCGGTCGAGTCCAACAGCGACGGCAACGAGCTCGTGAACCCGGCCACGCCGTACGTCTGGGCGGAGCATTCCATATGGCCGCAGGATCCGCAGTTCCCGCGCAACTTGGCGGGCGGCGTCACCACCCTTGAAGTGCTGCCGGGCTCGGGCAATCTGTTCGGCGGACGCAGCGCGATACTCAAAGTCGTGCCGTCGCGCACCGTGCAAGGAATGAAATTTCCCGGCGCCAAATACGGCCTAAAAATGGCGTGCGGCGAAAACCCCAAGCGCGTGTACGGCAATCGCGGCGGTCCGCAAACGCGCATGGGCAACGTGGCCGGCTATCGGGCCGAGTGGATCAAGGCCGAAGCCTATCGCCGAAAGTGGGACGCGTGGCTCAAGAACCGCAAGGGTGAGCCGCCGCAACGCGACCTCGGCCTCGAGACGCTCGCCGAAGTGCTGCGCGGCAACATCCTCGTCCAGATGCACTGCTATCGCGCCGACGAGATGGCGCAGGTGATCGACATCTCACACGAATTCGGCTACAAGGTTCGCGCGTTCCATCACGGTGTCGAAGCGTACAAGATCGCCGACTTGTTGGCGAAGGAAGGTATTGGCGCAGCGGTCTGGGCCGACTGGGGCGATTTCAAGATGGAAGCGCTCGACGCGGTGCGCGCCAACATGGCGCTGCTGTGGAAGGCGGGCGTCAAGGTGATGATCCACTCGGACGATCCGTCGGGGTCGCAACGCCTCAACCAGGAAGTGGCGAAGGCGATGGCGGCCGGTCGCGCGATCGGTCTCAACATCACGGAAGAAGACGCGGTGAAATGGATGACCATCAATCCAGCGTGGGCACTCGACCTCGACAGCACGATCGGCTCGATCGAGGCCGGCAAGGACGCCGACGTCGAGCTCTGGTCGGGCGATCCATTCAGCGTATACACGCACGCCGACAACGTGTGGATCGACGGCGCGATGCTCTATGACCGCAGCGATCCGCAGGCGCGGTGGCGGAGCGACTTCGAGTTAGGCTTCGTTCCAGCCGAAACGACGGTGGGAGGGGCCCAGCGATGACATCACGCACGATCCAACTCATGGCTGCGCTGTGCGCGGCCGCCGTCATCGCTCCCGTTCGCACGCTCCCGGCGCAGACGATCGCGATCACCGGCGGCAAGGTGTATCCGGTGAGCGGTCCGCCGATCGAGAACGGCACGGTGCTGATCAGAGACGGCAAGATCGTGGCGGTCGGCGCGAGCGTGACCGTTCCGTCGGACGCGGAAAAGGTGGACGCGTCGGGCAAGTGGGTGACGCCCGGCCTGGTGGACGCCGAAACGCAGTTAGGCCTCGTCGAAGTCGGCTTCGGTGCCGGCGCGAACGAGTCGCGCGCGCGCAGCGAGCAAGGGATCACGCCCGACTTCACGTCGTGGGACGGGCTCAATCCGCGCTCGGTGCTGATTCCACCGGCGCGCGAGGACGGCATCACCAGCGTGATGTCGACGCCGGGCGGCGGACTGATTGCCGGACAGGCGGCGATGATCGACCTGTTCGGTGACACGCGCGCCGAGATGATTCTTCGTGCACCGGCCGCGATGATCGCGAGCATCGGCGATGGCGGCGGCGATGGCGCGCCGGCCAAGGGCCAGCAGATCGCCAAGCTCCGCGAGCTCCTGCGTGACGCGCGCTACTACCAGGCGCACGTCGCCGAGTTCGACCGCGGGCAATCGCGCCAGATGTCGACGACGCCGGCATCGCTCGCTGCCCTGGTGCCGGTGCTGACGGGCAAGCTCCCGCTGCTGATCAACGCGGACGAGGCGAGCGACATTCAATCCGCCATCGATCTGGCGAAGGAATTCGGGATCAAGGTCATCATCGGCGGCGGTGAAGAAGCCTGGGAAGTGGCCGACCACCTGGCCGCGGCCAAGATCCCGGTGCTTGCGGGTGCGGAGTCGAACATCCCGAGCTCGTTCAGCACGTTAGGCGCGCGTCAGGACAACGTGGCGCTGCTCCGGAAAGCGGGGGTGCAGGTGGCGCTCATCGGCAACGGCGCCGGCGACGAAGAGCTGTTCAACGTGCGCAACATCCGCTACGAAGCGGGCAACGCGGTGGGCTACGGTCTCTCGTGGAACGACGCGCTCAAGGCGATCACGCAAGCGCCGGCCGAGATCTTCGGCGTCGCGGACAAGATCGGCACGCTGCAAGCGGGACACGAAGCGAACGTCGTGGTGTGGGATGGCGACCCGTTCGAGTTTGCGACGCGCGCGGTTGCCGTGTACGTGCACGGGAAGAAGCAGGCAGACGTGTCGCGGCAGGACCTGCTGACGAAGCGGTACGAGACGGTGCCGCCGAACTACGAGAAACCATAGGGAAGCGGCGACTGGCGTCGCCTTGAGGGAAGCGGCTTCGCCTTGGGGAATCGGCGCCTAACGGGCGCCTTGGGGAATGGGGTGGAGGCGGAGTCGTAACGAGAAGAACCTCAATGGCGCTCGCCATTGAGGTTCTATTTTTTCGGTCCGTTCCAGCCCTCGCCCCATTTCCCCAAGGCGCCGTTAGGCGCCGATTCCCTCAGGCGCTAGCCGCTTCCCTCAGGCCGCGCCAGCGGCCGCTTCCCCGTTCTCGGGATACACCGAGACCTTGAACCGCAACTTGTTCTTGTGCTCGAACTTCACGACGCCGTCGATGAGCGAGTAGATCGTGAAGTCCGTCCCCAGGCCGACATTGCGGCCGGGATGGATCTTGGTGCCGCACTGGCGGACGATGATGTTGCCGGCGCGCACGTGCTCGCCGCCGAATCTCTTCACGCCGCGATACTTGGGGCCGCTGTCGCGACCGTTGCGGCTCGAGCCTACGCCTTTCTTGTGAGCCATGGCGAACCGTCAGCCGAGTGAAATGTCGTTGATCTTGACGTCGGTGAACTTCTGGCGGTGTCCCTGCTTCCGCGCGTAGTTCTTCCGGCGCTTGAACTTGAAGACGACGATCTTGTCGCCCTTCCCGTGCTTCACCACCTCACCCGTGACCATGGCGCCGCTCACGAGGGGAGCGCCGGCGTGGACGGTGGTGCCGTCGGAGCCCAGGAGCACCTCGTCGAACGTGACGGCGGCGCCCACCTCGGCTTCGAGGGAGGGAATGCGAATCGTCTTTCCGGGCTCGGCGCGGAACTGCATCCCGCCGGTGCGAATAATGGCGTAAGTCATTGGAAGGCTGGTTGGTACAGTCCAGTAAAATACTCGCGAGGCGTGGGCGAGTCAACGGACTCTGGGGAATGGGGAAGCGCTCGCTGGCGCTCGCTTGGGGAAGCGCTGACGCTGGGGGAAGCGGCGGGCTACGCCGCCTGAGGGAGAGGAGCAACATCAATGGTCTGCGCGAGGTGAGCGCCCGGCGCGAGCCCAGGCGACGCGACACCCTCCACCCGGAGACAACTGATGTCCTTCCTCTCCCCCAGGCGGCGTAGCCCGCTGCTTCCCCCAGCGTCAGCGCTTCCCCAAGCGAGCGCCAGCGAGCGCTTCCCGCTTCCCTATAGCCCCGTAGCCCCGCTATTGACACCCCGCCAGGGTGTAGTCACCTTACACCCATGGCTGTAGGCGGCCTACACCCACAGACCCGCCCCGCATGACCAAGCGACACGCTCCCCTCACCCGTATCGAGCTCCTCCAAGGGACGCTCGATCTGATCATCCTCCAGAGCCTCCGCTGGGGTCCCCGGCACGGATACGGGTTGCTCCAGATCATCCGCACCATGTCGCACGGCGTGCTGCAGGTGGACACGGGGTCGCTCTATCCCGCCCTGCACCGCTTGGAGCGCCAAGGATGGATCGAGGCCGATTGGGAGACATCCGAAAACAACCAGCGTGTGCGCGTCTACCGGCTGACGGCGGCGGGTCGCAAGCAGTTGGCGGTCGAACGCTCGAAGTGGGAACGATTCTCCACGGCGGTCGCCGAATTCTTCGCGGCGCCGCCTCCCGAGGAGGCGTGATGTCACCCAACGACCATGGCGCGCGCAACGGCGATCTCGACGCGGAGATCCAATCCCATCTCGAAATGGATGTAAAGCGGCGCATCGCGCGCGGCGAGTCGCCCGAAGACGCGGCCGCCGCGGCGCGGAAGGAGTTCGGCAATGTCGGCATCGTGAAGGAAGTGACGCGCGACATGTGGGGAGGCGGCGGATTCGAGCAGACGTGGCGCGAGGTGCGCTACGCCGTCCGCACGCTACTCCGTGCGCCGGGCTTCGCGGTGGTCGCCATCCTCACGCTCGCGTTAGGCATCGGCGCCAACACGGCCATCTTCAGCGTCGTCAACGGCGTGATCCTGCGGCCGCTGCCTTATCCCCATCCCGGCCAGCTCGTCCTCATCACCAGCCAGTTCCCGACGCTGGGCTTCGATCAGTTCCCGGTGGATGCCGCCGAGTTCCTCGAGTTTCGCGAGCGGAATCGGTCGTTCTCGAACGTGGGCGCGTACTACGCCAACGCCGTCAACGTCGGCGGCGAGTCGAGTCCGGCGCGCGTGACCGCGGCGCTCGCCTCGGCCAGCCTCTTCGCGACGCTCGGCGTCGGGGCGGAAGTTGGGCGGTGGTTCACCGATCCGGAGACGTTGCCGAACGCGGCGCCGGTGGCGATGCTCTCCGACGAGCTATGGCGGAGCAACTTCGGCGGCGAGCGGTCGATCGTCGGTCAGAAAGTAGAGATCGACGGCGTGCAGACGCAAATCGTCGGCATCATGCCCAAAGGCTTCGACGTCCACGATCAAGGGGTGCGCATCTGGCTGCCGCTCACGCTCGATCCGGACAGCATCGCGACCTATCGTGGCGGGCACTACCTGAACCTCGTCGGCCGGCTCAAGCCGGGCATCTCGCTCGCCACGGCGCGCGTCCAGCTCGAACCGATGCTCGCGCAGTGGGCGCAGATCGACGGCGGCTCCGTCGGCGCGACGCCCGGCCAGAAAGGCTTCGTGCACACGCCCAACGTCAAGAACCACCGCTTGCGCTACGACGACCTGCTGGCCGACATCGTGGGGAGCGCGGGCCGCGCCCTGTGGGTGCTGCAGGCGGCCGTGTTCCTCGTGCTCCTGATTGCGTGCGCGAACCTGGCCAATCTGCTCCTCATGCGCGCCGAGACGCGGCACAAGGAGCTCGTGCTGCGCGCGGCACTCGGCGCGGGGCGCGGCCGGCTCGTTCGCCAGTTTCTCGCCGAGAGTCTCGTACTGTCGGTGGCCGGCGCGGCGGTGGGCCTGCTCGTGGCCCGGTGGGGCCTGCACGCGCTGGTGCTGTCCAACAACGCCGGCATCCCGCGCGCCACCCGCGTCGGCCTCGACGCGCACGTGCTCGTCTACACGCTCGTCCTTGCGTTAGGCACCGGCATCGTGTTCGGTCTGGCGCCCGTGCTCCGGCTCAGTGCCGGCGCGATGAGCCTGTCGCTGCGCGAAGCCGGCAGCCGCACCACGTCACATGCGTCTGCGGCGCGGGTGCGGCGCGCCCTCGTGGTGGCCGAGATGGCGCTCGCGGTGACGCTGCTCGTGGGGGCGGGTCTGTTGCTGCGCAGTTTCGAGAAGCTGACGCGCGTCGACTCGGGGTTCGACCGCTCGCATCTCGTCACGTTCAATCTCGTGCTGCCGGCCGCGCCGTACGCCGATAGTCTGCGCCGCGTCGCGCTCTTCGAGCAGATCACCGAGCAGCTGGACCAGGTGCCGGGCGTGCAGAGCGCCGCGGCGATGTCGGGCCTGCCGCCGCGCCGGCAGGTGAACGCGAACGACACGCGGTTCGAGGGCTACGTGGCCAAGCCCGGCATCCCGCCGCAGAACGTCGACTACTACAACTACGTAATGCCTAACTATTTCTCGACCATGCGTATCCCGATGGTCGAGGGTCGCTCGTTCGGACCGATGGATGGGCCCAAATCGCCTCCGGTGGTGATCGTGAATCAGACGCTGGCCCGGCTCTTCTATCCTGGTCAGAGCGCCGTGGGTCATCGGATTCAACCCGGCGGCGTCGTCGATACGGCGCAGTGGTTCACGATCGTCGGCGTCGCCAAAGACGTGAAACAAGGCGGCGTCGAGTCGAAAACCGGGACGGAGATTTACCTGTTGAACGAGCAGACGCCCACCTACGAGGGCTTCGCGCCGCGCAACATGAACATCGTGGTGCGGTCGACGCTCGCGCCCAATGTCTTGTCGCCCTCGATTCGCCGCATCGTATCGTCGGTGGACCCGGGGCTGCCGATCGTCGGACTGCGCACGATGGACGAGGTGTTCGACGATGCCCTGGCGCGTCCGCGCTTCCTGGCCGAGCTCCTGGTCATCTTCGCGGTGGTGGCGCTGGCGCTGGCGGCGGTCGGCACGTACGGCGTCCTCGCCTATTCGGTGGCCGAGCGACGGCGCGAGATCGGGATCCGGATGGCGTTGGGCGCGAGCGAGGGTGGCGTCCTAACGCTCGTGTTGCGTCAGGGGATGACGGTGGCGCTCATCGGCCTTGCCGTCGGGCTGGCAGGCGCGCTGGCCGTCACGCGCGTGGTGAGCTCGCTGCTGTTCGGCGTGCAGCCGACAGACCCGGCGACCTTCGCGGCGGTGGGACTGTTCATGCTGGCGGTCGCGCTGGTGGCGTGCGTGGTCCCGGCGCGTCGGGGG
>JAICLH010000151.1 GCA_025927495.1 Gemmatimonadaceae bacterium
ATCAGTTGTCCCTGGGTGGAGAGTCTCGAATCGCCGAGGCTCGCGCGCATGGCACTCACGTCGTGCAGACCATTGATGTTGTTCCACCCCCCAGGCGGCGTCGCCGCCGCTTCCCCCAGCGCAGCGCTTCCCCAAGCGAGCGAGAGCGAGCGCTTCCCCATTCCCCCGTCTCCGCCGCGAGATGTTTCATCTCCGCAAATTCGGAACGGCACCACTTAGCCGGCGCGCATGCGGTCGCCCAACCGGGCCACGCGCTGGAACAAGCCCATGTGCCGCCAGTGCGGGCGCGGCAGATGCAGCAGCGACGCAAGCCGGGTCAGATACGGCAAAATCGCCGAGCGCGAGTCGGCCGAGAACATGAACCGCGGATGCCGGGCCGCGACCTCGCGCAGTCGCGCCACCGCCGCGTCGAACTCGAGCGCGCTCGAGAAATAGAAGCGCGGGACGAGCAGCGGGTCGTCTCGTTCGACGACGCCTTCGTCGAGCGCGATGCGGTGCAGGGTGGTGCCGGGGTACACGCGCAGCCCGACCGTCAGATACACCGAGTCGCCGCGATCGAGTCGCTCGGCGGCGAAGGCCAGGGTCTCGTTCAGCGTCTGCATCGTTTCGCCCGGTCCGCCCACCAGGAAGATCCACAACACGCCGATGCCGGCGCGCTCCACCTGCCGTGCGACCTCGCGCACGCGCGCGGCGTCGAAGCCCTTCTCCAATCGTTCGAGCACGGCGTCGCTCGCGCTCTCGGCGGTGATGCCTAACCAGCGAAAGCCCGCGGCGCGCATCGCATCGAGGAGATACGGGGGCACGGCGGCCGGCGTGAAGTTGGTCGTGTCCAATTGCGCGCGCAGCGGGCGCTTCGTGATCGCTTCGCAGATCGCCGCCGCGTGGCGGGGCGGGGCATTGAACGTCGAGTCGACGAACTCGAAATGCCTAACGCCGGCGTCGCGCGCCAGCTCTGCCATCTCGTCCACCACGTGCTCGGGGTCGCGCAGCCGGTAACCCCATCCCTCGACGTTGAGATACGTGCAGTAGATGCACTTGAACACGCACCCGCGTTTGGTCTGGATCGGCACCGTCCCGCCTCGCCGCTCGTACCGCGCGAGATCGAGCCAGCGGTGCATGTGAGCCGAAGGAAACGCATCGACATCGGGGTCGCCACCGGGCGGCGTGACGACGGTGGTCGAGCGGTCGCGATACACCACGCCCGGAATGCCGGCCGGGTCGCGGCCGGCGGACAGCGCGTCGAGCAGCGCGGTGGTGGCGCGCTCGCCATCGCCGGCCACGGCGTAGTCCACGCCTAACTCGTCGAACAACGACGCCGGCGCGACGCCGAACGCGGCGCCGCCGGCGATCACCCGCGCGTGGGGCGCGGCATCCCGCAGCGTGCGCAGCACGGCGGCCGCCTCGGGCGTGTAGTGCTCGAGCGCGATGAGATCGCTGTTGTCGATGTTGCGGACTGAGACGCCGATGACGTCCGGTTGGAAGGAACGAGCCGCGGCGCGGGCGGCGGCATGGGGATCGGAGGCGAAACAGAGATCCGCCACCCGCACCGTGTATCCTGCCTGGTCCAACGCCGATGCCACACACGCCACGCCGTTAGGCACGACGGGCATCGGCTGCCGCTCCCGATTGGTGCTCACGAGGAGCACCCGTGGTCGCGAGGCCGGCTGGACCGCCGGCCGTCGGTCGCGCGCTAACGGAGCGGACGAGGGCGGCGCGTCACCCTGTTCGCACGAAATCCGTTTGTCCCAGCGTGAGTGTGCTCCCATTGATGACGTACGTGAACGCCTCCGAACCCGTGTCCGGCGCCTGGAACGTGATCGTCACCGTGGTGCCGTCCGCGGTCCACGAGCCGTTCTTGATCGTCGTGTCCGACACGCTCGTCGTGATGTCGAACGTAATCACCGTGAGCGACGCGCTGCCATCCGCGTTGAACGCCCAGATCGTCTGCTGATTGGTCGGGTCGCCATTCACCGTGTCGACGACCGTCGATGACCAGCTGCCGACGAGGTTGCTGTCGAGCTGCCCGCCACCGCCTCCTCCTCCACCGACGCCCGTGTTGAAGCCGTTGCCGTTGTTGAAATATTGGGGCGTCGTCGTGTCGATGCAGGCTACCGCCACGATCGCGAGCGCCACGAAGGCCGCGCGCGCAATCGCCGTCCTTATCGCGTTCCGGCCAGCATCAGCGCGACCGCTGCTCCAGTGACTCCCGCCAGCAGATTCACCCCGTCGTTGTCCAACCATGGAATGCCTCCGATCCGTTGCGTGACGTCGCCGCAAGTGTGCACGGTCCGTTCGGTGAGCACTCCGCATCGAGCGCATCTCCGTCGAACCTGTGCGAGCGCGCCGGCGAGAGAATCCGCCAACGCGCCCGCACATCCGCCAGCGGCCGCGGCGACCGCAACGTGTGGTGGCCAGTGCACGAGCCACGCCATCACCCCAACGAATGCCCCCCCGGCGACGCTTGCGAGGAGGCCGACGATCGTGACGCCACCGGACGTTCCGGCGGCGACCCGTCGCCACGTCGTGATCAATCGTGGGGACCGGGACGAAAGTGTTCCCACCTCCGTGCCCCATGTATCCGCCGAAGCGGCTGCAAGTGCCCCACCACCGATCGCCATGCAGGCAATGGCCGGAGCCACAAGAGAGGCAAGCGCTGCGAGGGCAAACAGCCCCCCGTTGGCCAGCACCTGCACCGCGTCCCGTGTTCCGCCTTTGGCGACGACGGATTCGGTGCGGCGCAACTTGTTTTCGCGTTGGGCGCGCGAAAACGCGGTACCGGTCACAAAGAAAGCAAAAAGAAGGGCGGCCCAGGACCATCCCGCGGCGACCGCTAGCGTGCCGACGACTACGGCGGCAATGGCGCCACTCGGCGAGAGCGCGCGCATGCGCCACGCGACCAACGCGATCGCGCACGCCAACGCGAACCCGACGGCCGTGCGCGCGATCACTCCAACGGGCGCGAGGCTTCCTCGTCGATCAACATTTGCATTATGCGGCGGCGCAGGGCGGGAGGAGCTTTGATGATCGTGGCGCGCCGTTCGAGAAACCGCAAAAAAACCTGCTCGTGACGGAAGTGCGGAAAGCATCGGCGGCAGCACGCCAGGTGGTCACGAATCTGGAGCTCGATTTCCGCCGTCAACTCGCCATCGAGGTACTCGTAAATGCGCTCGAGCACCTCGGTGCATGACATGTGAGCCTGGTCGTCCGGGTGTGGATTGGTGCTCATGCTGCTCTCGATTATAGGACCCCGGGCCCGAGATAGTGAGTCCTGCATTGCACAATCGCTCGGGCGTTGCGCATCAGGGCGCAGCGCCCCGTTGCCGACACACGAATGTGCGCCGCGGATAATTCGATCGGTTGTTCCGATGTTGAAGCATTAGCCTAAGCGATCGGTTCCCAAGAAATCTTGAACCCCCTTTTACGGGCCGTTACCTTGGTTGCTGCCATTCAGCGTTCCCGCCCCCTCAAAATGCCAACAACGGTCGACGCGCTTCTCCCGCTGAGTTTTCTCGAGGCGGTTCGCAGCGTGGATAGCCCCAACGACGACCTCGACGCGGAACTCGTGCCCGAGCTGCGGAACAAGCGCCTCGGCTTGAGCGATACCGTGTACGCGCAGATTCAGCGCTTCGCGGACGCCGCCAAGAAGCATCAGCGCACCGACTACGACGAAACGGTGGGCATCGCCAAGCTGCTCGGCCGGAGGCCGGATGCGGAGGCGGTATTCCGTGCGGCGGGGCGATACCTCGCGACGCAGACGTACGAGTCGATTCGCTCGGCATCGCGCGGACTCATTTCATCCTTGCCATCGCTGCTCGCGCGTCCGATTGCGCTGCGCCAGACGCAGCGCATTGCGAGCAAGTACCTCAACGGCTCGGTGCGACGTCGCGGGTCGTTCCTGATCCTCGAGGTGTCGCGCTCGGCGACCGTCGATGTGCCGCCGCGCGGCGTCGGCTGCGCGTACTACGAGTCGTTCTTCCGCGAGCTGCTCCGGCTGCTCGGGGCGAGCGGCGGTTCGGTGGATCACGTGCGCTGCGCGGCGCGCGGCGAGGGCACGTGCGAATGGCGCGCCGAGTGGCGCTCGATCCATCGCGACGAGACCGCGGCCAACGCCGGGGCCGCGTGACGCGATTCGCCTAACTTTCAACGACGGGACCATGCTGACGAAGGAGACGCTGCCCAACGTGCAGCGCGCGTTGACCGATGCCGGCGTGGATGGCTGGCTGCTGTTCGACTTCCAGGGGACAAACCCCGTGGCCAGCGGTGTGCTCGGGCTCAAAGGGTTGGTGACGCGACGGGTGTTCGCGTACATCCCGCGCGAGGGCAAGCCGGTCGCGATCACGCACGCCATCGAGCAGGGACCGTGGCGCGATTGGCCGGCCGACTGGGGCCGCGAGCGCTACAGCACGTGGCGCTCGCTCGAGGACGCCGTGGCGGCGCTCGTGCGCGGCAAGCGCATCGCCATGGAGTATTCGCCGGGCGACGCCGTGCCGTACGTGGACCGCGTGCCGGCGGGCGTGATCGATCTCGTGCGCGCTGCCGGCGGCGACGTCGTGCCGTCGGCGGAGCTCGTGACCCGATTCTACGCGTTGTGGACGGCGGACCAGCTTGCGTCGCATGTGCGCGCGTCGGAGATCGTGGCCACGGTCGGACGCGACGCGATCGCCGAAGCGGGCCGCCGCACCGCAGCCGGCGAACAGATGGCGGAGCATGAGCTGCAGCGTTGGATCATCGAGCGGTTCCAGCGCGCCAACCTCGAGTTCGACCATCCGGCGATCGTCGCCGCCGGGCCTAACGCAGCCGATCCGCATTATGCGCCGTCGGCAAGCCGGCCGCGCACCTTCCAGCGCGGCGAGCTGCTGCTCATCGATCTGTGGGCCAGGGAGCGCGGCGGCATTTTCGCGGACCAAACGTGGATGGGCGCCATCGGCGCACCGGGCGCGCGCGCGGTGACCATTTGGGAGACAGTGCGCGATGCGCGGGACGCGGCGATCGCCGTGGTGCGCGAGCGCGCGTTGGGCGGCACCCCCATCCGCGGCGCCGACGTGGATGACGCCGCGCGCGGCGTGATCACCTCACGGGGCTTCGGCCAGTACTTCACGCATCGCACGGGACACTCGATCGACTCGATTCAGCTTCACGGGGCGGGACCGCACATCGACAATTTCGAGACGCGCGAAGAGCGGCGCCTCATTCCCGGCGTGGCGTTCTCGATCGAGCCCGGGATTTACATCGCCGGCGAGATCGGCGTCCGCAGCGAGGTGAACGCGCACATCGGCGAGACGGCGGTCACGATCACGCCGCGCGAGTACCAACGCGACCTGATCGTCGTCTGAGCCCGGCGGCGGCTCCCGCCGACGCCGACTCGCCCGGCTTGCGCCGGGAGCTCGGCGTCTTCTCGGCGGCGATGCTCGTAGTGGGCGGCATCATCGGCAGCGGCATTTTCTTCACACCGTCGGAGACCGCCAAGGAGCTGCCCACCGCGGGCTGGGTGTTGGTGGTCTGGGCGTTAGGCGGTGTGGTTGCGTTCGCCGGCGCGCTCACCTACGCCGAGCTCGGGGCGCTGATCCCGGATGCGGGCGGCGCGTACGTCTACATCCGCGAAGCGTTTGGTGCGCTACCCGCGTTCCTGTACGGCTGGATGTCGCTGCTGCTCATCGCATCGGGCGCGATCGCCGCGGTCGCCGTGGGTTTCGCCGGCTATGTGGGGCACTTCGTGGCGCTCGACGCCGGCGGCCAGTTAGGCGTGGCCGGGACCACCATCGCCGGCCTGGCCGTGGTGAATTACCTGGGCGTCAAGCCGGGTGCCGTCGTGCAGAACGTGATGACCGTCGCCAAGATCGTGGCGTTGGGCATCCTCATCCTCGGCGGCGTGTTCCTCTGGGGCCGTCTCGGGTCGCCCCCGCCCGTTGCACATCCTCCCGCACCGCGCGCCACCATCGTGGCCGGACTCGGCGCGGCGTTCGTGCCCGTGTTGTTCACCATCGGCGGCTGGCAGCAGATGAACATGGTCGCCGGCGAGATCCGTGAGCCCGGCCGCAACATCCCGCGTGCCCTTGCTATCGGGATCGCCATCGTCGTCGTCTGTTATCTGGGTGCCAACGCCGCGTATCTGCGCGCGCTGGGCCGCGACGGTCTCGCCGCGTCGACGGCCGTGGCAGCGGACACCGCGACGCGCATGTTCGGCGCCTCCGGCGCGACGTTCATCGCGCTGGCCGCGATGGTATCGATCTTCGGTTTCGTCAACGTGACCATTCTCGCCAATTCGCGCATCGTGTACGCCATGGCTCGTGATGGATTGCTCATTGAAGAGGCGGCGCGCGTGCATCCGCGCTTCGGCTCGCCGCACATCGCGATCGCGGTCATGGCCGTCTGGTCCATCGCGCTCTTGCTGTTGAGCGGCGGGAGCCTCGGCACGCTGCTGAGCGGCGTGGTGTTCGCGGACTGGATCTTCTTTGGTCTTGGCGCGGCGAGCGTGTTCGCGCTGCGACGCTCGATGCCTAACGCAATGCGCCCGTATCGCGCGCTCGGCTATCCCGTGGTGCCGGCGTTCTTCGTCGTCGCCGCGGTGGCCGGCATCGTGAGCTCGTTCTACAAGTCGCTGCGCATGTCGCTCCTGGGCAGCGCGCTCCTCGCGCTCGGCGTCGTCGTGTTCGTGGTATTGCGGAGGCGGCGATGAGACGGCCGTTGGCAGTGCTGATCGCGGTGTGGGTGGCGGCGGGCTGCGAAGCCGACGGCCAGCGCGTGTCGCCGGATGTGCCCGCGGCACGCGCGCACATCGCGCGTGCTGTGCAACAGGATTCCGTGTATCGCGTGGTGGCCGTCGCGGACGGTGGACGGATCACCGGCCGTGTGCTCGTGCACGGGCACGTTAGGCGCGACAGCGTGGCCGCCGCGATGCCCGACACGGGAGTCTGCAAGGCGTCGCGACGCGTGACGCTGGTCGAAGGGAGCGGCGATCGAGTCGCCGGCGCCGTAGTGTGGCTCGAGGGCATCCACGCCGGCAAGCCGCTGCCGTCGCTGCGTCGATATGATCTCGCCACCCGCCACTGCGAGGCGCGCCCGATGACGCAGGCCGCGATCGCGGGCGGCATGCTCGATGTGCAGAACCGGGATCCCGTCGCGCATCGCACGCGCTTCACGATGGCCGGCGCAACCCTCGACGTCGTCGACCAGAGCGACGCCGGGCAGGTGGTGCCGACCGCCGCCGTGATCGCGCACCCGGGCCTCGTCGCCGTGCGCTGCGACGCGCACCCCGCGACGCGCGCCTGGATTCGCGTGTTCGACCATCCGTATTTCACGGTGACGACGCGCGACGGCAGCTTCACGATCGACTCGGTGCCACCCGGCACCTACACGCTCGCCGTGTGGCAACCGTCGTTAGGCGAACGCGACACGACGATCCAGGTCGCCGCCCGGCAGAGCGCGAGCGCGACGGTCGCGTTTACCGCCGCGCCCTGACGTCGCGTCGGGCGCCGGCGGACTCGTGAACGGCGTGTGAATTTGGATCGCAGGTACCGGGGAATGGGGAAGCGCTTGCTGCCGCTCGCTTGGGGAAGCGCTCCGCTGGGGGAAGCGGCGGCGACGCCGCCTGAGGGAGTGGATGGACATCAGTTGTCTCTGGGTGGAGAGGGCCGCATCCCGCGGACGCGAGCGCGGCACTCACGTCGCGCAGACCATCGATGTTGTTCGCCTCCCTCAGGCGGCGTCGCCGCCGCTTCCCCCAGCGCAGCGCTTCCCCAAGCGAGCGCCAGCGAGCGCTTCCCTCTTCCCTCTTTTAGGCCGTCGTCGCCGCCGCCTCGGGATACTGCACGCGGTACAACCGCGCGTACACGCCGCTCCCCGCCACCAGCTGGGCGTGCGATCCCTCTTCCACGATGCGGCCGCCGTCCAACACCAGCAGCCGGTCGGCGCGGCGCACCGTGCTCAAGCGGTGCGCGATGATGAGCGTCGAGCGCCCCGTCAGCAACTCCTCCATCGCGCTGTTCACGAGTCGCTCGCTCTCGCTGTCGAGGCTCGACGTTGCTTCGTCGAGCAGCACCACCGCGGGGTCCTTGAGGAACACGCGCGCGATCGCGATGCGCTGGCGCTGCCCGCCGGACAACTTCACGCCGCGCTCGCCGACGCGCGTCTCGAGCCCGTCCGGGAGACGCGCGATGAACTCCCACGCGTGCGCCGCCCGTGCCGCGGCGATCACGTCCGCGTCGCTCGCGTCCGGCCGAGCGTACGCGATGTTGTCGCGCACGGTGCCACTGAACAGCGCCGGCTCCTGCGGCACCAGACCGACCGCGCCGCGGAGGTCCAGCAGCGACAGGCACCGGATGTCGATACCATCCAGCATCACCGTGCCGTTAGGCACATCCCAGACGCGCGTCATCAGCGACGCCACCGTCGTTTTGCCCGCGCCCGACGGACCCACCAGCGCGACCACTTCGCCGGGCGCGATGTGGAACGACACGTCGTGCAACACCGTGGGGAGATCGGGCCCATATGCGAACGTCACGTGCTCGAACCGCACGTCGCCGCGCACCGGCCGCGGCAGCGCAACCGGAGCGGGTGGATCGACGACCGTCGGCTTCGTGTCCAACAGCTCGAACACCCGGTGTGCCGCGCCAACGGCTTCCTGGTAGTTGCCGAACAGCGACGCGAGCGACCCGACGGCCGCCGCGACGAAGAACGCGTAGAACAGGAACTCGACTAACGCACCGGGCGTGAGCTCGCGCGCCAGCACGAGCCGCCCGCCCTGCCAGAGCACGATCACCACGCCGCCGAATGCGCAGAAGGTGATCACGCCGAAAAACGCGCCGCGAATCTTGGCGCGCCGGACGGCGGCAGTGACCACATCGCGGAGCTGCGTGCTGAACCGGCGCGCCTCCACCGTCTCGCGCGTGAAGCTCTGCACCGTCCTGATCTGCGAGAAGGCTTCATCGGCGCTGCCCATCGCATCGGCCACTCGATCCTGCACGCCCGTGCTCGCCTTCTTGAGCGCGCGTCCGAACACCCACGCCGTTCCGACGATCACCGGCACCACGGCCAGCGTCGTGACCGTGAGCTGCGGATGCGTGAGCGTCAGCATGATCACGCCGCCGACGAGAAACAGCACCTGACGCGACAGCTCGGTGGCCTGATACGTCATCACCGACTGCAGCAGGGTGACGTCGGTCGCCAGACGGCTCGTGAGCTCGCCGGACCTGCGCTCGGTGAAAAAACCGCGAGACAACCGCCCGAGATGCGCGAACAGATCGTCGCGCAGCTTCGCGATGATGCGCTCGGCGGCAGCCGTTAGGACCCAGACCTGGCCGAAGTTGAGCAGGCCCTGCGCCGCAAAGAGGCCGACCAGAATGAGTGCGATGCGATTGAGTGCCGGCGCGTTCGCCCGCACGAAGGCCGCGTCCAGCAGGTATCGGACGACGAGCGGAAACGCGAGCGTGATGCCCGCGCTGACGAGCAGCGCGACCGACGCCAGCGCGATCTGCATGCGATACGGCCGCATGCGCAGGAGCAGCGGGCGCAGCGCGCGCGGCGATGGCACCTTGCGTGCGCCCGACGCGATCGGCG
>JAICLH010000145.1 GCA_025927495.1 Gemmatimonadaceae bacterium
CTCCCCGAGGAAGGCCGCGCCCGCGGCGGGCGCGCCCGCCGCCGCCTAACGGAGATCGCCCGCCGTCTCGCCGCCCAACCGGACCGCGCGTCCGTTGGGCCGCGCGCCCCGCGCCGAGACGCCGGGGTCGTGCGCGCGCCGTCCTATCCCGTCACCGACGTCGCAGCCGCCGCGCCGATCGGACTGCGGTCCTCGTTCACCCACCGCGGCTACCTCGACGCCGTCACGCGGGTGCGCGAATACATCGTCGCCGGCGACATCTTCCAGGCCAACGTGTCGCAGCGCCTCGAGGCGCCGCTCCGCGAATCGACCTGGTCCCTCTACCGGCACCTGCGTACGCTCAATCCGGCGCCGTTCGCCGCGTACCTCGCGTTCGAGGAGCTGCACGTGCTCAGCGCGTCGCCGGAACGTTTCCTTCGACTCGATGATTCGCGGCGCGTCGAAGCGCGCCCGATCAAAGGGACGCGCCCCCGCGGCATCCATCCGGCGCACGACGCCGCACTCGGCCGCGCTCTCGCCGACAGCCCGAAGGACCGCGCCGAAAACCTCATGATCGTGGACCTGCTCCGCAATGATCTGTCGCGCGTCTGCGCGCCACGCTCGGTGCGGGTGCCTGAATTATTCTCACTTGAGCACTATTCAACGGTGCACCACCTCGTCTCCACCGTCACCGGAGAGCTCGAGCCGGGATGCGACGCGGTCGACCTCCTCGCCGCGACCTTCCCGGGCGGCTCCATCACCGGCGCGCCCAAGGTGCGCGCCATGGAGATCATCGCCGAGCTCGAGCCCTCTCGCCGCGGCGTCTATTGCGGCGCGATCGGCTACATCGGCGCCAGCGGCGTCATGGATACGAGCATCGTCATCCGCACCTATCAGGCGCTCGATGACGCGGTGTACTTTAGTGTAGGGGGTGGCATCGTCGCCGACTCCGATCCCGAACAGGAGTACCGCGAAACCCTCGATAAGGCACGCGCGCTCATCGATGCGCTGGCGGCGACCGGCCAGCCCGCGCCTCGCTGACTGCACGGGGCCGCTTTCGGCGTCAACATGATTCTGCTCATCGACAACTATGACTCGTTCGTCTACAACCTCGCGCGCTATGTGCGAGAGTTGGGCAACGAGCCACTCGTTCGTCGAAACGACGCGGTGTCCCTGGATGAGATCGCCGCGCTGGCGCCGGAGCGGATCATCGTGTCTCCCGGCCCGTGCTCGCCCGCCGAGTCCGGCATATCGACCGCGGTCATTCGCCACTTCGGCGCGCGCATCCCGATCCTCGGCGTTTGCTTGGGACACCAATGTATTGGCGCCGCGTACGGCGCCGAGATCGTGCGCGCACGCCAACCGATGCACGGCAAGACCTCGCGCATTCACCACGATGGCAGCGGTGTGTTTGCCGACCTTCCGTCGCCGTTCATCGCGACGCGGTATCACTCGTTGGTCATCGCGCCGGCCTCGCTTCCGTCGTCGCTGCGCGTGACGGCAACCTCCGACGATGGCGAGATCATGGCCGTCGAGCACCGCGAGCACCCGGTGATCGGCGTGCAGTTCCATCCCGAGTCCGCGCTCACCGAGTACGGCTACCGCGTACTCGATCGCTTCCTGCGCGGCGACGATGCGCGCGGCGACATGCTGCCCGACCGCGCCGATCTCGCGTTCGCCAGTCCCGAGGTCGACCAGTTCGTGCCGCCGCCCGTTGAGCTCGTTCGATGACGGCCGCTCGCATGGCGCGCGCGATCGACCCGCCGCATCCGTCGCCAATGCCTAACGACTGCGTCGGGCCGCTGCTGTGGGTCGACGGACGCCGCTCCGACGCGTCGCGACCGGCTGTCTCGGCGTTCGACCGTGGCTTCACGCTCGCCGACGGCCTGTTCGAGACGATGCGCGCGTATCACGGCACGGTGTTCCGCGTCGAGCGCCACCTCGAGCGGCTCGCGGCCGGTGCCGCGGTGCTCGGCATTACCGTGCCCGATCACATCGCCGGCACCGTCGCCGCCGCCGCTGACACGCTGCGTGACCTCCGCTGGCCCGACGCGGCGCTCCGCCTAACGCTGAGCCGCGGTGTCGGAACGCGCGGCCTCGCACCTGGAGCCGCCGAGCCGGTCACGGTGCTGACGGCCCACGCGCTCCCGCCGCGCGAGCCCCTGGCCGCGCGTGTTGTGCGCGTCCGCACCACCGTCGGTCGCCGCAATGAATTCGCGCCGACCGCGGGGCTGAAAACGCTCGCGTACACCGACGCCGTGATTGCGGTCGCACGGGCCCGCGCCGCCGGCGCCGACGATGCATTGTTTCTCGATACGGCGGGCCACCTCTCCGAAGCCACAGCCAGCAACCTGTTTCTGGTGAAGGGCCCGCTACTGCGCACGCCGCCGCTCGCATGCGGCGTGCTGCCCGGTATTACGCGCGCGGCCATCCTCGAGCTCGCACCGACGATCGGCCTCGACCCGCGGGAGGAAGTGCTGCTCCCGCACGACCTGGCCTCGGCCGACGAAGCGTTCCTCACCGGATCCGTCCGCGAGCTCTCGGCCATCGCGTTGGCCGACGACCGCCCGATGCCTAACGGAGCGCCCGGGCCCGTTACCGCACGGGTCGACGACGCGTTCGCCGCCCTCGTCGCGCGCGAGTGCCGGGCGTGATCATCGAATCCATCCTCACCACGCTCGATGAGCAGGGACGCGTCAACATCGCCCCCATGGGCGTCGATTGGGGCGATGACGTGCTGGTGATCAAACCCTTCCTCGAGACGACCACGTTTCGCAACGTCAGCGCGACCCGCGCCGCGGTCGTCAACCTCACCGACGACGTCCTCATTTTCGCACGCACCGCGATCGGCACCGCGACCTTCCCCACACACCCGTCCTTCCGCGTGAAGGGTGTCGTGCTCGACGCTGCGTGCTCCTGGCGCGAAATCGAAGTCGCTTCCATCGACGCGACGCCGCCGCGCTCCCGCGTCGAAGCCCGCGTCGTGCACCACGGCACCCAACGTGAGTTCCTCGGCTTCAACCGCGCGCGCAATGCGGTGCTCGAAGCCGCGATTCTGTCCACGCGCACCCATCTGCTCCCGGCCGACGAAATCCTCGGCGACTTCAAGCGACTGCAAGTGATCGTCGACAAGACGGCCGGCCCCCGCGAGCGGGAAGCCATGGCACTCCTCACCGACTATGTGCGCGAGAAACTGAACGCGCCCGCATCTCGTGCGAACTGATTCATCGGCCTCGTCCGTGTTCGTCGAGGCGCCGGCGCGCCTCCACTTCGGGATGCTCGACCTCCGCGGCGCGCTGGGCCGCCGCTTCGGCGGGATCGGCGCGGCAGTGCCTAACCCATCGCTCCTGGTCGAAGCCGGTCGCGCAGCATCGCTCGCTGCCGAAGGGCCATCGCCCGCCGCCAACCGCGCCGTGCAATTTGGCCGCCGCTTCCTGGCGCATCACGCCATCGACACCGGCGCGCACATTCGCATCCACAGTGCGATTCCCGCGCACTCCGGCCTGGGCTCGGGCACGCAGCTCGCGCTCGCCGTCGCGCGCGCGTTGGCCGATCTGTATGAACTGCCCAGCGACGTCGACCATCTCGCGCGCGTCACCGGCCGCGCCCAACGATCCGCCATCGGGACGTGGCTTTTCGCTCAAGGCGGATTCGTGGTCGAGGGGGGTCGGCGAACCGGCAGCAAGGATCCCGCGCCGCGGCTCGCGCGTTTCGAGATGCCGGCCGCCTGGCGCTGCGTCGTCGCCGTGCCGCCGGGGAAAGCCGGCGTGAGCGGAGCCGCCGAAACCGCGGCCTTCGCGCATTTGCCGCCGCCTCCTGAGCGCAGCGTGATGCGCGTTTCGCACTTGGTGCTCATGGCGCTCTTGCCCGCGCTCGCCGAAGGCGACCTCCGCACGTTCGGCCGTGCGCTCACCGAGATTCAGTGCATCAACGGACGATGGTTCGCGCCGGCGCAGGGCGGGGCATTCTCACCCGGCCCGAGTGCCACGCTCATCGAACACATGACCGAGTGGGGCGCCGCCGGCGTTGGGCAAAGCTCGTGGGGTCCGGCCGTCTACGGCATCGTCGAGGGCGACGCCGCCGCGCAACAGCTCGCCGCACAGGTGGGCGGGATGCCTAACGCCGGCTCCGTGTATTGTGGCCCGTTCGCGAACGCCGGGGCGCGCGTATGGCGTGACGCACCATCCGGCGCGAACGACTCGCGTTAGGAGCCGACGTCGTTGCGCTTCGCGTCCTCGTACCGCACGTGACCGCTCACCGTGTCGTCGAACTCGCACGTCGCGTCGAGGTCCGAATACAGGATGCAGAAGACGCCCGGCGCTTTCCATCGCTCGCGCCACAAGGTCATCACGTACCGGTCCGGCGCCGAAAAGATGGTGTACGGCCGCCCGTCGAATTGCGCGATATGCGTATGCACCGTGCCGAGCCAATTTGGCGCCGCACACTTCCGGAGCGAGGCGATCGCCGAGATGTTCGCCGAGTCGGCGCGCGACGGCGCCAACACCTCGATGCGCGTGATGTACACTACGTCATGGTCGACGTGACCACCCAGGCACGCAACGCGCTCCTGCTTCACCGAGAGACTCTTCGACCACAGCTCGTGCAGCGGACCGCGCGCGCGTGCGGAAAAACGGAACGCGCTGTCGCTGGTCGGCGCACTGTTGGCCGACCCGGCGCTCTGCGCACTCGCGCGCAAACCCGCCACGCAGAAGGCGGCAACGGACATCGCGAGTATACGCGCACGAAATTTGGTGACACTGCTGTTCTTTCGCATGTGATTACCGTCGCCTCACTCGGCGCATGCCGCTCGATGCGCGTTCTGCACCGCCGCCGGTTTCCCTTTATCGAGAACTCGCGATGACGTCTCGCACTGAACCTCTCGCCATGCGAAAGCCGCAGGCCGCGCTCGCAGGCTTACGCATTGTCGTCGGGATCTGGTTCGTCAAGAGCTTGTTCACCAAGGTGACCATCGCGCTCGCTTGGGGTTTCTTGCCCGTTCCCGCCGCGAATGATCGGTGGATCGCGGTGATGCCCAAACTCTTGAGCAGATACGCCGCCGACAATCCAATCGGGTGGTATCGCGACTTCCTTCTGCACACGGTCGCCGCCAATCCGCACATCTTCGCCCACGTTACGGGACTCGGCGAAGCCGCCGTCGGTCTTTCGCTCACGCTGGGGCTATTCACCTCGCTCGGCGCCTTCTTCGGCATCTTTCAGGTGATCTTCTACGGACTCGCGGTGCAGCACATGAGCTCGGGCCAGCAAGGGTTTCACGTCATGCTGCTCGCCATGATGATTGCGTTCCTGTACACGCACGCCGGCCGATGCTTCGGCCTCGACCGCTGGATCCGCTCGCGCTGGCCCGACAGCTTCTGGGCCAAACTCGGTTGATCACCAATCGTTAGGCACATTGAGCGCGGTCGCGAGGCCGACGATCGTCGCCTTCCCGCGCACGCGCACCACGATCGCCTGATCGAAATTCGCGAGGGAGACATCGGCGCCGGCAAGGTTCGCGTCCGTGAGGTTCGCGCGCACGAGTGATGCCTTCCGCAAGTTGGCCCGCGACAAATCGGCACCGGAAAGGTCAGCGTCGCTCAGGTTGGTGAACATCAGACCCATTGGCTGATTGCCCCGATCGGCGCCGAAGTTCGTTCCCGCGAGTTTCGTCCGCACCAATGTCGCGTTATTGAGTGCCGCGATCACCCGCGCGTTCGAGAGATCGGCGTCGGTGAGATTGGCGCCGATCATAATCGCCGCGTACAAGCTCGCTTCACGCAACGTGGCGTGTGTCAGGTCGGTACCCCGCATGACCGACACGTCGAGCACGGCGTTGGAGAAGTCCGCGCCCTGTGCCACCGCGCCGTTCAGCGTGACGCCGAACATCTTCGCGCGGACGAACCGCGTCCCCACCAGACGGGCGTGGCTCAAATCCGCCTGCTTGAAATCGAGGCCGGACAGATCCAAGCCCGACAGGTCGTCGCCCGCGAAATTGGGCGGTGCCTGCTCCGTCGCGCGCGCGAGCGCCGCGACGACCTGATCCCGCGTTAGGCGCCGCCCGGTGTCGGCGGCCGCGGGTTGTATCTGCGCGCTGACGCGGCCCGCGCGCTCGCCGCCTGATGTTACACGCAGGAAAACAAACCCGACCGCCAGTACCGCAATGATCGCCGCGAGTCTCCGCATGCGCACACCTCGCACGGAACACCCGAAAAGCACGAAGAGGGTGCTGCACCGCACCCTCTTCCCCGCATCCCGCCTCTCAGTCCGCTACTTCGACACTTGCCCCACGTGCGGACGGCCAGGCGCCAACCCACCCATACTCCGCGCCGTCACGTACGCGTACAGGTTCTGAATCTCCGTCGAATCGAGCAACGTGCTCCACGTCTGCATGCCCTTCGGCGGGCGACCGTTCCACACGGTCGTGATGAAGCACGTCTTGTCCACGCCGCCCTCCGGGCCTAACGAATGACGAAGATTGGGCGCGATGTCGCTGCCCATCGCATCCGTCCCGTGACACCGGTAGCAGTACACGTGGAACATTTTCCATCCTTCGTATTCCGCCTGCGATACCGCGAGTGGATCGCTCCGATGATGATTCGCCGCGTTCCAGACCGTCGCCGAGTCGTTAGGCTTGTCGCAGTAGGTCCCCGAGGCAACCGTCACCGTGTCGCCGGTCTTTGCCGCGGCCGCCGTCGACCCCGCCGGAGTCGCGGTCGACGCACGCGCTGTTCCGGATGCCTCATCCTTCGAGCACGCGAACGCCGTCACCGCAACCAGGCAGACGGCAAACAGGCACAGGCCCCAGGCCCGATGTGCCACGATGTCTCGCTGTTTCCCCGGAGTGTGTTCGTTCGGCAGGTTCATGACTCTGTTTCGCGTCGGCGTCGGGTTCGAATGGTTTCAACCGACTAGAGGTGAATGAATTGACCCTGCGGTCCACTCAGTGCTTGATCTTCACGGTCGGCACGTTGTAGGCGCGCAGGATCCCCTGGATCGTATCCCGCTTCTGCGTCAGCAGCGAATCGAGCGTCGCCTTGAGATCACGATCCGAATGGCGGACGCCAATCGCCACGTTGTAAGCAAACAGCACGCCGCTTGCGCCGTCCGAGTCCGGCAACGCCACGAGACTCAGCGGCACCGATGCTTCCTTGGCGAAGTACCCCGCCACCGGTCCCCACACCAGCGCCACGTCGATCGTTCCGTTCGCGACCGCGTTCACGATGTCCTGCGGATGCGTGTCTTCGTCGTAAAACAGACTGAATCCACGCACGTTCTTCGTCACGCCGTGACTCGCCAGCGCCTGCGCCGGCGGCGTGTTCGTGTAGTCGTCCCCGATCAGCCCGACGCCGACCTTCATCGTCTTGAGCCGTGGATCGTCCAGCGACTGGATGTCCAGATGCCGGTCCGATCGCGTCACGATGTAGTACGTCGACCGATAGTACGGGTTCGTGGTCTGCACGGGGTCGTACCCGGCCGGTACGCCCATCACGACGTCGCACTCGCCCGCGCTCAGCGTGTTGCGCACAAAGCCGCGCCGGTGCGGCCACCACGTGTACACGACGGAGTCGCCTAACGCACTGGCGATGACATCGGCGATCTTGTTTTCGAACCCCTGCGCCTTCTGGTCCGAGAACGGCATGTTCTCGGGATCACCACACACCCGGAGCATCTTGAAGTCCTTCCAGGCCTGCGTGACCGGAAAATCCGTGGGCTGCTCGGCGCTTGGAGGTTTGCCTTTCTCCCCCTGTGCTCGCGCGTTCGACCCGATCCCGGCAACCACGCCGAGCAGCACCAGACCGACGCGATGCGTCCACTTGCGATGCGAGTACTGCATGATGTCCTTCTTGCGAGAATGTGGCGACGGCTGCCTAACGCAATCAACCCGGTGCCGGAGCACAGTGCCCCGACACCGGGTTCGATCACCGCTTGCACGTCCCGGTTGCTTACGGCTTCGCCGCGCCCGGCAGCGAGAACACCGTCAATACACCACCCTGGTTCGAGTAGTGCCCGGCGTCGCCGAAGGCGCCGAGCGCCCCCAGTCCGGCCGTCGGATCCTCGGCACCGATGCCCGCGGCCACGCCGATCCCGGCCCAGCCGCCGATACCCGACAGCACGGCCACATACTGCTTGCCATCAGGTCCGACATACGTCATCGGGTTGCCGATGATTCCCGAAGGCGTCTTGAACTGCCAGAGCTCCTTGCCGGTCTTGGCGTCCACCGCCTTGAGCCAGCCTTCCATCGTGCCGTAGAAGACCACGCCGCCGGCCGTGTTCAGCGTCCCGCCGTAGGCCGCCAGATTCTCCTTGTCCTTCCATACGATCTTGCCCTTCATCGGATCCCAGGCGATCACGGCACCACGGTTGCCGCCGGGGCCGGGGAACATCCGCACGATCGCTCCCACGTAAGGCTGTCCGGCCGAGTACTTCACCTCGACGCCCTCGTAGTCCATGCAGATGTTGTTCGTCGGAACGAAGAAGTATCCGGTTTCCGGATCATACGACGACGGCTGCTGATCCTTGAACCCGATCGCGGCCGGGCAGATGCCGGTCGTGTTCCCCTTCGCGTTCGTCCGCTTCGAGGCATCCTCGACCGGACGACCCGTCGTCAGATCGATCTTGGTGGCCCAGTTCACCGGCCCGTACGGCTCGGCGACGAGCACTTTGCCGGTGGTGCGATCGAGTGTGTAGCCGAAGCCGTTGCGGTCGAAGTGAGCCAACAGCTTCTTACCGTCCTTGTCGAACAACACCATCTCGTTGACGCCATCATAGTCCCACGCGTCGTGCGGCGTCATCTGATAGACCCACTTCACGGCACCCGTCTGCGGATTGCGCGCCCATATCGACATGGACCACTTATTGTCGCCGGGACGCTGATCCGGATTCCACACGCCAGGATTTCCGCTGCCGTAGTAGAACAGGTTCAACTCGGGGTCGTACGAATACCATCCCCACGTCGTGCCGCCACCACGCTGCCACTCGTCGCCCTGCCACGTCGATACACCGAGGTCTTTGCCCTGATCGCTCGGATATGGTGACTTGAGTGTGCTGTCGCTGATCAGCACGTCCTTGTCCGGCCCCGTGCTGTAACCGCGCCATAGCTCCTTGCCGTCCACTGCGCTGAACGCCGTCACGCGGCCGCGAACGCCGAACTCACCACCCGAGATGCCCGTCACGACGACGTCGCCGACCACGAGCGGCGCGTTAGTCATCGTCTCGCCCTTCTTGTAGTCTGCGCTCTTCACGCGATAGACCTGCTTGCCGGTCTTCGCATCCAGTGCGAGGAGGTCGCCCGAGAGCAACTCAATGAACAGGCGATCGTACTTCGGGCTGTACGCAAGACCGCGATTCACGACGTCGCAACACGCGATCGGAATCACGTCGGCCGGCTGTTCCGGCGTGAACTGCCAGATCTGCGGCGCACCTGGCTTCGACAGATCGAGCGCGAACACTTTGTTCGGGAACGCCGAATGCACGTACATCACGTGCCCGATGACAAGCGGATTCCCTTCGTGCCCGCGAAGCACGCCGGTAGAGAACGTCCAGGCGACTTGTAGGTCCTTGACGTTTGCCGTGGTGATCTGCTTGAGCGGGCTATGCCGCTGCAGGTCGTACGTCCTCCCCGGCATGACCCACTGGCCCGGATTCTTGGCGGCCTCGATCAGTTCCTGTTGCGCGCTGGCGGTGGATGCACCAACGGCCAGCGTGCCTGCGAGGACCGCCCAAGAAGAGAAGCGGGTAAAGCGATTCATGATGCTGCCCCTTGTGGAGAGTGAGGATTGAGCATGACCGCGCATCCGCACGCTGTGCCGCCAGGCCTCGCGGTTGGGGCCGCACTGGGGCTA
>JAICLH010000210.1 GCA_025927495.1 Gemmatimonadaceae bacterium
AAGGTGGTCTCGATCACCAACTACGGAGCATTCATCGAGCTCGAGCCGGGCATCGAAGGCCTGGTGCACATCAGCGAGATGAGCTGGACGCGCAACGTTCGGCATCCGTCGAAGCTCGTCTCGATCGGTGAGACGATCGAAGCCGTCGTGCTCAAGGTCGATCCGAACGAAGAGAAGATCTCGTTAGGCATGAAGCAGACGGAGCAGGATCCGTGGGTCGTGCTGCCGTACAAGTATCCGGTCGGCACGCGGATCTCGGGCAAGGTGCGCAACCTCACCTCGTTCGGCGCGTTCGTCGAAATCGAGCCGGGCATCGATGGTCTCATTCACATCTCCGACATGTCGTGGACGAAGCGCGTCCAGCATCCGTCGGAAGTCGTGAAGAAGGGCGATACGGTCGACGTCGTGATCCTGAACATCGACGCCGAGAACAAGCGCATCTCGCTCGGTCTCAAGCAGGCCACCGAAGATCCGTGGCTGCGCATCGGGGAGACGTATCCGGTCGGCATGGAGATGCGGGGCAAGGTTGCGCGTCTCATGGATAAGGGCGTCGTCGTCGATATCGGTAACGACATCGAGGGCTTCGTGCCGATCAGCCAACTGAACATGGGCAAGACCGTGGTCAGTCCGGCCGACGTCGTGTACGAGGGTATGAATCTCGACCTGCGCATTCTCGAGGTCGACCCGATTCACCGGCGCATCGTGCTCGCGGTGACGAACGTGCCGGAGGAACAGCCGCCTCGTCCCGAGACGCCGTCCAAGGTGATTCCCATGGAGAGCGAGGATCCGCTCGCGCACGGCGCCTCGATTCCGACAGAGCCGACGGTCTGACACGTCGATTCACCTGATTGGTGCAACGCCCCGCCTGACGCTGTGTCTGGCGGGGCGTTTCACATGTTGGCGTGGTCGGTTTCGGCGTTCTGTTGAACGAGCAAACTTTCCTTCGGTGAAAGGCGTCCCAACGGACTGGAAGCTGCCTAACGGATAGATATGTTTCTGTCGTTACCAAAAGACGTCTCTCTTTCCATTGTGCGACCGCGCTCCCCGCCGCGCAGGACGATCACTGGAGTCATCTCTCGGTTTCACTTTGGTTATCGCTATAGTCAGTTGCCGTTGTTGCAGCCCCGCCGACGCCTGAGCTGTCCCGACCACGCCGATCGACGCGGTCCGATCCGGCCCGCCCGCATGAACCCGATCAGACCGTGCGGAACCCCGGTAGAAGCCCCGGCTTTGACCCGTCGGCTGGATGCCCGTACGTGCGGACGCTAACTTGCGGCTCCTATGAGCATGAAAGAGAAGCTGGATCTTCTGGAGCGGCGCGGCGCCGAAGCAGAGCAGGGCGGCGGCGCGGAGCGTGTCGCCGCGCAGCACGAGAAGGGAAAGTTGTCGGCGCGCGAGCGGCTCGATGTCCTGCTCGACGAGGGGACCTTCGTCGAGCTCGATCGGTTCGTGACGCACCGGTCCAACGATTTCGGCCTGGACGGCCATCGGGTATACGGCGACGGCGTGGTGACGGGATACGGACGGATCGGCGGCCGACTTGTGTACGTGTTCTCGCAGGACTTCACTGTGTTCGGCGGCTCGCTGTCCGAGTCGCACGCCGAAAAGATCTGCAAGATCATGGACCTCGCGGTGCGCAACGGCGCGCCGGTGGTCGGACTCAACGACTCCGGCGGTGCGCGCATCCAGGAAGGCGTCGTTTCGTTAGGCGGATACGCCGACATCTTTCTGCGCAACACGCTGGCCTCCGGCGTGGTGCCGCAGATCTCTGCCGTCCTCGGCCCCTGCGCCGGGGGCGCGGTGTATTCGCCGGCCATCACCGACTTCATCTACATGGTGCGCGGGACGTCGTACATGTTCGTCACCGGGCCCAACGTGGTGAAGACGGTGACGCACGAGGACGTCTCGATGGAGCAATTAGGCGGAGCCGACACGCATGGCGGCACGTCCGGCGTGTCGCACTTCACGTTCGACTCCGAGCTCGCCTGCCTGGGCGCGATCCGCGACCTGTTCCGGTTCGTGCCGTCCAACAATCTGGATGACCCGCCACGCGGCACCGGATCCGATCCGCGCGACCGCCGCGACGACGCGCTGCTCGAGCTCATCCCCGACAATCCGAACAAGCCGTACGACATGCACGAGATCGTGCGGCGCATCGTCGACGATGGCGAGTTTTACGAGGTGCATCGCGACTACGCGCAGAACATCATCTGCGGCTTCGCCCACCTGGGCGGGTTCAGCGTGGGTGTCGTCGCCAACCAGCCCGCGGTCCTCGCCGGCGTGTTAGACATCGCGGCGTCGCTCAAGGGCGCGCGCTTCATTCGCTTCTGCGACGCGTTCAACATTCCGCTCGTGACGTTCGAGGACGTGCCCGGCTTCCTGCCCGGCACGGCGCAGGAGTTAGGCGGCATCATCAAGCACGGTGCCAAGCTCCTGTTCGCCTACTGCGAGGCGACCGTGCCCAAGCTCACCGTCATCACGCGCAAAGCGTACGGCGGCGCCTACGACGTGATGAGCTCGAAGCACATTCGCGGCGATTACAACGTCGCATGGCCCACGGCTGAAATCGCGGTGATGGGACCCAAAGGTGCCGTGGAAATTCTGTTCAAGAAGGAGATTGCTGGCGCGCGCGATCCGCAGCAAGCCACCGACCGCAAGATCGATGAGTATCGCGAGAAATTCGCGCACCCCTACATCGCAGCGGGCCGCGGATATGTCGACGACATCATCGATCCGCGCGACACGCGGCCGCGCTTGATCGACGCGCTCGAGACGCTGCGCACGAAGCGCGATCGCAATCCGCCCAAGAAGCACGGCAACATCCCGCTCTGATGCCGCGTCCGAGCAGCACGTTGCGCCTGGGCGATCGCGCGCCGGAGTTTTCGCTGCGCGATGCGGTCGCCGATGTGCCGGTCACGCTCGACTCGCTGCTCGCCGACCGTCGGGGCGCGTTATTGGTGTTCCACCGCGGGATGTGGTGACCCAATTGCCGCGGGCAGCTCGGGGAGCTGCGCGATCAGATGCCGCGCTTCGACGCCCAACGATTCGGCGTGGCGGTGGTGCTGGCGCAAGCGTGCGACCGCATCGCCGGCGCGCTCGAGCGCTACGCGGTCACCTATCCATTCCCGCTGCTCTGCGATCCGGACCGCGGCGTGATCAAGCGCTACGGCGTGTGGCATCCGTTGGGCTTCGCGTCGTTCAACACGTCGCACCCGGCGTCGTTTCTGATCGACGCCGCCGAGCGCCGCATCCGGTATGCGTTCGTGGGCAGCACGCAGTTCGCGCGCGCGCCGTTGGACGCGCTCGTCGCCGCCGCGGCGCACGCCGGATCTGCCGCCTAACCGCAACCCGCCGCCGCGCGTGTTCGACACCGTTCTGATCGCCAATCGCGGCGAGATCGCGCTGCGCATCGTCCGCGCATGCCGAGAGCTCGGCGTCACATCCGTAGCGGTGTACTCCGACGCCGATGCGCACGCACCGCACGTGCGCGAGGCGGATCGGGCGGTGCGACTCGGGCCCGCGCCGTCGACCGAGAGCTATCTGCGCGCCGACCTGCTCATCGCCGCTGCGCAACGCACGGGCGCGCAGGCCATCCACCCGGGATACGGATTTCTGGCCGAACGCGAGCACTTCGCGCGCGCGGTGCGCGACGCACGTCTGGTGTTCATTGGGCCGCCGCCCGAAGCGATCGCGGCGATGGGCAGCAAGACCGAAGCGCGCCGGCTCGCGATCGCTGCCGGTGTTCCGGTGGTGCCCGGCACGACCGAATCGCTTCGCGACGCCCGCGAGGCGCGCGAGATCGCCGAACGGTTCGGTTTCCCGGTGCTGCTCAAGGCGGCGGCCGGCGGTGGGGGGAAGGGCATGCGCGTGGTACGCGAGGCGGCTGACCTGGCGTCGTCGTTGGACGCCGCCCGCCGCGAAGCCAAGAATGCGTTCGGCGACGACGCGGTGTACGTCGAGAAATACATCTCCGGCCCGCGCCACGTGGAGATCCAGGTGCTGGGCGACGCGCACGGCACCATGCTGTCGTTAGGCGAGCGCGAATGCTCGGTGCAGCGCCGGCACCAGAAGATGATCGAGGAGGCGCCGAGCATCGCGGTCGCGCCCGACCTGCGGCGCCGCATGGGCGAGACCGCCGTCCGCGCCGCGCAGGCGGCGGGATACGTCAACGCCGGCACGTGCGAATTCCTGCTCGACGCCGAGGGCTCCTTCTACTTCCTCGAGATGAACACGCGCTTGCAGGTGGAGCACCCGGTCACCGAGCTCGTCACCGGCATCGACATCGTGCAGTGGCAGATCCGCATCGCGGCCGGCGACAAGCTGCCGTTCCGCCAGGACGAGATCGCGCCTAACGGATGGGCCATCGAGTGCCGCATCACGAGCGAGGATCCGGCCAACGGGTTTTTGCCCGCGACCGGCCGCATCTCGTACCTGAGGCTGCCCGGCGGGCCGGGCGTGCGGTGGGACGGCGGCATCGGGGCGGGCAGCGAGGTGGGACTGCACTACGACCCGATGCTCGCCAAGCTGATCGTGCACGCGCCGACGCGAGATGCCGCCATCGCGCGCATGCACCGCGCGCTGCTCGAGCTGACGATTCAAGGCGTGGAAACCTCGCGGGACTTTCATCTCCGCGTCATGGAAGACGACGAGTTCCGGCGCGGCGCGATCGACATCCAGTGGCTCGAGCGGCGGTTGTCCTCGCTCACCAACGTGGCGGCGCCGCCGGAAGGGGAGATGGCGGCGGTGATCGCCGCCGCGCTGCTGGCCGAGCAGGAGCGACTGCGTCGCGTGCCGCCGGCGAGCGGCCTCGCGCCTAACGGAACGCCGGCCGCCGGCGACGATCGCGCGGCCTGGCGGTTGGCCGCGCGGCGCGACGGCTTGGTGGAAGGCTGATGCCGGTCGAACAGCTCCACATCGATTCGATCGCCGCCGGCGGCGACGGCGTCGCGCGCGCGAACGGCATGGTGGTGTTCGTGCCGCGCACGGCGCCGGGCGATGTGGCGCACGTGTCATATACGCCACAGGGACGGTTCGCGCGCGGCACCGTGCGCTCGCTCGACACGCCGTCCGCGCATCGGGTGCGTCCGCTGTGCGAGCACTACGACGGCGATCGCTGCGGCGGATGCCAACTGCAGCACTTGGATTACGGCGCACAGCGCCGGGTGAAAGGCGAGATCGTGCGCGATGCCATGGTACGGATCGCACGGCGCGCCGACACGGCGGCGCCCGACGTTCGACCGGCCCCCGCGCCGTGGCGCTACCGGCGCAAGCTCACGCTCGCCTTGCGCTCGCGCCGCGGCGGCTGGACGGCCGGCCTCCATCCCTACGACGACGCGGCCCACGTGTTCGCGCTGCGCGAGTGTCCGATCACCGAGGACCGCGTGCTCGCCGCGTGGCGCGAGGTGCTCGACGCGGGCGACGCGTTGCCGAACGCAACCGAGTTGCGTGCGGCCGTGCGGTTCGACGACGCGGGGGCGGGCTCGCTGGTCGTCGAAGGCGGCGATCGCTGGCCGGGCGCCAAGCGGTTGCTCGAGCGCGCGCCGTCGCTCGAGTCCGTCTGGTGGAAACCGGCTCGCGCGCCGCGCGCCACGGCACTTGCGTCGCGCACCGGCGCGTCGTCCCCTGCGGCCGCCTTCGCCCAGGTGAACGCCGCGGTGGCGGCGGCACTCGGCGCCTACGTGGTAGACCGCGCGCGGGCGCACGAGCCGGCAACAGTCGTCGATGCGTACGCCGGCACCGGTCACACGGCGATTGCGCTGGCCTCCGGGACCCGGCGCGTGGTGGCGATCGAGCTCGACGCCGATGCGGCGGCCTGGTGCGCGCCGCGTCTGCCTAACGGATCGCGTGCCGTCGCGGCCAGGGTCGAGGACGCGCTGCCGGCTGCGCTCCCGGCCGACGTCGTGATCCTGAACCCGCCGCGCGCCGGCGTGGCCGCCCCGGTGACCGCCGCGCTCGCGGGCGCGCGCGGCTCGACCCGGGCGATCCTCTACGTGAGTTGCGACCCGGCGACGCTCGCCCGCGACGTCAGCCGCCTAACGGGCTGGCGCGTCGCCTCGCTCGTGTCGTTCGACATGTTCCCGCAGACCGCGCACGTCGAAACCGTGTGCGAGCTCGTCCCGGAGGCGACGTGAAATACATCGTCGGCCTGGGCGACAAGCGGTTCACGGTGGACGTCGAACCGGATGCGGTGACCGTGACCGGCCGACGCATCCCGGCCGCGCTCGAGGACATCGAGGGCACCCCCGTCCGCACGGTCACGATCGGCGACACCGTGCACCGGGTCGTCGTGCGCCGCCGCGAATCACGGGGCCACTACGTGCTCTGGATCGACGGCTTTACCTACGACGTCGAAGCACTCGACGAACGCACGCGCACCATCCGCGACCTCACCGCCGAAGCCGCCGGCCCAACTGGTCCCAAACCGCTCGTCGCCCCCATGCCCGGTCTCATCGTCCGCGTGCACGTGGCGCCGGGCGATGAGGTGCAGGCCGGCCAGGGCCTGGTGGTGATGGAGGCGATGAAGATGGAGAATGAGCTGCGCGCGACCGGGCCGGGCCGGGTGAAGCGTGTGGCGTTCGCGGTGGGATCGGCGGTGGAGAAGGGCGCCATCCTGGTCGAATTGGAGTAGCCTTGGCACCAGTCAGTGAACCGCGTCTGAACTTCTGATTACGGTGACACCAGCCAGGCTGTCGGACGCGCCCCCTCAGTCGTCCGTTGACAACGCCTAAGTGCTTGCGTAGCTTACGAGTCTGTGTTTCCTA
>JAICLH010000107.1 GCA_025927495.1 Gemmatimonadaceae bacterium
CCTCAGGCGACGTCGCCGCCGCTTCCCCCAGCGCAGCGCTTCCCCCAGCGAGCGTGAGCGAGCGCTTCCCCCTTCCCTGCTGTCTGCGCTCAAACGCGTTCCACTAGCCAGTGCGCTCCCCTTTCCCCTCGAGCACGACCACTGCCCCCGCTGTCATCTGGCTGTGCGACAACGTCAGCCACACGCGATTCACATCCAGTTCCGCGCACCGGATCTCGGCCGCGCCGTGCAGCAGAAGCGACGGCGCCCCACCGTCCGACACCACTTCCATTTCCCGCCATCCAATCCCACGCGCACCCGGTGAGCCGGACAGCGCTTTGTACGCCGCTTCCTTCGCCGCGATGCGCGCCGCGAGATGCACGTAGGGCTCCGGCCTGCCCATCGCGTACGTCACCTCGCCTTCCGTGAAGAGCCGCTCGAGCGCGCGGGTTTGCTTGGACGCGATGAGCCGCTTGACGCGCGCCACGTCCACGAGGTCGAGGCCCACGCCGATGATCACGCGTCCTCTCGCCGCGCGCGACGAAACCAGGACCGGGCCCGGGACCGACGCGTCGGCACATCCGACGCCAGGACGCGCACCAGCGCGAGCCACACCTCGTCGGCCGATTCGAACACCGCGTGGAGTGCTGCCGCCCACGCCCGCCACCGGGCGAACCGCTCCGCGTCGTCGCTCGCGGCCAGCGCGTGTTGCGCGCGCTCGAGCGCGCCTAGCGTGCTAACGAGCGGCTCCGCCACCTCGGAGAGCTCGGCGTCCAGCGCGCGGCGCTCCGGCGGATCGGACGGGTGCCGCTCCGCCGCCATGTCGTGCAGCCGCTGCATCATCGCGGCGCGCAGTGCCGGCGCATCGAATGCCGCCCGCGCACGGTCCGGCCCCGAGGCGGCTTCGGCGTCGCGACGCGCCGCGAGCAGCGGCCCGAAATAGCGATCGTGCTCGGCGCCGGACGCCCGCGCCGAACCCAGTCCGCGGAGCGACCGCGTGAGCTCCGGCACAGCCATCGCGCGGCGGTCGAGATCGGCCGCCAGCGCGGCCAACGCAGGCGATCCGCCTAACGTCACGACGTCGCCGCGCGACAGGAACAGCTCGAGCGTCCCCACGGCATAGCGCGCGCCTTCCAGACGCTCGAAGGGCAGGTGCACCGTACCGCCGGACCGCTCGAGCCTGAGCGCCTCGTCATCGAGTGTCACGCGCGCGGCGCCGGCGAGATCGTGCCCCCGCAGCAGGCCGCTCACCGTGACCATCCCCGCGCCGGCGTCGCTCATCTCACGCATCCTCGAGCGCGTAGCGCGCGCGGCCCGCCAGTTCGTCATCGCACAGGGCGGGCTCCCGCCCCGTCCGGCGCTGCCACCGCATCACGAACTGCGGGAGCCGCTCCGTGCTGAACGCGGCGCGGTCGATGCCTAACGCAACGATCGCGCGCTCGATGCCGTCCGGTGCGCCCTCCACCTCCACCAGGTCGTCCATGCGCGGATACCGCTCGAATCGCACGGTCGTTCCGTCCAGGACGTACTGCGCGATCTCCCGGTCGATCGCCCGCGTCACCTCGTAGCCGAGTCGGGCGAGCATCGCGGCGAGCACATCGGGCGCGTCGGCGCTGCACTGCAGCTCGTCGCGCACCTTGTAGCCGCCCTCGTAGCCGGTTGGACCTTTCCAGCCCAGCTCCGCGCGCGCGCCGGAAAGGTCGCGGTAGACGCGCAGCCGGAGTACCTCGTCCCGGCGCGCCAGGTCCCGGCCCGGCGTGTCGTAGCGCCGGTCCTCGAGGCGCCCGGCGAACGCGGGCACCGCCCCGGCTTGCGTTAGGCGAGAGGCGCGACGCGCCCAATCGTCGAGCACGGCCTTGAGCTCCACCTCACGCATCGAAAATCGCCTCGAGCACGGCCTGTGTATCTCTGAGCGTCGGGAACACCGCCGCCGGCGCGTGCGCCGCCAGTTCCTCCACGGAGAACCGTCCCGTGGCCACGGCCACCGCGCGGGCGCCGACACTCCGCGCGCACTCGATGTCGGCCGGCGTGTCGCCGATCACCACCAGATCGGCGCCGCCGAGCGCGAGGCCTAACGATTCGCGCGCGCGCTGAAGCGCCACGGCGGGCAGCGCGGGACGGTGCGCATGGTCCGAGCCGTACGCCCCGACGCGGAACCGCGCCACGTCGAGCCCCGCCGCCGACAACTTGAGCATCGCGCCATCGCAGAAATTGCCCGTGAGCAATCCGACCACCGCGTCCGGTCGCGCCTCGAGCGCCGTGATCAGCTCCGCCACGCCATCGAAGAGCCGCATTCCGCGCCGGCCCGTCGACAGCTCCTGCTCGAGCAGCGTGAGGTAGCTCGACGCGAGCGCGTCCATCCGCGCGTCGATCGTGTCGTCGCTGTGCCCCGCGGCGCGCATGAGGTCGCGCACGATCTGCGGGTCGGTCTTCCCATCGTACCGGTATTCCGTTGGGCCGGCACCGCCGAACACATGTGTGAGCGCGGCCGTCATCGCGCGACGCCCGGCGCCGTCGCTCCACAGGATGGTCCCGTCGATGTCGAACAGAACGAGCTTCATGCGCGGGTCAGCACCACACCGGCGATGATCGTCACGGCGCCGGCGCCCTGCCACACCGTGGGCGTCTCGGCGGGCAGCAGCATCCAGGCCACCCCGAGCGCGATCAGGGGCTGCAGGTTGGAGTAGATCGCCGTACGCGTCGGGCCTAACACACGCACGCCGCGGTACCATCCGAGATATCCGATCACGAGCGAGCCGATGCCCGCGAATGCCATCGCGCCCCACAGGCGCGCGCTCAGGCTGCCCCACGACGTCGCGGCGAACGCCGGCGCCGACACGACGAGCAATGGAATCATCCCGCCCACGAGCGTCAGCGCCGAGAGGTCGATGAGCGACACGCGGTGGGTGATGGGTTCGAGCAGCACCGTGTACACGGCCCAGCACACCGCCGCGGCCACGACGATCGAATCGCCCGTCAGCGACGCACCGGCCGCCTCGTGCACCGCTCCGCCGAGCACCACGAGCGCGATCCCGACCATCGACAACGCGACGCCCGCGTAGCCGCGCGCGCCCACGTGCTCGATGCCTAACCAACGACCCAACACCGCGATCAACGCCGGCGAGGCGGCGAGCAGCAGCGCCGCGTTCCCCGCCCGCGTGTGCGCCACGCCCTCGGCGAACAGCGTTTGATAGACGCAGTTGCCCAACACGCCTAACGCAAGGAGCAGCAGGACGTCGCGCCGCGCGATCCGTCGCGCGTCCGACCGGCGACGCTGCACCACCGCCAGCACGCCGAACGCCAGCGTCGCCATCAGGATACGCGCGCCGTTGAAGGCCAGCGCGTTCATGTGATCCGTGCCGTACTTCACGACCGCGTAGTTCGCGCCCCAAATCGTGGTCGTCAGCAGCAGCCAAAGGTCGGTGAGCGAAACGCCCGACCGCGCGGCTGGTTCCGCGCGGTCGGGCGCCATCGCCGTGTCGAGCGCAGTGGTCATGCCGGAAACCTAGGCGCCGCCTCCGGCGCGCGACAGCGCCTTCCTCCCTCTCACCACTGCACATAGCTTCCCGGCCATGCACCTCTCCTTCGCGCTATTCGCCGACGCCGCCAATCTCTCCGTCGAAGGGAAGCTCAACATCCTCGGCGTGTTCGACGCCGTGCAGGTAAACGGCCTGCCCACGGTCCACCCGCGCGCGCATCTCGTCGTCCGACTCAAGGGTTCGGCCACCGACGCCGGCTCGCACGTCATCGCCTTGCAGTGGGTGAGCCCTGGCGGCACGGAGCTCTGGTCGTCCAACGGTGAGCTCACCGTCGCGACGCCGCCCTCCGAGGTCAGCGAGATCGACTTTCCGCTCATCGCGGCGGTCGACCTGCCGCTCGACAGCGCCGGGACCTACGCGATGCGCATCGCGATCGACGACTCGGTGCACGGCGAAGTGCGCCTGCACGTACGCGCTGCCGTCGTGCCCGCCGCGAAGATGGTGAGCTGACGCCCGCGCGTGCGCGCGCTCAGCGCACGCGACGCGCCCAGCGGAATCGGGACAAGAGAGCGCGCGCGTACGCGTCCGGCGCCGCCAGGTTCTCGATCGCGTAGCCGCCACGCCCCAACCCCAGGTGCACCAGCCGCGCCGCGCCCAACGCAATCGCGACGTGCGTGATGCGTCCGTCGTCTCGATCGGAAAAGAATGCGAGATCGCCCGCCTCGAGCGCGCCCAACGCATTCCCCGCCGCAACCGACTCGCCGCACTCGGCTTGGGCGCGCGCGTCGCGCGGCAGCGCGATGCCGTGCAACCCGAACACAACCTGCACGAGACCGGAGCAGTCCGCGCCCCACGGAGTCAGGCCGCCCCACTCGTACGGCGTGCCCTCGAACCGCGCGCACGCCGTTCGTGCGGCCGCCTCGGCCGACGCCGGAAAGCGCTGCGCCATCTCGGCCCGCTCGACCACCTCGCCGCTCTCCACCAGCGCCCCGGCGTCGAGCCAGGCGCCGAGCGGCAGGGTGCGCCGCGCGCCGGATGCGTCGCGCACCACGCACCCGAGCGACACCCGCGCCGGTCCGCTTCCGTTAGGCGTATCGCTCCTGTCGACATCCGACAGGTACCCGCGGTGCATCCATCCTTCGTAGCCGTCGCGCAGCCGGACCCGGAGCCACGGCTCTCGCTCGCCCGAATCCAGCCGTTCCACCGGATGACCGGCGAGCGCCTGCGTCACCTGCTCGCTCCCGGCCCGCGGGTCGCCGTTCACCGGCGCCACGGACACGCGCACCACGAGCGCGCTCACGTCGCGCGACGCCTCACCGCCGGCGCGTCCGACGCGACGACGACGGCATCACCGCCCGCGACGCGCGCGCGACCTCGGCGTCGCTCACATCGTGCAGGCTGCGCACCACGTCGTCCCGCCGCGTGCCACGCTTGATCGGCTTGGACGCCACCGTTCGCGGCAGCGATCGGTCCAGCGGCACGAACAACAGCCGCGCGCTCCACTCGCCCGTGCGCCGGTCGAACGCCGCGTCACCCAGCACCGAGAACGCGCGCTCGCCTAACTGGACGCGCCGCCGCACCACGACGACGTCGCTCACGTCGCGCTGCTCCGGTCTTCCGCCGCGTGCTTCGCCTCGCACTCCCGACACCGCAGCACGCCGCGAAAGCTGCAGACCAGGCAAATGAACGTCCCGCAGTCCGCGCACGGATAGCCTTCCGAGGCGCGTTCCTCGCGGCCGCACGCGCGGCACATCATGCCGTCGTGTTCGTGGGGCGCCGGCGCTGGGGATGTATCGGACATGATCACGAATGTAAGTAAAGGGTCGCCGTGGTGAAGACGCGCGGGACGCCGTCGACGTCCCTAACTGGTCCTGTTCCGAATTGCGGCGACGAAACATCTCGCGGCAGGAAGAGAGCGCGGCTCCGGCCCATCGAAGCGTTCGACCTCACCACCGAGGCGCAGTGTGGCGCGCGATATGAGCGCTGATCACTGACGACGAATACGGACGACGGGTAGGAAAGCAGGAAACCAACAACGAATGACGGACCACGGGGCATTCTCCGCCAAGTCGACTCAACTCGCGTCGCTCGATACCGTCCGCGGCTTCGCACGTCACCGAACTCCCGATCAGCAACACCGAGCTACCCCGCCCCGCCCACGACGCGCGCATCTGTCGCCATCACCATGTCGCCGAGGTTGTACGCCTTGATCTTGTTGATCAGCGTCGCGCGCGAGATGCCGAGCTCGCGCGCCGCGCGCGTGCGGTTGCCATTGTGCGCGCGCAGGGTGCGTTCGATGTGCGCGCGCTGCACCTCGTCGAGCGAGCGTGGCACGTGCCGCGACAGACCCGTACCGCTCGCGCGTCGCACCTCGGATGGCAAGTGCTCCGCTCCGACGCGACGCGCCCCGCGCGCCACGATCAACGCGCGCTCGAGCACGTTGCGCAGTTCTCGCAGGTTGCCGGGCCACGGATACCGGAGCAACACCTCCCACGCGCCGTCGGCGATCTCCGACGGCGCGGACCGCACCTGAATCTGCAGCTCGTGCATCAACCGCTCGATCAGATCGACGAGGTCCTCACGCGCCCGCGCGCGCAGCGGCGGCAGGTGCACCGGCATCACGCTCAGTCGATAGTACAGCTCTTCGCGCAATCGTCCCGCGTTGACTTCCTCGACCAGATCGCGACATGTCGATGCGATCACGCGCACATCCGCGTTCGTCTCGCGCACGCCGCCGGCGCGCCTGTAGGTGCGCGCCTCGAGCAGCTTGAGCAATCGCGGTTGCAGCACCGGGTCGAGCCCGACGACCTCGTCGAGGAACAACGTGCCGTGCTCCGCGATCTCGACCAGCGCCGCACGCCGGCGTCGTGGGCGATCCTCGACTTCGCTCCCGAAGAGCTCTTCCTCCAGCGCATCCGGCGGCATCCCCACGCAGCTCACGTCGAGAAACGGCGCCTCGGCGCGTGGACTCGTCGCGTGAATCATCTCCGCGAGGCGGCCCTTGCCCGTGCCCGTTTCGCCCACCAGCAGCACCGTCGTCCGGTCGGTGGCCGCCAGCAGCTCCACCTGGTGCGCCAGCTCGCGCATCGCCGGCGACGCGCCTAACAAAGCGCTCACGCGGCCCCCGCCGCGCCGCTCGCGCGCCAGCTGCGCCAGTTGCCGCAGCCGCGCCTTCTCGAGCGCGCGGTCCACCGCGGCCTCGAGATGCGCCGGATCCACCGGCTTCTGCAGGAAATGCTCGGCGCCGCCCTGCATGGCTTGCACCGCTAACGGAACGTCGGCGTGCCCCGTGATCATGATGACCACCGCCTCTTCGCCGGCCAGCCGCGTCAGCACGTCGAACCCCGTCCCGTCGGGCAGGCGCAGATCGAGCAGCACCAGATCCGGCCTAACGCGCAGAAACGTCTCCACGCCTTCCTCACAACTGCCCGCGCGCACCACGTGATGCGATCGGCGCTCGAAAAACGCACCCAGCACCGCCGATACGCCGGGATCGTCGTCGATGATGAGGATCGTGGCCATCAGCGCGTCCCCACGTTGCACAGCAGGTGCGCCACCGTCGGCAGCACGAACGGCTTGCTCACATACGGGCGCTTCGCGGTCCGCAGAAACTCGCGCGCCGCGTCGCTCTCTACGTCGCCCGTCGCGAACACCACGCGCTCCGCGTGATCCGGGTCGCTGGCGAGAAGCGCCGCGTACACGGCGTCGCCCGACTGATCGGGCATCCGGAGATCGAGTAGGACGCCGTCGTAGCGGCGCTCGCGCATGAGCTGCAGCCCTTCGGCGCCGGTCGCGACCGCATCGACGGTGTGCCCTTCGCGCTCCAGATAGCGCGTCAGCGCACGCCGGATCGACGATTCGTCATCCACGATGAGTAGCGTGCGCGGTGCCGCGCGCAACAGCTCCTCCTGTGGGTCCGCGCCACCATCCCGCGCCGGCGGCGTCGTGATCGGCAGATCGATCGAAAACGTCGCACCGTTTCCCGGCGTGCTCTGCACCGTGATCTGACCGCCGTGCTGCCGCACGATCCCATCCGAAATCGAGAGACCTAACCCGGTGCCTTCTCCCACCGCCTTGGTCGTGAAGAACGGATTGAAGATGTGGTCCAGCGTCTCGTGCGGAATGCCGGGTCCGGTGTCCGTCACGCTCGCAATCACGCGATTGTCCATCCGCCGCGTCGCCAACGTAATGCGACGGTCGCCATCCACGCCGCGCAGGGCGTGCTCCGCGTTCGTCAACAGGTTGAGCACCACCTGCTGAAGTTGGAACGAGTCGGCCCAGACCAGCGGCAGATCCGGGTCGAGCTCGGTGACCACGTCGACCTGCTGCGTGCGCAGCACGTAGCGCCTGAGCTCGAGCGTGTCGAGCATGACGCGGTTGAGATCCGTGCTGGTGCGCTCGGGGTCGCGCTGCCGCGCGAACAGCAGCAGGTTCGACACGATCTTCGCCGCGCGCTTCGCTTCCTTGTGAATCGTTTCCACTGCGTCGCGCTCATCCGCGGTCGCCTCGCCCGAATTCTCGAGCAGTTGCGCGAACGCCATGATGCCCGCCAACGGATTGTTGAGCTCGTGCGCGACGCCACTCACCAGTTGGCCCACCGCGGCCAGCTTCTCCCGCTGCAGCAGCTGCGCCGAGAGCAGCTTCTCTTCGGTCACGTCGCGAACGAGGCCGAGCATGCCGGCAGTGCGCCCGTCCTCCAAGACGGGTGCGGTGATGATGGACCCGGTCCGCACGGTTCCATCCACGTCGCGATAGCGGAGCTCCGAGCGTTGGCGCCGGCCGGCGAGCGTCGCCTGAAAGAGTGCCTCCGCCCACTCGGTTTGCTTTCCCTCGAGAAGCGTGCTGAATCGCACGCCTAACAACTCCGAGCGCGCGCGACCGATCGTCCGTTCGAAGCTGCGGTTCACCGATGTGAACCGTCCGTCGACATCGAGCGTGAAGATCGCATCGGGAGCGGTCTCGACGAGGTGCTCGTAGCGCGCCTCCGAGCGCAGCAACGCCTCCTCGCGCTCGCGATCGGCCGTGATGTCGCGCGCGATGCCGAGCACGCCCACGACGGTCGTACCCTGGAAGATCGGCGTGTTGGTCACGGAGAGCAGCCGGCGCTCGCCATCCTTCCGATAGAGGTGGCACTCGTAGCGGCGCGCACGTCCGTCCAACGCGTACCGAAAGTGGCGATCCACGTTCGCGAATTCATCGGCGTCCAGCAACCACCGCACGCGACGGCCGAGCAGCTCCTCGCGCGAGTAGCCCACGATCTCGCACGTCGCGTGGTTCACCGACATGAAGCAACCGTCGGCGTCCATGGTGTAGATCGCGTCGGTGGCCGTCTCGACGAGATTGCGATACCGCGCTTCCGAGCGCGCCACGGCGTCACGCGCGCGTCGCTCGTCCGTCACATCGCGCAGCGACGCGACCACGCCAGTCACCTGATCTCCTTCACGCAAGGGCGATGTGCTCACCGACACCGTGCGGCGCTCGCCCGTGCTCCGCAATACCACCGTCTCATATCGCTGCGGCGTGCCGCCCAACGCTGCGGTCTCGAACGCGGACACGGAGTCGCGCATTTCGGGCGGCAGCGTTTCCGCGACCTGCATGCCGATCAGCGTGTCGCGCGGATGGCCGAACAGTTGATGCGCGGCCGAGTTCGCAAAGGCGATGCGGCGTTCGGGGTCGGTGATGAGGATGGCGTCGCTGGCGGTCTCGATCACGCGGCGGTACTGCTCGCTCAAATAGCTCCGCTCTCGCAACAGCTCCCGCACCGCCTCGGCCTTGTCGGGCGGAAGGCCGGCGAGGAGCAGCGACTCGTCCGTACCGGACAGCCTCGCTGGCTCGAACCCTTCGGCAACGTTAGTCATGCGACGGCCGTCAGCTGAGAGCGACGTGGGACTCCACGACCACGACGAATGTGAGTCTCGGGTGTGACGCGGTCAATTACGTCCCCTGGGGACCAGGAAGATCGCGGCGCCCTCATCGATCTCCACGTCGAATGGTGTCGCGCCGACTAGCTCGCCGTCGGCTTGCACCGGTTGCGGAGGATCGCACTCGACGCGGAACACCCGTCCGGTGCGAAACAGCAGTCGGTCCGGCGCGTCGAAGCGCCGGCGTGCCATGCGCCAGAGCACTCCGATAGCCTGCCGGGCGTTAGCGGGTGAATAAAGACACAGATCGAGCCGACCGTCGTTGGAACGGATCCGCGGCCCGAGCACAAGCAAGTCGTTCAACACGCTCCCGATATTGGCGATCATCACCTCTGCCGCGTCACGCTCCACCGCCTCGTTGTCGATCGTGATGCGAGCCCGAAACGTCGTGAAGTCCACCACCTCGCCGAGTACCGTCGTCGCATAGGCGAGCGCCCCGAACCACCGCTTCGCGCTCGGCCACGTTCGCGCCAGCATGCGGACGTCGACGCCGACACTGACCGAGAACGCAAACCAGTGCGGCGTCCCGTGCCCGTGTATGCGCCCGAGGTCTGTTGAAACCGGCGTCCCTTCCAAGACGACACGCGCCGCCCCGTCCGCCTCCATCGGAATCCCTAACGAACGGGCGACGAGGTTGCCGGTACCCCCGGGCAGAATGCCCACCGGACGTCCGGAATGCGCCAACGCCCCAGCCACTTCCTTGAGCGTGCCGTCGCCGCCCAACACAACCACCGCGCCCACATCGCCAGCGCGCGCGCTGGCGATCTCGGCCGCATGACCGGAGCGTTCGGTCCAGACTTCTTCGACTGATGCGCCCGCGGTGGCGAACACGCGACGCGCGATGGACACGAGGCGTGCCGCACGGCGTGCGGCCGGATTCACGATCAGGAGGTACGGGCCGCCGCTCAGAAGCTCCACTCGCGGAACAGATCGATGCCGTATTGCGGTGGACGGCTGCCGATCGACGTGAGCCCCGGATGACAGAGCAGCGCCGCCGACGAGGGCTCGATGCTCGCTTGCAGCGAGTATCCATCGGCGAGGCGCTGTTCCACGGTCAGGCCCAACGACTGGCCGAACGAAATCCCCGACTGCTGGCCCGACAATCCGCACAGGCCGGCATTCACCGTCACGAACGTCTTGTTGCCCAACTGCTTGCCCACGCCGATGCGCGTGCCCGAGAGGAAGCCCGTCGTCGTGCCCGTGGTCGGGTCGCTCGTGCTGCCGGTTTGGACCTGCACGTAGTCGATGAATCCGACCTGGTCCGCCAGCGCGCGTTCGAGCACCGCGCCCACACTCGGCAACAGCGCGGCAGCCACTTGTTGCAACACGGGGTTCGTCGTGTAGTCGGGATTCGTCGAGAACGACGGCTGGCCGAACACGAGATAGCTCAGAATTTCCGTGTTGGACAACGGGAAGCGGGCGTTGCTGGTGAGGTTGAGCTGCGGGCTGGTCGGCGTGCCGCTGATGTGCGCGACGAGCTTCACGTCATCGCCGATCTGCCGGTTCGCCTGACGCACGGTATACGTGGCCCAGATGCTCAGGTCGGGCGGAATGTGCGGGTCGCCGTAGAACGTGACCGACCCGCTGTCCACCTGGAACGTGCGCTGCACGACACCCAGATCCAATCGATACGTGCCGCGGCTCACCCGCAGCACGCCGCTCTCGACGCGCTGCGTGCCGGTTTTCCCGAGCGTCATGCTGCCTAACAGCTTGATGTTCGCTTCTTCGGATCGGAGCCAGACATCGTCGCCGACGCGCACGGCGAAACTCGGCACGCTCAAGTGCGTCACCAGGCTGTCGAGCAGCGGGTTCGACTCGAGCAGGCTGCGGTTCTGCACCAGGTTCGTGTCGACAATGGTGTACGCTTCGGGGTCGTTCAGGTTCACCACCTGCTTCCGATAGACGTCCGAGATGAACAGGTTGCCCTTGTCGACGGTCATGTCGCCCTGCAGGACCGGCCGGTCGAACGTCCCGGTGAGCTGCATGGCGCCCGTCACCTGCATCTGCGCGAAGCCGCGTTTGTCCAATGCCTGGAAGTTGCGCGCGGTGACGGTCACGCCGAAGCCGAGGGTCGTCACGTCGCGCCAGTTAGGCACGGCGAGGCCGCCGGTGACGCTGAGGCGGCTGCCGCCGATCCCCGCGCTCGACGTCGTGAACGTGTCGACGCGGATACTGTCGGGCGTGAACATCACCGTGGCCCGCATGTCGTTGAGCCGGACGCCGATGCGCGGCACCGACACGGCGCCCGAGCTCATGCGCGCCGCACCGGTCACCCTGGGCCGCGCGAACGTCCCGCCGATGTCGAGGAGCGCGGACGCGGTGCCGGATCCGTTGGTGAAGTCCGGCGAGATCCCGTTGAGCAGCTTGAGGTTCACGCTGTCGGCGCGGATCTCCCCGCGCAATGAATCGTCGAGCAGACGCTGATTCACGCGCGTGAAGGCCAGGTCCACGGGCAGCGTCGCGCGGGCGGTCACCAGCACGGTATCCTTGTTGTACACGTCGACCTGCGCGCCTAACCGGCGCGACGCGTAGTCGCCCGTCACCGTCGCCAGCGGCAAATGCAGGTCGCCCAGCTGCGCATCGGTGAACTGGCCCCTCGCGTGCATGACGGGATCGGTCCGCACGCCCGTCACCCGCAGGTCGAACGTCGTACTGCCGCCTAACGGCCGAGTGGTTTGCAGGAGCGTGCCCAGGTCGGCGAGCGCGACG
>JAICLH010000171.1 GCA_025927495.1 Gemmatimonadaceae bacterium
CCTGCAGTGCGTCCGCGGCATTTCCCTCCATGGCGCCATGGTGCTCGCCACCGAGATCGTGGACGGGCGTCGCTTCGAGCGCCCTGGTCAGCTCGCCGCGGACCTCGGCCTCGTCGCGCGCGAGTATTCCTCCGGCGACCGCGAGCGCAAAGGCTCCATCACCAAAGCCGGCAACAGCCACTGCCGGCATGTGCTCGTGCAGGCGGCGTGGACCTATCACTATCGCCCGCACCTGAGCATCGAAATTCAGCGGCGACAGCACGGACAGCCGCCGGCAGTCGTGAGTCATGCGTGGACGGCCCAGCAGCGTCTCCACCAGCGCTATCAACATCTCGCCTATCGGAAGCGGCCACAGATCGCCGTCGTCGCGGTCGCCCGCGAACTCGTCGGCTTCCTGTGGGCGGTGATGCAGGACCTCCCCATCACCGAGGGCCGCGCTATCGCCTAACGAACCACCGCGCTCACTGCGTGAGGATCACGTGCGCCTGGGGCTCGAAGGGCGAGCACTCCCGAGGGCGTTATGCGGCTCGCGTCTGCGTGAGCGAGATCCGCGGGTCTAGAATGCGCCAGCTCCCGACGAATCCAATTCTTGACCGCTCCGGCATGGCAACGTGCTGACCGGCGTATATCAGCAGGATTCACCGTCGATGCTGCCCCAGGCCACGTGCCCTTCCGCGCTCCTTGACACCAGCCCAGTCATATCAACGCCCAAGTTCACCTGCAAGGGAAGAGAATAAGAGCGCGTGGCGAAGCCACGCGCAATCCTTAGCTCCCCCGACAGGTGCAACGATCGCCAGACATCACTCTCCACCGATGCCGGATCGACGTTCAAAAGACGGGTTTGAACGAAGTCGAGCCGGGCGGCAAGCAAAGCCGCGTTGTCTGAATCGCTGATCCGCGGTGGCCGCCTAAGGCCCGAGTTCAGCTGCGGGCGAATCAAAGCACACCGAGCGACGCGAACCATCCAATGCTCTCCGTCAGTTGCAACGTACGGTAGGCACCTCGCGCGCCGAAGGGGGACGAGCGCATGCTCATGACTGCATCCAAAACGATGCCAGCAAGAGCGGCGAGTGCGGTCCACAGCGGAATCTGCGCCACCATCCAAAAATCTGGTAAACCCCAGCCGACGACGATCACGATCAGCGCCAACAGCGTTAGAAGGTACAAGGAGCTGGCGCGAATCACGTGCGCAGTCCACCCGGTCAATAACCCGCCGCGTTGACTGAGCCATCTGGCCGCCATGCCATACACGAGGAGACCGGCAGCGAGTGCAGGGGCGATATTGATCAACAGGTCGCTCCAAAACGTCGGCGGCGTGCCTTTCGCGGCCTCGAATGCGAGTCCGGTAAGTGCGAAGGCCGCGACAATCGCGAACGGAAGAGCAGCAAGGTAGCAGAGAGCAGCGCGATTGTTCGATTTCATTTCCACTGTCATCTGCGAGGGTTCGATTTGCTGCCTAACGCTCTAGCTACGCTGCAAAGCGGTCAGATAAGAGTGCGCGCGCAGCGCGCACCATTCAACACCCGCGTTATCAGCTTCAGCGTTCGTTAGGCAGGCCGCGCATAGAACTCCACGTATCCGCAGCCGGGGCAGCGATACGCCGCTACGGGTATGCCGTCATCAGCGTGAACCTTGATCCCGCCGAGAAACCGGCGCTCCTCCGGCATCCCCGGCACCCACTTCGCCAGCACGAAGCTGACGTGGTCAAGCGCATCGGGCAGGTGCCCGCGATCCATGACCTTGTCGCACTTCGGGCAAATCGGGTGGAAGTCGGCCATTCGATGTCTCGCCTGGATCAGGAGGTCGTGCTCTGCCTAACGCTGGACTTCACCGGCAAGCGCCGCCTTTCCAAGCGATATAATGCGTGATCCGAGAACCTCTCGCCAGGCTCGCACCGGGCCGCCCTCCGCGCTTGTTCGGTGCAACGAAGCGTTATGCCGAGGCCCGTCCCTCGAGCCGTTTGGCTGTCTCACGAGAGAAACTGTGGTGCGATCTAACGTCCAAGCACCGTTGCAAGCGCATCTAATAAGAGCGCCGGCGCACCCGGCGCCATCCTTAGAGCGATTGTCAGGTGCGGCACCACAAGAGCGCGGGGCGAAGCCCGCGCGATCCATAGTTCCCTTGTCAGGTGCAACGATCGTTAGAAGGCTGCTACGCGTGCTCAAACATGTCGGCGAGGACGCCGAACACGGTGGCCAGCGTGGCGGGGCTGAGGACGCCCAGCCGCTTGCGCAGGCGCTCGCGATCGACCGTACGGAGCTGATCGAGGGCGACGCGGCCGTCCTTGCCGGCGAACCGACACCTCGGGCGAAAGGGATACGCGTGGCCGCCGGTGGTCATCGGCGCGACGATCACCGTTCGCAAGTGATGATTGAGCTCATCAGGGGAGACGACGAGACAGGGTCGCGTTTTCCGATTCTCGCTCCCGCGCGTGGGATCGAGTTCGACGAGCACCACCTCACCGCGGCTCGAGACGCGGGCGAGGCGGGCTACCGCCATTCCCACTCCGCAGCATCGAAGGCCGGGGCGGGCGTCTCGACCAACCCGTCCTCGCCGCGGGCGTGGAGTTGCGCAGCGGCTTCAGCCCAACCGGCTCGAGCGTGTCGAGCGGAGGCAATGACGATGCGACCGCTTTCGGCGTGCAACTCGACCTCGCTGCCGAGGCCGGCGAGTTCGAGGAGAGGTTTCGGAATGCGGACACCCTGGGAGTTCCCATGGGAACGATGCGGGCTTTGACCGAACTGGAACGGGGCATAGTAGATACAATGTACCTACGAAAGCTCTCCACAAGACGGCCGGTAGCCTTCTAACGCGGAGCTAAGCGGCGAGCGACGACTCGCCAGGGAGAAGAGGCTGATCGTCGGCGGATCTCGCCAGGCGCTCAACCACGATGACTTCCACAGTTCTCGCGCTCGTCCGCTTCAGCGTTTCGTTAGGGCGCTCGCTCCCCGTGGCCGAGTGGCGTGGCTCCGTCGCCGCAGAGCAGGGCGTTGCGCAGTTGCTCCACAAACAAGTTGTATTCCTCGCCACTGTAGACCGGCGTGTGTATCTGCTTCGGAACAATCGGACCGCCCTCGAATGGATCGCCTCGATAGCGCGGGAAGAAGTGCATATGCAGGTGCGGCAGTGTATTACCGTGGACCTCGTAGTTCATCTTCACGGCACCGGTGATGGTGGCAACAGCGCCTGACAGCTTCTGGGCATCCCGCATATAGGCCGCGCCTTCGTCCGCTGAGAGATCGTGGAACTCGACGGCGTGGCGACGAAACACGAGGCATGCGTACCCGCGCATCGGAGCACGCTCTTGCACTGTCACCCAAGACGTCTCGAGTTCGGCTACGATGTCCCGCGGCCGACCCTGCGCGCAGATCGGACAGCTCTCGCCGAACGTCAACGTGCGCCAGCGACGCACATCATTCCAAGCCGACATGTTGGTTCCAATGCTCCTTGCACTGCCCCCAGTGTTCGGGTGCGCCCTAACGATGACACTATGCTGCATGCTATGCCTTACGCAGCATGCTTATCCTGCGAAGTTGGCGCAAAAGCCGCAAGTGCCCGCAACCTAAGTGGTGGCCAGTGGATTTGCCTAAATGGCGATCTCGTTGCGCGCTAACGACTTTGTCTCGAGACAGGCCGCCGCGTTCGTACTTATGCTGCGAAGGCCGTGCAGCAGAACGAACGCGCAGATCGCGAAAGGCTGGAGCGGTCATCGAAATGGCATCAGAACCGGTCCGCCGGACTGCGAACGCCCAGGCCGCCGCGATTCAACACGTGCGTGTAACGCATCGTCATCTGGAGGTTCGCGTGGCCCGACGGCCAATTCAACGGAGAGTGCCGGACACGGACAGGCCACGCATGATGGTGGAGGCCAGCTCGCCCGCGAACGCCCTGTCGCTCGTGTCGAATAAGCTTCTGCCGATGACCTGTCGGATGAACACACGGTGGAAACAGGGCCCGAACAGGAGCATGGCCGCGCGGACCGGGCGAACGCGCGGGTTGATACGCCCGATCCGTTGCTCCGCTGCGATGTAGCTGGCGATCGATTCGAACGCGTTCTTTGCTCCGCGCCCCGGGTCGATTGTGCTGTGACGCTTCAGCAGCGCCGTGTCGGCAAGCAACGTGACACCCAGTGGGATCAACTGCTCCGAGAATTTGATGCCGGCAAGCGCCAGGGTCGTCAACCTTCACTGCATACACAGACCATGCGCCGAGTGAGTGTTGCGTCGCATCTCGGCGCCGCGTACTCCGCGCTCGTTGCGGCGTGGGCCGGCACAGCCTGGCGCGGCGCTGCCTAACGATCGATACCCGCGATCCCGCCGGCCTTGGGCAGTTGCCAACTGCGCCGAATCGCCACGTACCTGAGCCCGAAACAGACGATCGCGCCGGCAATCGTTGTCGCGGCGCCCGGCAACTGAATGCGTCCGCCTAACACGACCACCGCGGCACCGGCCAGCGCCGCGACCGCGTAGATGTCGCCGCGTAGAACCGACGGAACCTGAGCCGTCAGAATGTCCCGCACCATCCCCCCGCCAATCCCGGTGAGCATGCCCAGCAGAGTCGCTGTGACCGGGCCGAGATGAAAGTCGATGGCTTTCTGCGCGCCGGAAACCGCAAACAGCGCGAGCCCCGCGGCGTCGAAGAGTTGGACGGAGTCCTTCAACCGTTCGCCTATTCCGCCGGCGTAAAACGCGGCGAGCCCCGCGAGAATGGGAACGGCGATGTAGCGCCAGTCGGCAATACCCGGCGGCGGCACCGCACCGATCAAGAGGTCGCGAAGGATGCCGCCAGAGTTAGCCGCGACGAACGACAGCACCAGCACGCCGAAGATGTCGAGCCGCACCTTGATGCCGGCGGCCGCGCCACTCAACGCGAACACAAACGTGCCACAGAGATCCAGGATCAGCACCAACGTGCTGAACCGGACGTGTTGCGTCAGCTCGCTCATATCGCCTACCGATAGCTCGCCTGTCTGGTGTCCGTCGGGTTGCGCCGACGGGTTGCTCACCCAACGTCGATACGAAGCCGCTTGATCCGACCGGTTGCGCCGGCCGTGATGCGGATCGCCGCCTTACGACAGCCAAAGTGCTTGGCCACCAGCGCGATCAACTCGTCGTTCGCCTTTCCGTCCACTGGCGGTGATCGGACTCGCGCCACCCAACTGCCGTCCTCCGCTTGCTCGAGCGACGTCGTCCGCGAGTTCGGCTTTACCCTGAGACGCATTGTCATCGACGCCATCCATCTCTCCTGGCTCTTCACGCACCCGCGGCTTGGGTGCGGTTGGTCTTGCCGAAAGCGGTGGACGAGATGCGCGCAGCGCCGGTGGCGGAATCCTGGAGAAGCCTCTCATTCACCGGCTCTTGCATCGATGCCCGAGTATCGCCTAGCATCGAAGCCTACCGTCTCGTCGATAGTCTGGCGGCAGGGTGTCGTCGTTCACGGCTCGACACAGGTCGGTGAGAAGTTTCCCAACGTCCTTCGGCGGAGGTGGTACGAAGTCGGCGCTGCACGGATTGTAGTCGTTGCCGCCTACCCAGTTCTGCCGATCGCGAACTACTCCAGCCACCTTCGGCGTCACACTCGGCTGCATGAGCCGCCGATGGATCGCGACAATGTCGGCGAGCGCAAATGTGGCAAGAGCTCAGCGCTTCACCACCGAGTACATCCAGGCGTCGGCGCTGTAGTTGCGCTCGACCGACACGGCGCGCTTGAGATCGCCCGACGCGCTCAGCACGTAGAGCGGCACCGGCGGGCTGCCTAACGATTGCATCGCGCCGGGCGCCGTGAGCTTGTACAGCTCGACCCGTTCCGCGGTGTGGTGCACCCCCAGGAGGACGCCGCCGCCGTCGAGGAGCGAGATCCCTCCCCATTCGGCGAATGTCGCTCCCCACTTGGTGACCGCACCGGTCGAAACGTCTACGGCGGCCACGCCGAGTGTGTCGTTCGTGGTGCGGTTGAAGCCCGTGATGAAGACCCGTCCGTGCGCGGGATCGGCGATGACCTGGAAGAGCCGGCTGAACCAGCTCGGGAGTGATACCGTATGGTGCCTGTCGCCGGTTTGCAGCACGAGGCTCGCGCCCGTCACCGGGATATATGCCCAACCGCCCGGGATCGGTGTCGCGTCGGTGATCGATGAATCGGTCAGGTCCAACGGGTCGTGTTCGGCGCCGCTCGTGATGTCGATCAATCCCAGGTGCACCTTGCCCAGCGGCCCAGCCTGGATGGTTGACACCGAGGTCGAGTCGACCCACGTCGCATCGCGGATCGTGCTGCTCGCGGTGAGCGGCGACTCGGCGCCCCCATCGTACGGACGGATGCTGAAGCGCTCCTCCGTGTGGTCGCCGGTGGTGGGCACGATGCGCCGCACGAGCAGGCGTTGACCGTTAGGCGAAATCGCGGCCAGTACGCCGTTCGAGGCGCGGGTGACGGGATTCCCGCCGAGTTGCCCGGCGATGAGCTGCGGCAGGGTGCTGGTCCAAACGCTGTAATCCAGCGTGCCTTGATCCATCACCATTCTGGAGCCGTCGGCGGTCACCGACACGTTGGTGAACATCCCCGTGACCATCGTGTCCTGCTTGGCGGAGAGCCGGCCCGTCTTGGGATCGATCGCGATGCGGACCACCGATTCGCCCGCGGCATCGCCGGCGCGATCGAGCCACACGGCGTCTACCGTACCGATACCGCCGCAGGTGCACTGATTCACGACGTGGTCCGCCACTTTGCCGTCGCGGCTGATGACCTGCCACAGTCCGTGGGGTGCCTGCACGATCAGCGCGAGAATCCAGCGCGTCCCCGGGATGGCCGAGAGACTGGCGAGGTTCTGACCATTGCCGCGTACGCGGACGCTGTCGTGCGCGATGCCGTCGAGTCCGGCCACGCCAACCCAATAGACGGAGTCTTGAGAATTGCCGGAGCCGATGAGCAGCGAGTCGCCGTCGGCGTAGAACGCGGCGGCGCCTGACGTGAGAAACTTGGGCGGCCCCCCCAGGGCGGAGAGCATGTACGAGCCGAAGCGCCCTCCGACTGTGCCATTCAACATGAGATTGCGGCGATCCGGGCTCCAGCGAAGCTCGTACACGGCGGTCGCGCCGTCGAGGATCGAGCGCGTGGTGCTGCCGCCGACGTCCTGCACGACGACTGAGTAGGTGCAGTCGGCGCCCGTGCAGTGGCGCGCGACATATGCGAGCTGTTTGGCGTCCGGAGAAATGGCCGGATAGTAGATCCCGCCCGAGACGGTGAGCTGCGTCTTGCTGCTGAGCGAGGCCTGGCTGCCCGCGATCGGGGTCGACCGGCCGCGCATGGCCAACGCGCCGATGGCGACAGCGGCGACCACCAGGCCGGCGGTTGCTAGCGTTAGGCGGTGGCGGCGCCGTTGGGCAGCGGCCGGTTGCGCGACCGTCGTCGCCGCCGGTTTCAATCCGGCCTCGAGTGCGCGCACGAAATCGCCCGCGGTGGCAAATCGATCGGCGGGTGTCTTGGCCAGCGCCTTGGTGATCGCGTCGTCCACGGCCTGGGGCACGGTGTCGCGCAGCACGCGCACGTGGGTGGGCTTCTCGGTCATGAGCTTGGCGATCATGACCTGGGCGTTCGATCCGGTGACGGGCGGCTCGCCCACCAGCATCTCGTAGAGCACCGAGGCGAGCGAGTACAGGTCGCTGCGCGCGTCCACGGTGCGGTCGCCGGTGGCCTGCTCGGGGCTCATGTACTGCGGGGTGCCGAGCGAGAGGCCGGTCTGCGTTAGGCGGTTGCCGCCGGCTTCCTTCACCGCGAGCGCGATGCCGAAGTCGGTGAGCATCGCCTCGCCTTCCAATAGCAGGATGTTCTCGGGTTTGATGTCGCGGTGCACGAGGCCCTGGCGGTGGGCGTAGTCGAGCGCGCTCGCGACCTGCTTCGTGATGGCGAACGCTTCGTCGATCGCCAGCTGGTGTTCGCGGGTGAGCTTGGCGCGCAGCGTCTCGCCGCGGACGTACGGCAGCACATAATACAGCATGCCGTCGGCGTCGCCCGAATCGATGAGCGTGAGGATGTGCGGGTGGTCGAGCCGCGCCGAAATCTTGATTTCCGTTAGAAATCGTTCGGCGCCGAGTACGGCGCCTAACTCTGGGCGGAGCACTTTGAGGGCGACGTCGCGCTCGAGTTTGCGGTCGCGCGCCAGGTAGACCACGGCCATGCCGCCGGAGCCCAGCTCGCGCTGGATGACGTAGCGGTCGCTGAGGGCGGTGGTGAGGCGGGGGATTTCGGACATGCGGTAACGTTACGAAAATCCAAGAAATGCACCAGAGGTTGCCCGGTGGGGAGAGGTCTGCAGCCGGCCCAAACCGCTGTCGATGGCTGGGAGGACTCGATGCGGGGCGTATCGAAACACCTCCACGGCTCGACGGCTCCGCCGCGGATTCCACTCGGCGAGATGTTCGTGCGCGACGACCAGTTTGCCGCGCCGCCTGAATTCGGCCGCCAATCGGTACGCTTCGGGTGCGAATCCGCTGAAAAAGGACAGGGCGACCAGGTCGGCGTTCGTGTCTAACGGGACCTCCTCCACCTGCTGGTGGGCACACGCACGTCTGAAATTGAGTCGGCGCCGAACACTCCGGCTGCCACTGCGGCACTGAGAAGACAGTAACTTGCAAGACTGGCACTTGCTAGCAGGGACAGCCAGAGCAAGCGGCGCTTCCCCTTCGGCCGCGGTGGTGTCTCGGAAGG
>JAICLH010000203.1 GCA_025927495.1 Gemmatimonadaceae bacterium
GAGCCTCGGCGATTCGAGACTCTCCACCCAGGGACAACTGATGTCTTTCCACCCCTCAGGCGGCGTCGCCGCCGCTTCCCCCAGCGCAGCGCTTCCCCCAAGCGAGCAACAGCGAGCGCTTCCCCATTCCCTCATCTCGGCTATCATAATTTCTGATGCACCTCACTAGTGGGCGCACCGAACGTTAGGCGATCGCGTTAGGCGGACCTCGACGCAAACCGACAGCGACTCGCTCGCGGCCTCGATGCGGGCGCGGTCAACGTCGGACTGATTCTCGCCGGGGGAATAGGAGGCATGGCGAGTCACCGTGTGCTTTCGACGGGTGCGGCACGTTAATTCCGCTCGTTCGGCGGACCTCGTTCACGCCGAACGAACAGGAGGACAGGAATGGACACCGACTTGCACGACTTCCAGCAGGCGGTAGCAGCTTTACTTTCGACATCATGGAAATGGCATCGAGCGACGGCATCGCGCACTGGACCGGATACATGCGCGGTCACGCGCGTATGCGGGGCAAGCCGGATCCGATTCCGATGACCTTGCGCGTGACAGAGGTGTTCCGTCGCGAAGGTGGTGCGTGGAGGATGGTGCATCGGCACGCCGATCCGCTGGCCGAGAGCAAAAGGCCGTGACGTTAGGCACGTAGGCCTCCGGCACGGAGTGAAGGCGCCGCGTTGAGAGACACATTGCCCAAGACGTTCTTCCCGGGCGGCCGACCCGCGCGGTAGTGACGTCGCCCGGACGCTGAGGTCATGGATTCGAATTCCCGTGACGCGCTCGTCGATCGGAGAGAGTCCGGAACGCTGACGTGGTACGGCCCGGCGCTGATGCTGTTTGCGCGGGCGGCGTTTGCTGTGGCAACGCAAGCCGTTGTCGCGGTCATCTTTGTTCTGCGGGCGTCGCCGACGCCGTGGCGCGACAGTGAGCCATGGCTGCCCGTGTACGGTACGTTGATTGACGCCGGATGCCTGACGTTGCTGTGGCGGCTCACGCGCCGCGAGGGCATTCGGCTGTTCGATCTCGTCGGGTTCGAGCGGACGCGACTCCTTCGCGATCTGCTGCTCGGCCTCGCGCTCATTCCGGTGAGCCTGATCTTCATTTTTGGCGGGACCTATGCGGCGGGCTGGATCGTATACGAGTCGCCAAAGTCGGCATACTTCCTGGGTGGCCTGCCGTTGGCGGCATCTCTCTACGGCATGCTGGTGTGGCCGTTCATTTGGGGCCTAACGGAGCAAATGACGTACAATGGATACCTGCTCCCGCGCTTCCAGGTTCTCACGCGGAATACAGGTGTGGCGGTCGCGGTTGTATCGTTCGTCTGGGCCATGCAGCATGCATTCATGCCGTTGACGTTCGACGGGAAGTTCATGACCTGCCGCCTCCTGGCGTCGATACCATTTTCCATCTTCGAAACGCTCTTGTATCTTCGACTGCGCCGGCTGATTCCGTTCGCGCTGGCGCATGCCTTGATGGATGGTGCGACGGTGCTGATTCCATTGTTGAGCGCGTGAGGCAAGGAATTCTTGGACCATCGAAGGAGGGCGCGTGATTCAGCTGCGTGACAAGAACACCAACCAGGTGCTCGGTACCATAGGCGACGCGGACCTGCGATTCTTGATCGATGAGCTCGAGGAGGAGTCGCCGACCGATCAGGACTACTACTTCGACTCGGCCACGATCGACATGCTCGAAGAGGATGGCGCGCCGGCGAACCTCGTTTCGCTTCTGCGACAAGTACTCGGTTCGCAAGATGGAATGGAGATTCGTTGGGAGCGGCAATGAGGGACGCCCGCACTTCTGCGTGAGAACGACGGCAGTTGGCGTTGCATGGCTACTCGGTGATCCGACCTGGAGCGGGGGGAACGTGCCCCATACGAAAACCGGATCGACGCGTGGTGAGCTGGAGGGGATGAAATAACGGACTCGATGATCACGCAGACGCGGGGCGCCTTAATGACGGAGCGCTTTTCCGGACTCATGATATTGTTTGTCAAACGAGCGATGCCGGATTTTGGGCCGATCTTCACCCGCTATGCCGATGATCTGCGACGGGAGGCCGAGCGCGGCGCGCAGTAGGTGTCCACGCCGCGCGTGCTCCGAATGAGTAGTCGTCCGTGCGGCCGACGCGGCGCCTAACGTAGTCTTGGTGAGCGATCAACCAGACGAGGCCGTACGACGGGAAATCCGCGAGGAACTGACGCGGAGCGATCGCGTTCAGAGCTCAGGGAACGCCTAATCGCGGCTTCACCAGTTCGTAATCCGCCCATCAGTACTGCCTAACGTAGCGAGCGTATCGTTGGCCACCGTCCTCCGGAGAGGTCCCCGATGCGTGCTCCACTGCAAGCGTCACCAAACGTGACGCCGATGATCGACGTCATGCTCGTTCTCTTGATCATCTTCATGGTCGTAACGCCGGCACTCTTCGATGACGCTCGTATCGAGCCGCCGCGCGCCAGCCACCTGCGCGAACATCCGGAGAGCCAAGGGGACTTCACGCTGGGGATTGATGCAACGGGTCACTATTACCTGAGCAAACGTCGTGTCGACAGTGCTGTGCTCGCGGAGCGCCTGCGCACGCACTTCATCGCCGATACATCGGATCACGTCCTGTACGTAAAGGCGGACCGTCAACTCGGCTACGGCATCCTCCTTGCTGCGCTCGACGTGGCTCGAAAGAATGGAGTGCGTGTCATCGCCATGGTCACCGAGCCCGAACGGCCCGCGTCCCCTCGACCATGACGTCCGTGAAAACGTAATGCGCCATGCTTCTTGCAGCGCCTCGAAGTCATGGACGACTTCGAACGCGCCGAAATCGATACGGGCGACCCCACGATCGTGATCGATCTGGTGCGCCGGCAGTCGCCGAACGCCGTGATCGCGGTCAATACGAATCCTACGGATAGCCTCGATGCGGCCCAACGGTGGCTGGCGTGCTGCATGTGATCCTCGTTCGCCACGGTGACGCGCTTCGCGGTTCCAGCGACGGTTCAACACCGCCGCCCGATCATGGTTTGACGCCGCTTGGTCGAGCGCAAGCGCGCGCGACGGCCGGATATCTTGGCGCGGTCGGTCGGCTCGAGCTGTGCGGCACGCTCATTTCGAGCCCGGCGCGGCGCGCGCGCGAGACGGCGGACATTCTCGCGGCTACCTACTCCGGGGCGCGTGCGGTCGACGCCGCGTTCAGCGAGATTGGCGAGCTGCCCGACGGTGGTCCCGAGGACCTGGCGGCCGGCGTTAGGCGGGCGGGCGGTGCCCTCGCCGGTCTCGCTCGGCAACACGACGGTCGTACCGTGATCGTCGTGTCGCACTCGGGCTTCATCATGGCATCCGTGCGCGCGCTGTTCGCGATTCCCACGCCGGGTACGGGCGCGCGTCTCGAGCCGTCCTGCGCCTCGTGTACCGAATGGAGCCTCGATGACGGTACCTGGCGCCTCGAGTGCTACAACGTCACTCCCGCGCCGAGCGGCGCAACTCCGCAATGATAAAGAGTGGCGTCGATGGCCAACGAGAAACCAGCGGCTCGTCGCCCCCCTAGAACTCAGTCAAGCCTACCATGCGCCGTGGCTCGACCCTATCTGCCGAACGACGATCGGCCAACTGGTGCTCGGATCTGGATTCGACGTGCGCGATCTGGGATCCTACGCGCTCGGTGTCCTCGCCGGTTGCGCTCTCGAAGTAATCGTGCGATGGCGACCGACCACGGCAGCCGTCTGAAGGATCACAAGCCTGGAAGCGGACGTTCTGCGATACTCGGCGCCGGCGGCACCTCTGGCGCCCTGGGGCAGGGCGACTCATTCTATCCTGGAAGTCCACCGTAGATCTGTTGTGAGGTTCGACGGCTTGCTCGTGCGCCGCCGTCGCCGGGACGTGTCGTTAGGCAGGGCTCCCTGACCATGCATCGGAGGTGTTCATGTCGCGCTCGTCGAGAGTATTGTCGTGTACCGCCGCACTCCTCATCGCGGGATGCGCGTCGCGTGTCGACACGGCGCGCGAGTCGCAAGCGTTGCTCGAAACCGACCGTGCCTGGGCGCGGCAGTCGTCGGCCGGAACCAACGCCGACAGCGTGATCGCCTACTGGACCGATGACGCGCGGGTGGTAATGCCTGGCGCAGCCGTGCTCGATGGCAAGGACGCGATTCGCCGGATGGTCACGAGCAGCTTTGCGGCGCCAGGTTTCCACGTGGCGTGGACCCCCGAGCGTGCGGTGGTCGCGGCGTCCGGCGACCTTGGCTACACGGTTGGCACGAACGAGTTCAGCATTCCCGACTCGACAGGCCACGTAACGAAGGTCGCGGGCAACTACATCACCGTATGGCGGAAGGGGAAGGACGGGCGCTGGCGTTGCGCGGAGGACTACTCGAGTCCGGGACCCGCGCACGCGTAGCGCCGCCGTCGCGCCGTTAGGCATCAGGAGCCGCATGCGCCGCTGCCTCCGATAAGGCTGGATGCGATGGCCACGTTTACGACGCCAGCGTGCTCCCGCGCGTCTCCGGCAGAAGGAACGCCGCGATGCCCATGAGGCTGTACGCTACGGTGGCGAAGATCGCGATCGCCCGCGATAACGGCATCGTCGCCGAGATGTAGCCGACTAACGCAGGAAATGTGGCGCCGATGCCGCGGCCGAAGTTGTACGCGAAGCCCATCGCCGAGCCCCGCACGCGCGTCGGGAAAAGCTCGGCGAAAAATGCGCCGACGCCCGCGAAGTACCCCGAGACGACGAACCCGAGCGGAAACCCCAGGATCCACAGCATTCCGTTAGTCAGGGGCGCACGAGTATAGATGAGCGTCATGACGATGGCGCCGGCCGAGAAGATCAGAAAGAGCGGACGCCGCCCGATGCGGTCGGCGAGCCATGCACCGGTGAGATAGCCGGTGAACGCGCCGCTGACCAGAAAGGCCAGATAGCCCGTCGAGCCGACGATCGTGAGGTGTCGCTCGGATTGGAGAAAAACTGGGAGCCACGTGTTGATGGCGTAGTAGCCCCCTTGCGCACCCGTCCCGAGAAGCGCGGCCAGCACGGTGGTCTTGAGCAGGTCCGGCCTGAAGATCTCCCAGATCGAGCCCATGGACGCCGACCGCGCCTGCGCGGCGAGCGGGGGCTCGTCGATGAAGCGCCTAACGAACAACACGTACAGCGCCGGCACGAAGCCGAGCGCGAACAGCCAGCGCCACGCCTGCCGGTCCGGAACCAACGAATAGACGATGGCCTGCAGGATCACCGCGCTGCCCCATCCCACGGCCCATCCCGATTGCACGCAGCCGACGGCGCGCCCGCGATAGCGCGGCCGGATGGTCTCGCTCATCAATGCGGCACCGGCCGTCCATTCACCACCGAAGCCGAATCCCAGCAGCGCGCGACTCAGCGCGAGCTGGGTGAAGTTCTGCGAGACGGCGGACAACAGGCTGAACACCGCGAACCAGAGCACCGTGACCTGCACGGCGCGCACGCGGCCCAGGTGGTCGGAAACCCACCCCGCCATCCAGCCGCCCAACGCCGAGCACACGAGCGTGGCGCTCACCGTTAGGCCGGCGGGCCCGCGGCCCACGTGCCAGATCGCGATCACCGTGCCGAGCACCAGCGTGTACACGGTGAAATCGAGTCCGTCGAGCGCGTAGCCGAGCGCGCACGCGAGCATCGTCCGGCGCTCGGCGCCGGTCATGCCGCGGTAGAAGGCGGCCAATCCCGAGTCGTCGGCGTGGGCGGTCGCCGGCGAGGGCAGTCCGCCCTCGGTGAGGTCGGTCATGGCACCCAACGTACGATATGGGAGCTGGTCGCGCCATCGCAGTGCGCCTGGCGCCGCGCAGGCGACGCGTCCAACTTTGCAAACCACGCATCGAGCGCTCGACATGCGAATCATTGCGTTTGCGACCAAAGAGTCGGGATGGAAGTCTCCCCGAATGGGAATCATTCTCTCCACCGATGGTCGAGACATCGGCGAGCGCCTCGACTGCGAAAAGCTGTTTGCTCCGGCGGAGCGTCCGACACATCCGCTGGCGTGGTTCGACATGGACGGCCGGTGGTTCACAATTGCGCGCGAGACGGCTGCGCGGCTCGAGCGCGATGCGAACGCACTCGCGGCGGCGCGAGAGAAAGGATGGCTGGTGCCGAGCCGCGACGCGTATTGGTTCGCGCCGGTTCCGCGCCCGGGGAAGATCGTCTGCATCGGCATGAACTACCGCGATCATGCCCAGGAGATCGGACTCGGCGTGCCTAACGAGCCGACGATCTTCTCGAAGTTCTCGAGCTGTGTGATCGCGCCGGGCGAACCGGTCGTCGTTCCGATTGGCAGCGAGAAGCTCGACTATGAAGCCGAGCTCGCCGTGGTGATGGGACGCCGAGTGACGCGCGTGTCCGCGGATCGCGCGTACGAGTACGTGCTCGGATATACGGCCTTCAACGACGTCACCGCACGCGACTTTCAGTTCGGCGACCTGCAATGGCAGCGCGGCAAGTCGTGCGACACGTTTGCGCCCATGGGTCAGACGATCGTGACGACCGACGAAATTCCCGATCCCCACGTGCTGCGCATCACGCTCACGCTCAACGGTGTCGTGATGCAGGACTCGCACACGAGCCAGATGATGTTTCGCGTTCCGGCGCTCATCGAGTTCATCACCCGGACCATCACGCTCGAGCCCGGCGACGTCATCGCGACGGGCACGCCCGCCGGCGTCGGGTTCGCGCGCAAGCCGCCCGTGTTTCTCAAGCCCGGCGATGCGATGGAGGTGGGCATCGAGCGCATTGGCGGGTTAGGCAATCCGATCGTCGCCGGCACAAATGGCTAACGGTTGCCAGACATCGCGCCGATTTGGCGGCAGTTGCCCGTGGTCCGTCATTCGTTGTTGGTTTCGTGCTTTCCTACCCGTCGTCGGTCATGCGTTGTTCGTGATCAGCAATGATCCGAGCGAACAGCGAAGGACGCACCACGGGCAGGAAAGCCGAGGTGTTGGCGGTAGCGC
>JAICLH010000253.1 GCA_025927495.1 Gemmatimonadaceae bacterium
GCCGAACTTGAGCTCGACGCCGAAATCGTGGCCGCGCAGGAGCCCGATCGCGCCCTGCAGATCATCCTTGGACGGCGACGTCACGCGCACCTGATCGCCCTGGATGGCGGCCTGCACCTTCTTGAGCTTCGCCTCCTTGAGTACCGCGACGATCTTCTTCGCCGTGTCGGTGTCGAGCGCCATCTTGAGCTTCACCTCGCGGCGCACGGTGTCGCCGCCGGCGGGCGTCACCGCGCCGATGTCGAGATTCTTCACGGGCACGCCGCGCTTGATGAGCTTCCCCTGCAGCACGTCGAACAACGCGCGCATCTTGAAGTCGTCGTCGGCCACCAGCACGAGCAGATTCTCGCCGCGGCGAAAATCGATCGACGCCTTGGAGCCCTTGAAATCGTACCGTTGGGCAATCTCTTTCTGCGTCTGATTCACCGCGTTGTCGACCTCCTGCAGGTCGACCCCGGTGGTCACGTCGAACGAGGATTGTTGGGCCATTGCAGACGTCGGGATGAAGGTGTAAGACGGACAACCCGCGGACATTGCTGGACAGGACCGGATCGTTCTGCGGCGGATGATAGTCCGTCCGACGTTAGCCGGCCAACCGATGTGTTGTCCGGCTCTGTCCGGCATTATCCAGATTGTCCGCCCTGCTATTTCGACAGGAGTGCCGTCTTTCCCGCCACGGCGTTGTTGAACGCCGGGACGTCCTGCGTCATCACGCCGTGCATCCGCTCGAGCACCGTGCGCAACCGCGCCGCGAGCTCGTCGTGCACGGCCACGTCCGCTGCCGTGGGCGCGAAATCGGGGTCGCCCGCCACGTCGCCGGCGCCCGAGCCTACCGATCCCGCGAGGAACAACAGCCGCAAATACAATCGCATGGGAGCACGATACGTTTTCTGATCGTTCTCCTGGAGCACCGGCTGCAGCAGCTCGTTCTCCACACCGTCGAGTTTGTCCTGGAGCGTCCTGGCGTCGGCGAACACGGACCTGAACGACGAATCATGCCCGTACAGTTCGCGCAGGTCCTCGAGCTGCTTGCGCACCTTCTCGATCGCGTTGATCGCGTCGACGGTCGAATCGATTTCCTGGTAGACGCTGTACGCGAGCGCGCTCTGCGCTTGCGCGTCCGCCGGCGTGCCGCCCGAATGCGGATCCTTGAGCACCGTGAGAGGCTGCGAGAGCTTCTCGGTGCCGGCATCCAGCTCCACCGTGTACGTTCCCGGCGCGACGAGCGGGCCTAACACAGGATCCTCGATACCATAATGATAGATGCGCCGCGTGAGCTTCCCGATGAACCGCTTGTCGGTCCAGATCTGCGGATAGCCCTTGGGCGTGGTGCGCAGCGCGACCGTGCGCGTGTGGTCGTACCGCAGGTCCCACCACGTTCGGTTCAAGCCGGCCGCTCCGGCCATGGTGAGCTTGCGCACCACGCCGTTCTGCGCATCGCGAATCGTGACGTGCACCGAGTCCTTCGTGCTGTCCTTCAAGTAGAAGTCGATCACCGCACCGTAGGGCGGGTTGCGGCCCGCCGAGATGTCATCGGGATCGCCCTTGATGCGGTTGGACCCGCGGAAGCGGTACGCCGGTCGCGGCGCGAACAGCAACGCCGACTTGGATGCGAGCGTGGCGTCGATCCCGCGCAGCGGCGACACGTCATCGAGAATCCAGAAGCCGCGCCCCTTGGTCGAGATCACGAGATCGTCGAAATGCTCCTGCACGACGATCCACGTGACCGGAGCATGCGGCAGATTCGACTGCAGCGGGAACCAGTGCGCGCCGTCGTCGAGCGTCACGTACAAACCGTTCTCAGTACCGGCGTAGAGCATGCCCTTGCGCTTCGGGTCCTCACGCACGATTCCCACGTAGCTGAAGACGCTCTTGGGAATGCCGGCGCTGATGAGGCGCCACGTATGGCCGTAGTCGTTGGTTTCGTAAATGAACGGATCGCGATTGTTCGCCTGGTGCGCATCCACCGAGATGTACGCGCGGCCCGCATCGTAGCGAGACGGCTCGACGTTGTCGATCGTGCCGTCCTTCGGGAACTCCGCCGACGTGGGCGTGACGTCCGTCCAGTGGGCGCCGGCGTCGCGCGTGACGTGCACCTTGCCGTCGTTGGACCCGGTCCAGATCAGCCCGCGCACGAGCGGCGATTCGGCGATCGCGAACAACGTGCAGCAGTACTCGACACCCAGGTTGTCGTCCGTTAGGCCGCCCGAGCTGTGCATCTTGCTCGAGTCGTCGGTTGTCAGGTCCGGGCTGATGACCGCCCACGTCTTACCGCCATCGGTGGTACGGTGCACGTACTGGCTGCCCACGTAGACCGTGTTGTGGTCGAACGGCGACAGGGCCAGCGGCTGCGTCCAGTTCCAGCGGTACTTGGCGCTGTCGGCGGGCGAATCGAGCGCGCGGTCGGGCCACGGGTCCACCGAGAACGATTGCTTGGAACGGAGATCGAACTTCTCGAGGCCGCCCTCGTAGCAGCCGCCCCAGACGATGGTCGTGTCCACCGGATCGGGATACGAGAAACCCGACTCGCATCCCGCGGTCGTTTGCCAGAGGGCCGAGGGAATGCTGAAGCCCTGGCTGTTGCTCGGGCCGCGCACGGCGGTGTAGTCCTGCTCGTTGCCATAGACGTTGTACGGGATCTCGTTGTCGACGGCGACGTGGTACATCTGCGCGATGGGCAGCACCACGCGGTGCCACTGGCGCCCGTGCGTGGTGGTGATCTGCACGCCGCCGTCGTCGCCGATCATCATGCGGTCGGCGTTGCTGGGATCGGCCCACATGTCGTGCGTGTCCCCGCCCCACGGCATCACCTCGGCGGTCTCGCCGCCGTCGAGCGAGCGCATGAGGAAATTGGACGGGAAGTACACCTCGTTAGGCGTCGCGGGCGACACCATGATGCGCGTGTAATAGTGCGGGCGCTCGGCCAGGAGATGGCTGTAGGACACGACGTGCCAGGCCGCGCCGCCATCGTCGGAGCGCCAGAGCGCGCCCTTCCCTTCCCAGCCCGTCTCGATGAGCGCGTACCAGCGGCTGGCGTCATTGGGCGCGATGGCCACCGCCACCTTGCCTAACGGTCCCGTGGGCAGCCCCTTCGTGGCGCGCTTCCACGTGGTGCCGCCGTCGTGCGAGATGTAGACGCCGCTCCCCGAACCGCCCGAGAACTTGCCCCACGTGTGGATCACGAACGACCACATGCCGGCCACGAGGATGCGCGGATTCTCGGGATCCATGGCCAGGTCGGACGCACCGGTCGAGTCGTTCACGAACAACACCTTGTCCCACGTCTTGCCGCCGTCGGTGCTGCGGTACACGCCGCGCTCGGGCTGCGCGCCGTAGCCCTGCCCTTCGGCGGCGACGAACACGGTGTTCGGGTTCTGCGGATCGATCACGATGCGCGAGATGCGCCCCGAACGCTCGAGACCCATGTGCGTCCACGTCGCGCCGCCGTCGGTCGACTTGTACACGCCGTCGCCGATCGAGACGTTGCTGCGAATGAAGCTCTCGCCGGTGCCCGCCCAAATGATCTGATGATCGGATGATGCGATGGCGATCGCACCGATCGACTGCGCGGGCATCGAATCGAACACCGGGCGCCAGTGGATGCCCGCATCCACGGATTTCCAGATGCCGCCCGATGCGGCGCCTGCGTAATAGACGTTGAGATTGCCCGGCTCGCCGACCACGGCAGCGACACGATTTCCCTGCGGCCCGATGTAGCGGAATTTGAGCGCGTCGATGTCGACGCCCTGTACGGTGGCGCCGTGCGCTCGGGCCTCCGGCGATTCGTCATCATCCTGCGCGGCGGCGCGCAACGAGAGCAACGCGAGCGCGGCACAGGCGCCCGCGAGAGCGAACACGCGGTACGGGACTCGGAGCATGTCTGGCGATGGCAGTTGGAGTGATACGACGTCCGTGGATCGCCGGATACGTTATCCGCGGGACGACGAGACGCAACACTGGCGAGCTGACCATGTCTGAATGGCGCTGGAAGCTTGGTTGGCCATCCGAGTGATTGACCGGACCACCGAGGCTCAGTCTGGCGATCGATGTCGTCCGTCCTTCGTTGTTCGTTTCGCTTTCCTACCCGTCGTCCGTCGTTCGGTGTTTGTGATCAGCGCTTATCCGAGCGAAGAATGATGCGACCTGAGTGGCCGGCCACGGCCGTCGCCGGATGACGAACAACGAAGGA
>JAICLH010000247.1 GCA_025927495.1 Gemmatimonadaceae bacterium
GGCCGCCGCGCTCGCCGCTCGCCGGACCCAACTCGACCATGAAGTCCGCGGCGCGGATGGCCTCGAGATCGTGCTCCACCACGAGTACCGTGTTCCCGGCGTCGCGCAAGCGAACGAGCAGCGCGAGCAGACGGCCGACGTCGCGCGGATGCAACCCGATCGACGGCTCGTCGAGCACATAAAGCGCATCCACGAGGTGCGAGCCGAGCGAATTTGCGAGCGCGATGCGCTGGGCCTCGCCGCCGGATAACGTGCGCGCGGCGCGGTCCAACGACAGATAGCCGAGCCCGACGTCGACGAGGAAGTGCGTGCGCGAGCTCGCTTCCCCGAGCACGTTGTCGGCCACCTGTCGCTCGAACTCCGAGAGCGACAGACCGTCGAGCCACGGACGAAGCTGGTCGACGGGCAGCGCGCTTACCTGCGCGATGGTCTGGCCGGCGATACGGACATTGAGCGCCTCGGCTTGGAGGCGCGTTCCGTGACACGTTGGACACTCGTGCGCGGTCTGGTACTGCCTGAGGAAGACGCGGATGTACTGCTTGTAGCGTTTGTCCTCGAGATCGCGCAGAAACGGGAAGATGCCCTTGTAGCCGCGCTCGCGCGCCTCGAGCAACAACCGATGCTCCTCGGACGAGAGACTCGACCACGGTGCATCGGCGTCGATGCGGTGCCGCTTGGCGAACTCGACTAACGCACGGCGGCGGCCATCGTAGCGCGGTTTGGTCCACGGATCGATCGCCCCGTCGCGCAGCGAACGCTCCGGGTGCGGGACGATGAGCTCGATGTCGTACTCGAGCGTGGCACCGAATCCGTTGCACGTCGGGCAGGCGCCGCGCGGACTGTTGAACGAGAAGAGCTGCGGCGTGGGCGCGGGTGCACGCGTCCCGTCGTACGGACACTCGACACGCGTGGTGAACCTGAGGACGGAGCCGCCCGCAGATCCGTCGGCCGACGCGAGGAGAATGAAGCAGTCGCCGTCGCCTTCGGTGAAAGCCGTGCCGACCGCATCGGCCACGCGGCGCGTGGCAGCCGGGTCGACCACAAGGCGATCGACGACGACGAGCAGCGTGCGCGCGGCGGCGAGATCGACGGCGGTTCTGCCTTGCGGTGCGAGCTCATCGAGGTGCGCGGGCACGCCATCGGCAACCACGCGGAGGAAGCCCTGCTCGCGCAGACCGGCGACGATCATGTCGTGCGTGACGTGTTCGCTGACGATGAGCGGAAACGCAACCGAGAAGCGCGAGCCGGCCGGGAGGGCGAGCACGGTGTCGGTGACGGATTGCACCGACGACGGACGGATCTCGCGTCCACAAACCGGGCAGAACGTGCGGCCGACGCGCGCCCACAGAAGACGCAGGTAGTCGTAGATCTCGGTCGCGGTGCCGACGGTGGAGCGGGATGTCTTGGTCGGATTCTTTTGTTCGATGGCGACGGCCGGCGAAAGGCCGTCGATGAAGTCGACGTCAGGCTTCTCCATGCGCTCGAGGAACTGCCGCGCGTACGCCGACAGCGATTCGACGTAGCGCCGCTGTCCCTCGGCGTAAATGGTGTCGAAGGCGAGCGACGACTTGCCGGATCCGGACGGGCCGGTGACGACGGTGATCGCGCGGCGGGGGATCTCGAGATCGAACCCCTTGAGGTTGTGTTGCCGCGCGCCGCGAATGGTGATGTGCGACTTCATGTCACCGCGCGCGTCGGGCGAACGAGCGGTAAGCGCCGAGCAGTGAGACGGCGCCGACGATCGCGAGGATGAAACTCCAGAGCGAGAGCCCGGCGTCAACGCGGCCGGCCAGCAGGTTGCCGAACCAGCCACCGACGAGCGCGCCGACAGTGCATGAGGACATCGTGAAGAACGCGTGGCCGCGGTCCTCGCCCGGGATGAGCGAGATGGCGACGGCGCCCGAAACGATGCCGATCAGGAGCCAAATCAGAACGCCCACGTGGGCTCCATCGGCAAGGCGTCGGTTACAAAACTCTGACCGTTGCGTTCGGTGATCTGCGCGCGCATGTGCTCCCGGTAATCTATCAGTCGCGGCGGCTTGCTTGCGTGGTTGGCCCGAAATAGTTTCGATCTGCCGAGTTGGGCCCAAGATACGAGTCGTCGGATAGAGCTGCTCGGTGAGCGATGTTCCCACCCGTGATTCTCTCCAGCTACTGAATGGCCTACGTCCAAATCGGTGATCGCCAGCACCCCCTCGTGGCGGGTGAGAATGGGATCGGGAGCGTTGAAGGGGCGCGAATACCGCTACCGGTTGGGCCGAACGGCGTCAGAGATTTGTCTGCGGCAATCCTGGTCGAAGCTGATGGTAGTTGCGTAATAAGGCGCGTCGGTGATCTGGATGTCGTCGTGAACGGTGTCCAGCTGGGCGCGGAGCCAACTCCGCTTATTCACGGTGACAAGATCGACGTCGGACCCGTGGAGCTGTTCTTCGGCGACGACCGGAAGGGCGGAAACACGCGGTTTGTCACGGCCGTAAAGAGGCCTGAGGCCGCTTCGACGCCCGAGACGCCGAAGCGATTGTGGTCCTTCACGGATCGGGGTACGGGCGGGCGCCTGGTATCGCTGGTCGATGGGCGAGAGTATGTGGTTCCCGACAGCGGCCTGGTGGTCGGTCGGGATCCGACTTGCGACGTGGTGGTGCCGACCGGGGAGGTGTCGCGCAAGCATGCGGTGATCAGCGCGGCTGCGGGCGGTTACATGGTCACGGACACGAGCGCGAATGGACTGTCGGTGAACGGGCAGCGTGTAGCATCATCATGCCTGCTCGTTCGCGGCGACGTGCTCAAGGTTGGGCCTGAAGAATTCCGCTTTCACACCGATGTCGTACCGGCACGACCAGTGCTCGCGACGCTGGAGGTGAAAAGCAGCGGGCTATTGAATGGGACGATGTTCGAGCTTCGTTCGCACCTCACGCACATTGGTCGAGGTGAGCACAACGAGATCGTTCTGTCGGACGACAGCATCTCGGGTTCACACGCGAAACTGCAGCTGCGAGACGACGGGTGGTACGTGGTAGACATGGGGTCGACCAACGGGACGTACGTTGGTGGTCGACGGATCCTCGGGGAGGCCTTGCTTGAGGGCGCGCCAGACCTGCGCGTTGGCGGAATCAAGTTCATCTTTCGACCGACTGATGCGGCTGCGGGTGTGGCCGCGGAATCGGGCGCGGCGAGCGGTGGTGGGTTGGGCACGTCGGGCGGTGTCGACATAACAGACGTTGACACGCGAGCTGGCGGTGGGCAGACGCGCGCGATTGCGGCGCTGACGCCCGAGCAGCGGGCTCGGTTGATGGCTTCGGCTCGCGCCGGGGCGGCGGCTGAAGGAGGGGCAGGATCGGTTGGTGGGGAGTCGGGGAAGGCGCAGGATAGGGAGGCCGGCGTCGTCGGTGAGCGCGGATCGCGCGACCGGCATCGGGGGCCGTCACTGCTGTTCTGGACTGTGGTGATTGCGGCGGTGGCGATAGCTGTGTTTCTCCTCTTTTTCTGATGGGGCGCGCGTGCATCTCGAGGTAGGTCAGGGAACGCACACCGGAATGATCCGCACGGGGAACGAGGACAGTTTCTTCTCGGACCTCCCGCGGGGATTGTTCGTTGTCGCCGACGGCATGGGCGGCCACGCGGCGGGTGAGGTCGCGAGCGACATGGCCGTGCGCATCCTGTCCGACGAGTTGCGTGATGCGAGCGGCATGACGGACGACGTCGCGCGCGAGCGCGTCCAGCAGTCGCTGCAGCGGGCGAACCAGGCGATCTATCAGCGGACCCTGACCGAAATCGACAAGCAGGGGATGGGCACGACGGTGTGCGTGCTGCTGCTCCACGACGCGCACTATCTCATCGGGCACGTGGGCGATTCACGCGTGTACATGCTTCGCGACGGCGCCTTACGGCAGCTCACGAAGGATCACTCGTACGTGCAGGAGCAGGTGGACGCCGGCGTGTTGACGCCGGAACAGGCACGGTACCACCCCTACAGCAACGTGATCACGCGGTGTGTCGGGGCGAACACCGATGTCCAGCCCGACCTGTACGCGGGCGAAGTGAAGCGGGGCGACACGTTCCTCGTCGCGAGCGACGGCCTAACGGGAATGGTGGACGACCGGCGCCTGGCGCAACTGCTGCAATCGCGGGCGACGGCGCAGCGGGTGGTGGACGCGCTGATTGCCGAGGCGAATGGGCGCGGCGGGCTGGACAACATCACGGCGATCGTCGTGCGGGTGCTGGCGTTGGGCGAGGCGTCGGGTGCGGCCGGCGCCCCGGCATCGGACGGTAAGAACGGCGGCTGAGATGCCAGACGGCACCGTCGGCGCGCTCGCGGAGCTCTACCTCGGCAATATTCTCTATGCGTTGGAGCTGGCGGCGCTGTCGCTGGAGCAGCAGCAGCGCAGCGAGGACGCGGCGTTCTATCGCGGGATTGCGCGCCGACTGGCCGAAGCGCGCGGTGCGGAGCGGGCGCGCGGCGGGTGAGTGGTCCGTCATTCGTTGTTCGTTTCGTGCTTTCGTACCCGTGCTCCGTCCTTCGTCGTTCGTTTCGTGCTGTCCTACCCGTCGTCTGTTCTTCGTCGTTCGTCATCCGGCGACGGCCGCCGCCGAATGGCGGACAACGATGGACGGACCACTGGTAGGAAA
>JAICLH010000031.1 GCA_025927495.1 Gemmatimonadaceae bacterium
GGCGCGGCGCGCGCCACGACGGATCGAATGATGCACTGCGCTCGCCAGTTGAAACAATGTGCGCCGGGGTGTGGGAGGCGTCAGGCGTTGAATCGCCGGTGCGCACGACCGACGTTTCAACGAGGGGTCCGCCGCTATGGGAGACACTGTGCGCGTGTACCGTAGAGCTCGCCGCTTGCGATGATGCACCGCGCCGTGACCGGGCGACGGGGCCGTGGTCGCAGTGCGATGCGTCGCGAGGCGGCGCTCGCGCGCGCGGCGGCGGTCCGGTTGCGCTTCGGCCGGCTCTTGCGCGCGTGGTATCGATCGCATCATCGCGATCTTCCGTGGCGACGGACGCGTGATCCCTACCGGATTCTGGTGTCGGAGCTGATGCTGCAGCAAACGCAGGTCGCACGCGTCGCGCTCAAGTACGGCACGTTTCTCGAGCGGTTTCCAACGTTGGACGCGGTGGCGCGCGCGCGTCCGGCGCGGGTGATGGAAGCGTGGTCGGGGTTGGGCTACTACGCGCGGGCGAAGAATCTGCATCGGTTAGCACGCACGGTCGCGGCGACGGGGCGTCCGGCGATCCTGCCGGACGATGCGGCGGCACTGCGGTCGTTGCCGGGCATCGGGCCGTACACGGCCGGCGCGGTGGCGTCGTTCGCGTTCGAGCAACGCGAGGCATTGGTGGACACGAACGTCGCGCGCGTGGTGCGCCGTGTGATCGCGCCAGAGCTCGATACGACGCGCGGCAGCGATCGGCAGACGGTCTGGGCGGTGGCGCGCGCCCTGCTGCCGCGCACAGGCCGGGCGACGTACGTCCACAATCAAGCGTTGATGGAGTTAGGCGCGCTGATCTGCACGGCCCGCGTGCGACATTGCGCGCGGTGTCCGGTCCGACCGGTCTGCGCGACGGTCGAGGGCGACCGTCCGTGACCGCGTGGCAGGACACGGCGGCGCTCCGCCGGCTCGGCACGTACGTGCCGTACAACACCGTGCACTACTTGCTGCCGAGTATCGTGCTCGCCATTGCGTTCGGCGCGGTGTTCGTGCTGCGGCACAAGCGGCCACTGCAGCGTGTGCTGCGCGTGTCGGGCTCGGTCGCGCCGGTGGTGGTGCCGCGACTGCTCTCGGCGACGACGTTCCTGGCCGGCTCGATTTTGATCTTCTCGGGCGCGACGCCGGCGGCGGCGGAGCGGTTAGGCTGGCTCGTCCAGGTGCTGCCGCTCCCGGTGATCGAGGTGTCGCACTTTTTCGGCAGCCTCGCCGGCGTGGGCCTGCTCATTCTGGCGCGCGGGTTGTGGCGGCGGCTCGATGCGGCATACCACTTGACGGTGGTTCTGTTAGGCGCGGGCGCGCTGTTCTGTCTGCTCAAGGAGCTGGATGTCGAGGAGGCGGTGCTGCTCGCCGCGATGCTCGGCGCGTTGGTCGCGAGCCGCCGATTCTTCTATCGCAAGGCGAGTCTGTTCGAAGAGCGGTTCACGGCGCCGTGGATTGCGGCGATCGTTCTCGTCGTGGTGGGTTCGGTGGTGTTGGGCATCATATCGTACGGATGGCCCGACATCAGCGGCGGGACGTTCTGGCGGTTTTCGCCGGGCGCCGAGGCGCCCCGGTTCTTGCGCGCGACGACGGGCGTGCTGGTCGCGTTGGTCATCGTGGCGGGCACGCGACTGCTCAAGCCCGCGCGGGCGCGGCCGGGCCTGCCGGCGCAAGCCGAGCTCGATGCGGCGGCACCGATCGTCGCCGTCTATCCCGAAGCGTCGGCGAACCTCGCGTTCCTGGGCGACAAGGCACTGCTGTTCAACGACGCGCGCACGGGATTCGTGATGTACGCCGTGGCGCGCCGCAGCTGGGTTGCGTTAGGCGACCCCGTGGCGCCGCCCGACGATGTGCCCGAGCTGGCGATGCGATTCATCACCGCCTGCGATCGTCACGGCGCGTGGCCGGTGTTCTACAAGGTGGGCACGTCGCAGCTCCATCGCTACCTGGACATCGGCCTCAGCGTGGCAAAGTTGGGCGAGGAAGCCCGCGTTCCGTTGGGCGAGTTCTCGCTCGAGGGAGCGGAGCGCCGCAATCTGCGCCGGGTGTGGCGCGCATCGGTGAAAGACGGATGTTCGTTCGAGATGCTTCCCGTGGACGCCGTGGGCGAGCACGTGCCGGCGTTGCGCGAGGTGTCGGATGCATGGCTCACGGCCAAACGGGCGCGCGAAAAGCGCTTTTCACTCGGATTTTTCGAGGAGGCGTACGTGCGGCGGTTTCCGACGGGCGTCGTCCGGCGAAATGGACGGATCGTGGCGTTCGCCAACGCCTGGCCGTCCGGTTGTCACGAGGAGATCGAGGTGGATCTGATGCGGTTCGCGCCGGACGCGCCGCCGGGCATCATGCGGTATGCCTTGTCCGAGATGATGTTGTGGGGCAAGGCGCAGGGGTATCGGTGGTTCAACCTCGGGATGGCGCCGCTCTCCGGGCTGCAATCGAGCACCATTGCGCCGCTGTGGCATCGGTTGGGCACCGCGGCATTCGGGCACGGGGAACGCTTCTACAACTTTCAGGGTGTGCGCGAATTCAAGGAATGGTTTCACCCGGTTTGGGTCCCGAAATATCTCGTATCGCCGGGCAGCGCACTGCGTCCAGTGATCATGGCGAACATCGCGTCACTCGTGGCCGGTGGGCTCGAGGGTGTCGTCCGGCGGTAGGCCGCTGGTGGCGCGATTCGCGGCCCCATCCTATTATCTGCGCACCGCATGCTCGCCCTTCTCGCCCAACAGATCCCCGACCGTCGTATCGCCGCCGCCGTGGACACCGTGTTCCGCGATCCGGCGTACCAGCGCCTTACGTTGGGACAGACAATATGGCACTGGTTCCAGTCGCTGCTGCTTCGCGCAGTCGGCGCCCTCTTCAGATGGTATGAGCAGCTGCGCGCGTCGCCCGTGTTGTTCTGGACGCTGCTGCTCCTTGTGGCTGCGTTAGTCGCGGCGATCGTCGTGCGGGCGGTGGTCATGTGGCGATGGCGGCACGTGGATGCCGCGCGCGGCGCGGTGTGGCGCGGCATGCGCAGGGCCGGTGGGGACGATCCGTGGACCGCCGCGGAGAAGCTTGCCGCGTCGGGGGACTACACGAGCGCCGCGCACGCGCTGTACGCCGCGATGCTGGAAAGCGCGGCGCGGCAGCAGCAGATCCGGCTGCACCCGTCGAAGACGGTGGGCGACTACGTGCGCGAACTGCGCACGCATTCGTCCTCGCTGCTCACGCGGTTTCGTGAGTTCGGCCGCTCGTACGAAGTCGTGATCTACGGCATCGGGGCGTGCGACGCGGCACGCTACCACCAGCTGTACGCGCTCGCGATGCCCGTGGTTCGTCCGAATGGCTGAACGGCGCGTCGACTGGTGGCTGCGACCGGTGATCGTGCTGCCTGTTCTCGGCGCGCTCCTGCTGGCGGCCGTCATTTTTTCGCCGGGTGGCTACACCAGTTCGGTCGACGCGCGACTCACGACATACAGCACGACGCCATTCGGCACGAGAGCGCTGTACGACGTGCTCGGGCGACTCGGTTGGCACGTGGTGCGTCAGCGCACTGCATTCCGGGCGCCGATGGACTCGACCGGCACGTATCTGATTTTGTCCCCGCCGTACGACCCCAGCGCGACCGAGGTGTCCGCATTGTTAGACGCCGTGCGCCGCGGCGCGACCATCGTCGTGTCTCCGGATGCGGGGTCGGCGCTCGCGGATTCGCTGCGCATCCGACGGACGCGCTTCGATCAGGATCTCGAGGTCATGCGGTCGGACACGGCGGACGCGTCGGACACCGCACGCGCGTTCGTCGCCGCCGTCATCAACGCGGGCGGATTCTCGCGTTACTTGCGGCCCGTGGCGACGTCGGAGCGCGACACGGAGCCGGTGTTTCCGCCGGACACGACGACGCTACTCCGCGTGCGAGCCGACAGCGGGCGGCTGCGACCGGCCGTCATGACTCGTAAGTTAGGCAAAGGCACCGCCGTGATCGTCGCGGAACTGGGATTCGTGCGGAACGAGAACGTGCGAGACACCACCGGAATGATCCTCGCGGTGCGGCTGCTCGAACGCGCCGGGATCGACCCGAGCCATCGGCTGGTGTTCGATGAGTATCACCAGGGCTTCGGCGACGCGACGAGCATGTCGGGCGTGATCGGCGAGGCGCTGTTCGGGACACCAGTCGGGCGCGCGGCGGTGCAAGCGCTGATCGCGGGCGTGATCTTGCTCCTCGCGGTCGGGATTCGGCCCGTTGCGCCGCGTGAGCGGCCGAGCATCGAGCGGCGGTCGCCGTTGGAGCACGTGGGTGCGCTGCGTTTGGCGTACGAGCAGATTCACGCCACGCGGCTGGCGACGAGCCGCCTGGTGCGCGGGCTCCGCCGCCGTCATCCGTTAGGCGCCGGTTCCGTGGCCGACGACGCCTATTTATCGCTGCTGGCGCAACGCGTACCGGCCGCCGCCGGAGACGCCGCGCTCTTGCAGCGCGCGTTGACTACTCAGATGTCCCCGCCCGACTGGGTCGCGGTGGGCGGGGCCATCGACCACATCGAGAGGGCGATAACGCCGTGATGACCGCCGAGCAAGTGGCCGAACGCATGGCAGCCGTACGCGCCGCCGTGGCGTCCCGTGTCGTTGGGCAGGACACGGTGATCGACGAAGTGCTGGTCGCGTTTCTGGCGCGCGGGCACGCGCTGCTGGAAGGGGTGCCCGGTACCGCCAAGACGCTGCTCGTGCGGCTGCTGGCGAGCGCGCTCAATGCGCGCTTCGGCCGCATTCAATTCACGCCGGATCTCATGCCGTCGGACATCACGGGCACGACGGTGCTGCAGGATGTCGGACGAACGAGCGAGTTCCGGCCGGGGCCTGTGTTCACCGATCTGCTCCTGGCGGACGAGATCAACCGCGCGCCGGCAAAGACGCAGGCGGCGCTGCTCGAGGCGATGCAGGAGCGCCAGGTCACGGTCGACGGGACGGCTCGGCCGTTAGGCGGTCTGTTCACGGTGTTCGCGACACAGAATCCGGTCGAGTACGAGGGCACGTACCCGTTACCCGAAGCGCAGCTCGACCGGTTCCTGCTCAAGATCAAGGTGGCGTATCCGGCGAAAGAGGCGGAGCTGGCGATGTTGGACAACTACGCCTCGGGCTTCGACGCCGAGCGCGCGGCAGACGTCCGGCTTGCTCCGGTGTTGGACGCGGACGCGTGCGCAGCGGTGCGCGCCGCCGTCGACGGCGTGAGCGTCGCGCCGGACGTGCGCGAGTACGTCGCGCAGATCGTGCGTGCGACGCGCGAGGAGACGGCTCTCACGTTAGGCGGTTCGCCTCGTGCCACGGTCGCGCTGTTTCGCGTGTCCCGGGCGGCGGCGCTGCTCGCGGGCCGCAACTTCGTGACGCCGGATGATGTGAAAGACTTCGCGTTCCCGGTGTTGCGTCATCGCGTCGTGGTGTCGCCCGAGGTAGAAGTGGAGGGCCGGTCGAGCGATGACGTCTTGCAGACCGTACTGATGCGGGTGACCGCGCCCCAATGACCAACGGAACGCCGGCGACGGCGTCGGGGGAGCCCGCGTCGGTTCGCCGGAAGCTCGTGCGCGCCGCGTCCCGTCCCGTGCGCACGATGCTGTCCACGGTGCCCACCCGGCGCCTGGTGGTGGTGACAGCCATTCTTGCTCCAGTCTGGATGGCGTCGGGGACGGCGACGGGTCGGGCGGTGGCGATCTTCGTGAGCGCGGCGCTCGCCTGTGCCGTGGTATTCGACGGCTTCACGCTGCCTGCACGCTGGCAGCTGGAGGTGGAGCGCGTACTGCCCGACCGTGTCGGGTTAGGCGACGCGGCCGAGGGGAGCTACGTGCTGCGGGTGGTAGCCGGCCGAGGGCTGCGCGTATCGCTCTACGATGACCTGCCGCGCGGCGTGCAGGCGGACGAGTCTCGATTCGGTCCACACGTGGTGCGCACGGGTACACCGTGCGTGCTTCCGGTGGAGCTGCTTGGCGCCGAGCGCGGCACGTGGCCGTTGGGGCGCGTGGTCGTACGCGTGGACGGCTGGTTCGGCCTGCTGCGACACACGTTCCGATGGCCGATGACCGACCAGGTGATGGTCGTGCCGTCGATGGCGGGCGTCCGTCGGTATCGTCTCCTCTCGCTCCATCATCGGCTGCGCGACCTCGGGCTTCGGACCATTCGGCGCCGCGGCGACGGCGCGGCGTTTTCGGGTCTCAGGGAGTACGTGGTTGGCGACGAGCCCCGACGCATCGATTGGAAGGCGACGGCACGCCGCGGCGTGCTCATTGCTCGTGAATACACGGTCGAGCAGGGGCAGACCGTGATCCTGGCCATCGATTGTGGCCGAATGATGACGCAGCTCGAGGGCGACGTGCCGCGCTTCGAGTATGCGTTGTCGTCGGCGATGTTGTTGGCCGACGTCGCCACGCAGTCCAAGGACCAGGTGGGGGCCCTGGTTTTCGACGACGAGATTCGCGCGTGGGCGCCTGCGACGCGCGGCACAGCCGCGTTGGAACGGGTCCACCACGCGATCATGCCGACGGCGGCCAGCATGGCGGAACCGGACTATGCGGCGGCGTTTCGTGCGTTAGGCGAGCGCCAGCGAAAGCGCTCGCTCGTCGTGTTGTTCACCGACGTGATCGACCCGAGATCGTCGCAAGCGTTGATCGCGCTCACATCGCGGAGCGCCTCGCGCCATCTGTTGGTGGTGGTCGCGCTGCGCAACGACCGGCTGCTGCTCGCGGCGCGGCCGGACGCAGGTGCGTCGACATCGGAGCTGTACGAAGCGGCGGCGGCCGAAGAGCTCGTGACCGCGCGCGAGATGGCGCTGGCTCGCATGCGCCACGCTGGAGTGTCCGTGTTGGACGTCTCGCCGCGCGCGATGACCGCGGCGGTGATCAACCGCTACCTCGAGCTCAAGGCGCGCGCTTCGCTGTAGGCGAACTGCTCTTCGTCCGCCGCGTCCATGCCGCGGCCACCGAGCAGGAAATACACGAGCAGCACGAACGCGCACACCGCGGCGATGACGATCTTGTTGGTGACCGGGATATCGGTGCGCGGCGAGATGAGCCCTTCGATCGTCCCAGCGAAAACGAGCAGCAGCGTCGACGCCGTAATGAGGCGGACGGCGCGTCGTCCGTACACGACTAACGCCTCGCGGCGCGTGTAACGGCCCGGCAGCAAGAGGGCGCGCGCAATGAGCAATCCACCGGCGCCGGCGATGCAGATGGCACTCAACTCGAAGACGCTGTGCGAGAGAACGAACTCCCCGATCTGCGAGAGGATGCCCTTCGATTGATAAAGACCGAGCGCGGCGCCGATCGACACGCCGTTCGTGACGAGCATGAACAGCGTGCCCAGGCCGAACGTGATGCCGCCTATGAACACCGTGTAGGTCACCTGGATGTTGTTGGCGATGATGCCAGACGCCGCGAGGGGACGCATGAACGACTTGATCTCGACGTACGTCCGATCTCCTTTTTTGGCGCGCGCGACGCCCTCGTTCGCGCGGTCGATCATGCCCGGCGGCAACAACGCTTCCGAAAGCAGTGGATCGTTGACGACCGCCTGATACGTGACCGCCATCGGCCCGAAGAAACACAGCGCGGCGATGGCGATATAGCCCCACGAGCGGCGCATCTCGCGCGGCACGTTGACGGCCACGAAACGAACGGCCGCGTGGCCGGTGACCGACCGTTGGCGGTAGAGCACGTTGTGACCGCCGGCGACCAACCGGCTCAGATAAAAGAGCGCATCCGACTGCGCGTCCTTGGAAGCCGTCTTGAGACGCGCGAGATCGGTGGCAATCTCGCGGTACTGGGCGACGAAGTCGCTCACTTCCTTTTCGGACATCTTTCGGAGCCCGCGCTGTTGGGCGTCGCGCAGCATCGCGGCGAACGTACTCCAACGCGCGGACGACCGTGCGACGATCGCGTGGCGCTCGCGGGCGGCGCCTTTCGCGCCTCGCGCCGACAGACCGCGGGAACGTGCCTCGCGCTCGCGCGCATACAGCGTGCGCAGCCGGTCGAGCAGCGGGAGCGCTTCGTTAGGCATATGCGGGGCAAGCTTGACCGACAGCCGGTCCGCGAGCATGGCCAGTCGTTCGGGGGCGAGCGAGGGAGCGCGCGACAGGAACCGCTCGAGCAGCTCGTACTCACTCGCGCTGAGCGACGCCATCGCGGGCGCGGCAGCTTCGGTGGTCGCGGGGACAGCTGCGATGACCGGCGCCTGCTCGATGCGCTCCTGTACGACGAACGTGCCGGCCATCATGTCGCCCAGTCGCTTGCCCGACTTGTTCAGCGCGGCGACGACAACGCCGACTCCGTACGCGAAGACCGGCGCCACTCCCGGCTGGCCATCGATGATGCGCGCAATGTTGCGCACCGCCGATGCGCCAAAAGAAACCGAGTAGCCGCCGTCCTGGACCACCCGGATGTGCAGTAGGCGCTTGCCCGGCGTCTGCCCGTCCCAGAGCGCCTCGAACAACACGTAGTATCCCCACTCGAGCGCAAAGATGACCAAGACGAAAATGGCGATGGCCCACGTACTGGACTGCTCCGGGGACGGCTTCGGTCCCGTGTGGCCGAGCTTGGCGAGCAACGACATCGAAACGGCGAAGGCGACGATGATGGCGGTGATCACCAAGAAGTCGATGATCGCCGCCGCTGCGCGCGCGCCGACTCCGGCAAGCGTGTAGGACAACACCACCTGCTCAGGCGTCTCGACGTCGACCTGCTGATCAAACGAAGCGGCTGGGCGCAACGGGCCACTCGTCGAAGGCAATTCCGAGGATGTCATTGCAGAGCCGAAGGGGACGCCGGCCTCGCTACGGATCGTCTCAGCGAGCGTCGGTCGACGAATCGGTCGCGCAGGCGAGTGCGTCCGGAGCGGGCTCGCTGTCGCGCATGAGAAGATCGATCTGCGAGCTGCGGTCCGCAAGCGCGCTCTCAATGGACCCGCCTAACATTCCGGTGGCTACTTCGGCGCGCGCGTTACCGTACGGCGCGAGCATCGCCCAACGCCAGGCATCTTCGGCGGCCAATACGGTGCCGCGTTCCCGCATGATGCCGGACGCGCGCGCCCGCGCGGCGAGCTCGACCAACCGGCGACGCGCCGCGGTGAGGCGCTGCTCGCGGTCCCCGGCTGAATTGCCGCATCGGCCACCGTCGACAATCGCCATGACGGAGTCTCGCACACCCCGGACGGGCGCCACGAGCGCGGCGAGCGACGCGGTGCTGTCGACGCCGATCGTGTCCAACGGGGCCTCGAGCACACGGCGCACGAGGTCGTACGGCGTGAGCACGCGGCCGGGTCCGTAGCGAGTGAGATACCAGTCGCGCGTCGATCGGGACGGCGGCGCCACGTCGTCCAGCACACTCACGAGCGCCGAACCCGCTTCGCCGGTGACGTCGGGCGGCGTGACCGTCACGTATCCGGTGAACAGGTCATCTTGCACCGACGAGAGGTAGCCGTTCATCCGGCCTTCGCGCGCAAGCGACACGGCCACAAACCAGTCGACGCTGCGCGCGAACACCTCCGTCGGGCGCATGCTCAGGACGTCCCGATCGTCGCGATCGACGGCGCTCAGCGATGCCGCGGTTAGGCCGCGCAGCGACGCCGCGAGCTGCCCGCCGTGGGCATCGCGCACGGCGCGATCGGTGGCGTAGTCACCGCGAACCGCGTAGCGACGCTCGGCGGCCTGCCAATCGAGGTCGTGCGCAACTTCGTGCGCGATGGTACCAGCGCTCGTGGCTGACGGGAGGTAGATGACGCGATGCACCGGGTCGTGCAACGCGAGCGCAACGCCGCGCAGCGGATTCTCACCGAAGTGAACGCGGAGACCGGTGAGGTCGAGCGACGGAAGGACACGATCCAGATCTGAGAGCGCGGAGCCGAGCATCGCGCGATAGTACGGGCGCCAGGCACTCGGCACGCTGGAGTCGAAGGTCACTGCCGTAAGGCCGTATCGGTCCTCCAGCTGCGCGTCAGTGGGCGCCGGATCGCCGGGATACCAAGGCGTCTCCTGCGCGTAGGCCCGCAACGCGACGGCCGCGGCAAGCGTAGTGCGCGCTACCGCGATGCCCGGTGCGAGTTGCGAGACGAGCGCCCGCTCCGCAGCAAATCCCTCTTCGCCGCGCGACCTGTACAAGAACCGCATTCGTGCCCCGCGCTTGCCGTTCTCGCCGTCCGGCAGGTTCAGTAAGTCGTCACGGTGCGTCCACATGGCGACTACCACCGGCGTCTCAGGCGGACGGGCGCGACCGAGTGCCAACCGCTCCAACGGACCGGCGGCAACGCCCAACAGTGAAGCGTTGGTGTCTACTTCGGTCGTCTTGGATGACGCTGGCGATGCTTTCCGCAACTCGTCCTGCAAGTTCGGCGTCAGCTGCATGGCCTCGAGCTCCACGTCGGCGGGGAGTCGCTCCATGAGCGGCTGCTCGACGCGGAAGCGGCGCTGACGCCGCCACGTCTGGAGGAGTGTGAGCGGATCGGCATCGTCGCGCCAGGCGGCGCGCAAGAGATCGTTCACGTCACGCTTCGCGAGCTCGCGATCGCGGATGAGCGCCGCGGCCTGCGCGGCGATGTGCGGTGCGTCAGGCCGCAAGCGGTGCTCGGCTGCCTCGAGCGTGTAGGCGAGGCGCACGGCCAATTCACCGGCGCGAGGATCGTGCGCGTCGCGCACCGTTCGCTCGATGAGCGCGAACTGCGTATTCCCATCGGGCGCAGCGACAAATGACACGCTGTCGGTGAGCGAGTCGAGTGCAATCGGATTCACCTCGTCGGCATTACCGTCGAGCGTTCTGGCGAGGAGCGCCCAGGAAACGGAGTCGCGTGTGGCGATCGAGAGTCGCGGATCGCCCAACGCGTAATCGATGAGTCGGAACGGACCGCCGAGGCCCAGTCGCTGTCGCTCGAGGTATCCGAGTGCAACGACGCGCTCGGAATCGGCGCCGGTCTGCATGAGGGCAGGCGGATGCTGGATCAACCGCTCGGCGTACGCGCGGCCCGCTCGCAGTTGGCCGGCGATCTGCGGGCCAACGGCGATGCGCTCGCACGCACCGGCGACGAAGACCAACGTGCCGAGTGCGACGAGATAGCGTGCGCGAGTGAAATGGAGCGGCGGAATCATCGTAACTGCGAATACCCACGAAAAAACGTGGAGTTGCCGCGCGCCGTAGCCAGGAGGCCGAGGAGCTGCTCTGGAGGGGAGACGAACGACCCGGGCGGGCGTCATGCGACAGGAGGGATTCGACCTGCCTTACATTACTACTGCGTGACGGATGAACAAGTGCGCTACCTCACGGTTGACCCTGAACGACCAGACGCCGAGATCGTGCGGCGTGCGGGGGACGTGCTGCGACGCGGCGGGCTTGTCGCATTCCCGACCGAGACGGTGTACGGCCTCGGCGCGAACGCGTTGGACGCGAACGCAGTGAGTCGGATCTTCGCCGCGAAAGGTCGACCCACGTACGATCCGCTGATCGTTCACGTGTTGAACGCTTCGGCCGCGCGCGCGGTTGCACGTGAATGGCCTGAAGCCGCGGACCGTCTCGCCGAAGCGTTCTGGCCCGGACCGCTGACGTTGGTGCTTCCGAAGCGGGCGCTGGTGCCGGACATTGCGACGGCTGGACTCGATACGGTGGCCGTGCGCGTGCCGTCGCACCCGGTTGCTCGGGCGATACTCGAAGCAGCGAACGTGCCGATCGCGGCGCCGAGTGCCAACCGATTCACGGAGCTGTCGCCGACCAAAGCGGAGCACGTGGCACGCGCGTTGGGCGATCGCGTGGATCTCATCGTGGATGGCGGCCCAACGACGGTCGGGATCGAGTCGACGGTGGTCGATCTCTCCGGCGACGGCGCGGTGGTGCTACGACCGGGCACGATTCCGGCGCCCGCGCTGGCGGCCGCGATCGGTGCGTTAGATATCGCCGTCGCCGACGCGCGCGGCGGCGGCACCATGCCGCGGCGCGCGCCCGGGATGCTGGACCGGCACTACGCGCCGCGCGCCCGCATCGAGTTGTTCGACGATGCCTCCCGCCGGGAAGCCGCGCGCTCGGCCGCGACGTACACGGCACGCGGAGAAACGGTCGGCGCGCTCCTGCTGGCGCCGTTGGGCGAGGCGGTGACGCACCCGATGCACATGCCCAACGATCCGGCGGCGTACGCGCGGGCGCTGTACGACGCACTGCACACGCTCGACGCGTCAGGGTGCCAGGTGGTGCTCGTGGAAGCGCCGCCGGAGACGGCGGCGTGGGCGGGCGTCCGCGACCGGCTGACGCGCGCGGCGCAGCCGGTCACGCCTAACGACACGCGTTAGGCGCCGCGCGCCGCGCCGAACAGCCGGCGCACGGCGCGCGCGAGTCCGAACGGGCTCCTGCCCTGCTCCAGCGCGGCGGCGAGCTGCCGTCCGCACTGCCACCGCTGGTCGAGGTCCTTCTCCAAGCAGCGCTCGATGGCACGCACGAGATCGCGCGGCGCCCCGGGTGCCAACGATGCGAGCGGCGGCACGGGCGAGAACAGGTGCTTGGCCGTAATTTCGGCGAACGACTCGCCGGTAAAGGGGAGGCGTCCGGCAAGCATCAGATAGCCGAGGACACCCAAACCGTACAGATCGCTCCGGCCATCGAGGTCCGCTTCACCGACCGCCTGCTCGGGCGACATGAAGTGCGGCGTGCCGAACGCGCACCGCAGCTCGTTCGGCCGCGGATCCCACCAGCGACGCCGTGCGACGCTGAAGTCGGCGAGCAATGCACGTCCGGTTTCGCGGTCCACCAGCACGTTTTCCGGCTTGAGGTCGCGGTGCACCACACCCTGCCCGTGCGCATAGTCGAGCGCGCGCGCGAGCTGGATCAGTACGAGACGCGTTTCCTCAGGCGAGATGCGGCCGTGCGCGCGGATGCGGTCGCCTAACGAGTCGCCCGGCACATAGCGCATGGCCATGTACATGATCCGCGACGTCTCGCCGAACGCGTACAGCGGCACGATGCCGGGATGCTCGAGCTGTGCGGACAGCCGCGCCTCGGCGCGGAACCGCTCGCGGGCATCCTCGCGGGTCTTGAGGTCGTTGCGGAGCACCTTGAGCGCGACGTGACGATGGAGCGCGACGTCGCGGGCCAGGTACACGGCACCCATGCCTCCGCGACCGAGCGGGCGCACGACCTGGTACTGTCGCACGAGCTCTCGCGCCACGAGATCACGCTCGACGTCCGGCGCGCCGCGCTCGAGCGTCGGCGTCAGCCGGGGCGCGCGGACAACGGAGTCGAGAACGAGAGCTTCCATACGATGCTCGTGGTCGGAGGAGACGGATGAGCCCAACTGTGAATCTCCTTAAGGAAGTACCGGGCCACTGCCATCCGTCGTAGAACGCGTTGAGTACCAAGGCGTTACGTCACCGTCAACGTATCCTCTCGCGCGGCGATTGTCCGATAATGGGACTGCCCGTGCCGAGAATGGAACGACGCGCCAAGCACTCATGTCGTCTTGGAATTGGATGATTCAATTGTGCGTTTGGTTGCTTTCGCCGAGAAAATTGCGTCGCGCGTGACGCGATCATGACGAACGTCCGGCGTCGATCAGCCGCGCAACACCTCACGCGCCTTCGTTAGCAATTCCTGCGGCGTGAACGGCTTCTGCAGAAATGGGCGACCTTTGTCGAGGATGCCCTGGCGAATCACGACGTCATCGGTGTAGCCCGACACGAACAGAATTTTCGATGACGGACGCGCCGACGCGAGACGCTCGGCGAGCTCGCGGCCGCCCATTTCCGGCATCACGACGTCGGTGATGACGAGGTCGACGGCGCCGCCATGACCGTCGGCAACACGCATCGCATCCTTGCCGTGTCGGGCCTCGAGCACGGCATAGCCGTGGGTCTCGAGGACGCGCCGTATGAGCGGGCGCAGCGCCTCGTCATCCTCCACCAACAGAACCGTCTCGTTTCCGTTAGGCGTGTTGGGCGCATCGTCGGCGCGCTGCATGTTCAGCTCGTCGCCCACCTCGAGGCGCGGCAGCCAGATGTCGACGGTCGTTCCGCGTCCTGGTGCGCTGCGCACGCACACGTCGCCGTCGCTCTGTTTGACGATGCCGTATACGGTGGCGAGGCCGAGTCCCGTGCCGTGCCCCAATCCTTTTGTGGTGAAGAACGGCTCGAACACGTGCGCCAGCGTTTCGGCGGTCATACCGACGCCGGTGTCGCGAACGGAGAGCGACACGTAGCGGCCCGGCGGCAACTCCAAACCATCCTCGAGCTCGTGGCCGGTGCGAACGATGTTCTCGGTCTCGATGAGGAGCACGCCGCCGTCGGGCATCGCGTCGCGCGCGTTGACGGCGAGGTTCATGAGCACCTGCTCGACCTGGCCGGGATCGGCGCGCACCCAACACGAGTCGGGCGGAAGCCGAATCATGAGCTCGACATCTTCGCCGATGAGTCGCACGAGCATGCGTTCCATCTCGGCGACAGTGTCGTTGAGGTCGATCACGCGCGGCTGGAGCAGTTGTTTGCGGCTGAAGGCGAGGAGCTGGCGCGTGAGGGAGCTTGCACGATCGGCGGATTTCTGGATCTCGCGCGCGTCGATGGCGCGCGAGTCATCTGGCGCGAGGCCGTCTCGCAGCAGCTGGCTGTAGGTCTTGATAGCGGTGAGGATGTTGTTGAAGTCGTGCGCGATGCCGCCGGCGAGTCGGCCTACCGCTTCCATCTTCTGGGCGTGGCTCAATTGAATCTCGAGCTGCTTGCGCTCGCTGATGTCGATCACGGCGATGCCCGTGCCCAGCAGCTGGTCATCGGACGTCCTAACGGGGTACGCGCTGACGAGCCAGGCGGTGGGACGGCCGTAGGCCGACGGTCGAACATCGGTGAGCTCGAAGCCGACTACCGGTTGTCCGGACTGGATCACGTGTTGCAACGTGGATTCGAGGCGCGACGCGAGCAGAGGGAGCACGTCCCGCAGCGGGCGCCCAACGGTCGAATCCATGGGTGCACCGTGCATTTCGGCCAGGACGCGATTGACGAGAACGCAGTTCAAGTCGCGATCGACGTACGCGAAGCCCACCGGCGACGAGGCAAGGAGCGTGTCCAGCACTGCGAGCGCTTCCTGGCGGCGCCGCGCGAGGAGCACGGCGCTCTCGCGATCGGCTGCGGCCTCGCTCGCCATGCGTGCAAGCTCGGCTTCACGCACGCGCGCAGCGTCGCGCGATCGGCACAGCATGGCGACGCCTTCGGCGACGAGCCCGAACATGAGGAGTCGCGAAAGGAATCCCCAGACGCTTTTCGTTTCGTGGAAGCCGGGGACGTGGACGAGCCACGTGAGGCCCGCGGCGCCGAGGACCGCGGCGAGGAGACCGGGTACGCGACCGCGTCGCCACGTGCAGAGCGTGATGGCGGCGCCGAACACGAAGAACGCGGTCGGGTGGGCAACGAGCTCGGAGGCGCGTCCGACGAACACCGCCGCCGCGACCCACACGAGGGACTCGGCGTAGGGTACAAGCGCACGCAGTGGCGTGACAAGCGATCTACTCATCCACCCGCCTTCCATGTGCAGGTGCGTTCAGACCGTCAGCGTCAACGTTCGTGCGTGATGGCAGAACCTGGTCGCCGAGGCCGGGCTGAATATACGATGCGGCTGGACGTCGCGCTCCTTGCGTGCAGCGCCGGCCGCTAGGTTTCGCAATGCGGCGAGTGTCGTGGCCCCGAATTTCACGGCGGAGATCGGCATGGTGTTTCGTTTTCATTTGACGGCGGTCGGGCTCGCTCTTGCGGCGCTCGTGGGAACAGGCGGCGCCACCGGCGTGGGCGCACAAGATTCGGTGGCCGCGCAGGCGCCGCCACTCTCGGCGCCGATTCCCACGGATCCCGACGTGACGATCGGTGTGCTGCCTAACGGAATGCACTATTACATCCGCGAGAACCACAAACCCGAGCACCGGGCGGAGCTGCGTCTGGTGGTGAACGCGGGCTCGATTCTGGAAGACAGCGCGCAGCGTGGTCTCGCGCACTTGATCGAGCACATGGCGTTCGCCGGTACCACGCACTTCGAGCGGCAGGCTCTGGTGAACTATCTGGAGTCGACGGGCGTGCGATTCGGCGCGGATCTCAACGCCGGGACGAGCTTCGACGAGACCGTGTATCAGCTCACGGTGCCGACGGACAGTGCAACGCTGTTGGAGCGCGGCATTCAGATTCTCGAGGACTGGGCGGACGGCGTGACGTTCGACACGACCGGACTCGCTCGCGAGCGTCGAGTGGTGACCGAGGAGTGGCGGTTAGGCCGCGGGGCCGGGCAGCGCATTCAGGACAAGCAGTTTCCGGTGCTGTTCGCGAACTCGCGGTACGCGCGTCGTCTGCCGATCGGCGACCCGCACATCATCGCCACGGCGCCGCGCTCGGAGCTGTTGCGTTTCTATCACGATTGGTATCGACCCGACCTCATGGCCGTGGTGGTGGTCGGCGACTTCGACAAGGCGCAGGTGGAGCGTTGGGTAAAAGCCGATCTCGGGCAGGTGCCCGCCTCATCGACGCGTCGTGAGCGGCCCGTGTATCCGGTACCCGATCACGACAGCACGTTGGTCTCCGTGGCGACGGATCCGGAAGCGACGTCGTCGAACGTTGCACTCTACTATCTGCAGCCGGTGCACCGCGACAGCACGGTCGGCGACTATCGCGATGGGTTGGTACGCGCCGTGTACAACGACATGCTCGACGAGCGACTCGCCGAGATCACACAGCGGCCGAACGCACCGTTCCTGAATGCACAGTCGATTCAAGGGCGACTCATCCGGTCCAAGGACGTGTACGAGCTGGCGGCGATCGTGAAGGACGGCGGGATCGAGCGGGGCCTGAACGCCGTCCTAACGGAAGCAGCCAGGGTGGAGCAGCACGGGTTCACCGCGACGGAGTTGGCACGTGAGAAGGCGAGTTTGCTCCGCGGCATGGAGCAGGCGTACGCCGAACGTGCCAAGACGTCCTCGGACGTGTTCGTGTCGGACTACGTGGACAACTACCTCGAGGGGATAGCGATTCCGAGCCTGGCCGAGGAATGGGATCTGACGCGCGCGCTCCTGCCCGGCATCACGCTGGACGAGGTGAACCGGTTGGCGAGCGAGTGGTTGTCGGACCGGAGCCGGGTGATTACCGCCAGCGCGCCGAGCCGCGACAGCGCGCAGATGCCTAACGCAACCCAGCTGGCCGCCCTCGCGGACAGTGTTGGGCGCACGCCGGTGACCGCATACGTGGATTCGGTGGCGAACGCGCCGCTGGTCGCGCAGCCGCCGGCGCCGGGCCGCGTGGTGTCGGGTCGGGCCGTGCCCGCGGTGGGCGTCATCGAATGGACGCTGTCGAACGGAGCGCACGTCGTGCTCAAGCCGACGCAGTTCAAGGATGACGAGTTGTTGTTCCGTGCGTTCGGCCCCGGCGGGATTTCGCTGGCGGACGATTCGGTGCTCGTGCCGGCGAAGACGGCCAGCGACGTGGTCTTTGCGGGCGGTGTCGGTGCGTTCAACGCGACCGAGCTGGACAAGGCGCTCGCCGGCAAGACGGTGTCCGTTGGGCCGTACGTCAGCTCGTACGAGCAGGGCATCACGGGGAGCGGCTCGCCGCGCGATGCGGAAGTGATGATGCAGCTCGTCTACCTGTACTTCACGTCGCCGCGCGCGGATACGTCGGCGTTCACCGCCTACCAGACGCGTATGAAGGAGTTGCTCGCCAACCGCAACGCGAGCCCGGGCGCAGCCTTCTCGGATACGATCGAAGCCACGCTGTACCAGCACAACCCGCGGCTCGCGCCGTTCACGAGCGCGACAACGGCGCAAATGAATCTTGGTGCGTCGCTGGCGTTCTATCGCGCACGTTTCGCGAATGCGAGCGACTTCACGTTCATGTTCGTGGGCAACATCGACACGACCACGCTCAAGCCGCTCATCGAGCGCTACATCGGCGGGCTGCCGTCGTCGGCCTCGCACCACGCGTGGCGCGATGTGGGCATCGACTTCGCGCGCGGCGCGATACACCGCGAGGTGCACCGCGGCGCGGAGCCGAAGAGCAACACGGACATCATCTACAGTGGTCCGCTCGCGTTCTCGCGGCAATCGGTGTACGCGCTGCAGGCGCTCGAGGACGTGTTGCAGATTCGCCTGCGCCAGCGGCTCCGCGAGAAGTTGGGCGGGACGTACGGCGTGAACGTAATCGCGAGTCCGACGCAATTTCCCCGGCCGCGATACGAGGTGGCCATCACGTTCGGATCGGCGCCCGACCGCGTGAACGAGCTCGTGCGTGCCGCGCGCGCCGAGCTCGATTCGATCAAGACGTACGGACCGACGGCGGCCGACATCGAGAAGGTTCGAGAGACGGAGTTGCGCGAGCGGGAGACCGGCCTCACGCAGAACACCTTCTGGCTAACGATCCTGCACAGTTACCTGTACAACAAATGGAGTCTGGACGACATTGTCACGTTCAAGTCCGACATCAGCGGGTTGACGGCGACTGCCGTGCGAGACGCGGCCCGAAAGTATCTCGATGAGCGCAACGTGGTCCAGGTTTCGCTCTTTCCACAGTTAGGCGCGAGCCGGTAGTGGGCCGCCGGCGGGCGGTTGTGACGCCGTCCGAAGGCCCGCCGTCAATCGAGAATGGTGGTCACGTTCCCTTCTTTCATCAAGCGCTGGTCCCTGCCTATGCGTGTGCTGGCTGCCGTGGTTGCCGTGTCCGTCGTCGCTCTCACCGCCGGCGCACAGGCGCCGCACATCACGCCGGCCGGCGATCCGTCGGTCAAGAGCGATTCCATCTACGCGCTGGCCGTGCCGTCGGGATCGCACACCGACGAGCCCTACGTGCTGCTGCTGGATGACGGCGTCGTAAGAATCGAGCCGGATGGCCGGCTCACGACGACGTATCGCCAGGTGGTCCAGATCCTCACGCAGGAGGCCGCCGAGCAGTGGGGCGAGCACACCTTCAGCTATTCGAGCGGTCGCGAGAAGTTGACGATCAATTGGATTCGCGTGCTCAAGCCGAACGGCGAGGTGGTGAGCGCCAAGCCGACGCACGAGCAGGAGTCCTTGGCGCCGGTCTCTCTGGACGCGCCGGTGTATTCGGATCTCAAGCTGCACCGCGTGACGTTAGGCGGCGTGGCGCCGGGGACGCTGATCGACTACAGCGTGACGACCGAAACCATGAATCCGCTCATCCCGGGCGATTTCCTGACGTCGTGGAGCGTGCAGACCGGGGTGTTCACGCGGCGCTCGCGGTACATCATCGACGTGCCGGCCGGCTATACGCCGCGCATCGAGGAGCATCACCTGCCGTTTGCGCGTGTCGAGCACGTGTCGGGCGGGCGTCGCGTGATCACCTGGGCGACGAAGGACGTACCCAAGCCCGAGCCGGAACCGCTGGCGCCCGACTCGTCGTATGGCGAGTCGATCACCATCGCGTCGCCGCGTACGTGGAGCGACATCTCGCACTGGTACGCGGGTCTCGCGAAGGACCGCTACGGAACCTCACCGGCCATTGACGCCAAGATCGCCGAGGTGGTGAAAGGCGCGCGGACGCTGGACGACTCGATCCGCGCGGTGCACCGGTGGGTGGCGCAGGACTTCCGCTACGTGTCGCTCTCGTTAGGCATCGGCGGCTATCAGCCGCACCAGCCGGAATCGATGTTCGAGAACAAGTACGGGGACTGCAAGGACAAGGCGACGTTCTTCATCGCCGCCATGCGCCGCTTAGGCGTGACGGCCTATCCCGTGCTGTTGAGCGGCGACGGCGGCGTGGACCGGTCGATGCCGAGCGCGCACCAGTTCGATCACATGATCGCGGCGGTGAAGCGGCCCGACGGCTCGTACACATACGTCGACCTGACCGCCGACCTGGCGCCGTACGGCGCGCTGCCGCCGGGCGAGCCGGGTGAGTTCGGCCTGGTGGTCCATCCCGATGGCACGAGCGAAGAGATCACGTTCCCGTCGGACTCGGCCACGCGCAACTTGTCGCGCGTCGACATCGATGGCGCGTTGTCCAGCGACGGATTGTTCACGGGCAAGTGGGTCCGGACGGCGACGGGGCTGCAACAGTATGGATTGCGGAGCTCGATGTCGCGCACGACCCAGATGGATTCGACGCAGCGCGCGCGGGCGACGCTCGCCATCGCGAACGCGATCATTCAGGGCGCCAAGGGCGATAGTCTGCAGGTATTCGACGGGCGGGACCTGAGCGCGCAACCTCGGATCTCGGTGTTGCTCTCGAACGGCAAGATGGTGAACGACGCCGGCACGACGAAAATCTTGACGCTGCCGATTCGGGACTTCGCGGTGCCTAACGTGGTGGCGGGGCTCGAGCAGCGCGGGCCGCGCGTGAATCCGATCGACATCGAGAAGGTGTGGGGACCGCACGAGGAGCTGGAGGACTTCAAGATCGCGCTCCCGACCGGATGGAAAGCGCAACTGCCCAAGTCGCTCACCGAAACGAGCGCGTTCGGCACGTACACGGCGCGGTACGCGCAAGAGGGCGACACCTTGCACGTGACGCGGTCGCTCGTGGGCACCACCGGCGTGCAGCCGGCGAGCGCCATGCCGGCGCTCATCGCCTGGCTCAAGGCCATGTCGGCGGACGACGTGAAGTACGTCGTGATCAACGCCGGGAGCTGAGCTCGCAATAATCGGTACCTCGTGCCGCTGCTCTGATGACGGCACGGGCGTGGGGTGTGTGTACGGTGTTCGCGCGCGGTCGATCGACCGCCGCGAGCACCGTACGCTCGTTTTCCCCCCACGCTCATCGAGGTGGCCGTCATGCACTCCTTTCATCGGTGGCTCTCCTTCGTCGGGATCATCGCGATCGCCGGCGCCTGTTCCGATCCTGTAGCCGGTCCATCGCCGAGGCCGAGGCAGGATTTCACGCCATCAGCGCCGGTCGCCGGGCGGGTCATCTTTCTTCCACCGTTGGGCAGCGGACTCGTGCCCACCGGCGCGTCGGATGTATCTCGGCAGGTGGCGGTCGAGATTTGCGCGCTCGCGGACACCGTGTGTGTCGGCAGCGCGATCGTTCGGCTCGATACGAGCGGGCGCGACGGCTCGAATCTTCGCGTCGTGGGCGATGCGCACCTCGCAGACGCGGGGCGTGCGTTCTACGAGGCAGTGTGGCGTGTGCCGCGCGCGCTGGGCGACACGGGAGGGAGGTTGCGCGTCGGCGTGATCGTGGATGGGGTAAACAGAGGGCACGTGGACGTGCGGGTGCGCGGGAGCCGGGACGGGTCGCGGTCGTCGCCTAACGGGGAGGTCGTGGTGTCGGACGACGATCTCGTAATCCGGTTCTGGATCCAGAGGCCGCCGCGCCGGTTCACGGTGCTGGTGGGGCCCGGTGTGCACGGCGTTCCGGCCGCGAGCGATTCGCTGTGGGCGTACGGGTCGAGGGTGGCGTACACATTCGTGCCGGCGCCCGGTTACGAGAACGTGATGGTGCGGGTGGATGGGATGGCGGCGCCGCCGGCTGGGCTGGTGGTCATGGATACGGAGCATGTCCTAACGGTCACCACAGACCGGCGTGTGGTGTTGAACAGCGGCGCCCTACCATTGTATCACCGGGCGCGCGCGCTGCTCTCGTCGGCGGACCCGGTGGAGGCGTATCAAGCGTATCTCGATATGGCATCAAAGTACGTGGAGTCGTCGGCGCGCGGGGTCGACTCGGCGGTGCAGGATGTGCGCGACGTGGAGTTCCTGGCGTTCGATCCGATTCGAGACTCGGTGGCCTTACGGAAGCTCGATGGGGCGTTAGCCGGGCATGTGTTCACGGTAGACTCGACCTCGGGGTCGAGTGCCGCGGCGGCACGGGCGGGGCGAGTGCGGGGTGTGGTGCGCGGGTTGGATGCGGCGAACACCGCTGACAGCACCGAACGGACTGTTTTTCTCTACGTGAACGGGATAGCTACTCCGCAGTTCGGGCCGCAAGGGGCGTTCGCCACGCGGTTCTATCTCAAGAGCATCGTTGCCGAGGTACCGTTATTTCGCGACCAAACTCGCTTCAACGTAAGGCTCTTCTACAACCGGA